>NZ_JBWGIO010000018.1:0-154239 GCF_057784215.1 Mesorhizobium sp. CNPSo 4661 | reverse complement strand
TCAACCGTCACGGTGTGAACAGTGTTGGTCATTGGAGTTCCTCCCTGAACCAAGACCAACGCGATTTATGGCCAAATATTCGGCGGCCTTCAAGCTTATGTCCGATTCCGGACAATCAGCCGGGCAGCGCCGAAGTGACGTTGCTCTTCCTCCCCATAGGCGCCGTGCGTCAGCTTTATCATTCCGGGCCGGTCGATAATTGTGATCTCGCCGCGCCTGGCGTGGATCAGCCCCCGATATTCAAGCATTTGCAGGGCTATGGTGACGCCAGGGCGCCGCGCGCCAAGCATGGTGGCCAGAAACTCGTGCGTCAGATAGATCCTGTTGCCCTCCATACGATCATCGACCATAAGCAACCACCGGGCCAGCCGTTCCTCGATTTTCGAATGGCCATTGACCAGTGCCGTGCGGGACGACTGCACCAGGAACGCGTGTGCGTAGCGAAGCAGCGAGTCGCGAAGGCTCTGGCTTTCTGCAATCGAGACGCGAAGGCTGGGAACTGGCAGGCACCAGCCATTGCCTGCCACCTGGATGTAGGTTTCGTTGGGGGAACTGTCCTGGCCGAGGATAATCGCGACCCCTGTCATGCCGTCATGGCCAATGATGCCGACTTCGCTTTGCCGGCCGCCGGTCAGGGTGGCGACTACCGAAGCGATGCCCGCCTCTGGAAAATACACATGCTCGATTGGCTGATACGGGGTCTCCAGTCGGTCCTTGATGCCCAGTTCGACGTGATGCATTGACGGCTGCAGCAGCCCGAAATCCTCGGGCGAAAGGGCTTTCAAAATATGGTTGCGAAGAAGAGATTGGGGCACGGCGCTCTCCCTGACGGGCAAGAGCGCGTACCTCTTACGGTCGGCTGCATCCGAAACACTGGCGGCCGATGTATCGCAGAGTAGACCTCAAGCGCGCGATTAGCAAATTGGGATGTAGCTCAGTCGGTAAGCCCGTTTTGCGATTGAGGCCTAACTCCTTAGTGGCCCCGCAACACATGGTGGCCCGTGCTGGTGCCTAGCCGTGAACCGACAGCGACGGCCTTAGTGGATGGGAAGCGCCCATGTGGCGGCCTAGACTTAGCGACCATGCTGAAAGGCAGCTTAAAGCGGCGAGCCTGATCATCGCCTGAGCCGGGCGAACTTCCACTTTGCGCAACTTCTCATCACACTCACACCACCGTCCCAGTTGGTGTATCCCACCGGGCCGAGAAAGAAGTTTGTCGGCGTAACAGCTGATTAGCTGGATGCCATGGAGGCTGAATTTGATTTGCTGAATGAGGAATTCCTTTACTCTGCGGTATCTGGATGCTGGAGTTGATGGGAGCAATCCCGGGACCAGGGACCTAACGGCCAAGGTCGAGCCAAGCTGGTGCGTGATCACTCGGCTTTTCCCAGCCTCGGGTTTCGACATCCACGCCGGCATCTCGAATGTTCTCGTCCAGCGATGGGCTGACAAGCAAGTGATCCATGCGCAATCCGGAGCTTCGGTCGTAGCCGCCGCGGTAGGAGAAGTTCCAGTAGGTGTAGATGCCCTTGCCTGGGTAAATCCGGCGCATCGCGTCCACCCAGCCCAAGGATAGCATTTTCGCATAGGCTTTCCGGCTTTCCGGGAAGAAGACGGCATCGCCCAACCAGCGAGCAGGCACCACGGCGTCTATCTCGGTCGGGACGACATTGTAGTCACCACACAGCACGGCGCGCTCGTCCAGCAGCGATCTGCTGTAGGTGACGAGACGTTCGAACCACCGCAGCTTGTAATCGAATTTGGGTCCTGGCGCCGGATTGCCATTGGGCAGGTAGATGCAGGCGACGACCATGTTGTCGATCTCCGCCTCCAGATAGCGGCTATGCGTATCGTCGGGGTCACCAGGCAAGCCGCGGCGGCGCTCGATGGGATCCCTCCCGCGCGCCAGTATCGCCACGCCGTTGTAGGATTTCTGGCCATGCCAGATAGCGCCGTAGCCGGCGTCCCGGATCGCCTCGATCGGAAATTTGTCGTCGGAAGTTTTCAATTCCTGCAGGCAGACCACGTCGTAGCTGGTTTCGCCGAGCCACTTCAGGAGCACCGGTAGGCGGCCGTTGACACCATTAACGTTGAAGGTTGCGATCCGGGTCACCGTTTGTCTCCCTGAGCGGCTCCAAGAACAAACGCAAGGCGCTGGCGCCGGGTTCAACTTCTCTGGAACGATTGTCCAGCCTGCCGGTTGAATTTCGATGGCTTATTCATGGAAGGTTTGCATGCCGCGCAACGAGAAATCGAAATACACCGAGATGCAGGAGCGCCAGCCGCGCAAAGACAAAGGTCAAGAGCGGCGGGAAGCGGCCGCCAAAACACCCGGCAAGACCAACGATTGGGACCGCGACGCAGTGCATGGCGACGGCGACACCGTCGGTATCGAACGCGACTCCAAATAGCAGTATGGCGGACCCTCACCGGCGCGGCCGTATTGAAACGAACTGGATCGAAGGCCAATCTAAAGGCCATGTCCGCACGCCGCAAAATTTCTCCAACTGGTAAGTTAATTGCTGAGTGGCCCCTGTCTTCGGCGGCGACGCTTGGATCGTCGGTGCGGGCGAGGGGCATTTTCCTCGAGATCCGTGCTCGCCTTCCTGCGGCTTTGAGGAAGCTGCTCCACATTGAATCTCGAAAAGTGACCTTGCGCCTGCCAGAGGGCTCCGATGCTGATATTCAGGCGGCTTCGGCGATCGTGTTCGAGGCCATGCACGACATCGAAGACTTGCCGGTGATCCCGCGCGAAGTCGAGGACATCCTCACGATCAAGCAGGGCGAGCGGCGCCGCTGGCTGAAAGACGGTCGCTTGCAGAGCGCGGGGACCAGGACAGTCAAGCTTCGCGGCCGAGCCAGGAAGATAACCTTCCACGTCTTCGATCCGCGTCACATCGAGGATGTGCTTGACCGCGACCTGGTCTCAGTCTGGCGCGAAGAAGACGCGGCGAAGGTCGCCGAGAACCGACGACGCGCCGCCGCGAAGACTGCCATTAAACGCTCGCAAAAGAGGCGCCACGGTCCTGCAAATGACATTGACGCGAGTTGGGACGAGGCGACCCGCCTGCGGGGCTGGGAAGACTTCGATATGAACGGGCTCTTGCGGTGACTGGCGTTTCGAATAACAGGTCTTCGGCAGCTGACGGCAAGCTATGCGCGGTCGACGAGGATTGGCAGAAAACACCGGCGATGCCATCGCGGCTCCGTGGGCGTGAAGCCGGTATCAAGGTCAACGCACCATGCTGCCGGGCTCAACCTTCTGGAACGATTGAACGAAATATTCGCTCTCCACCACCAACTGGAATATGCGACCGCTAGGAGTTCAAGTTTTATCGGTGCGCTACCGCACGGCGAGGCATGGAATGGATCGGCTTGGTCGAATCCGGACTGGAACGCCAAGATCAATGCAGCCCTTGCAGTTCCCACACCCCCAAGCGCGAGGAGCTCATGAAGGACATCCTGCAGGGACGCCGGGATCATCATCCAACCGTATTGGCGTAAGCTCTCCGGACCTGGCGATATCGAGGGAGGAGGACGCTTCCCCGCTTATTCGCCGAGTTGTCGTGTAGCCCAGCGCAGCGTTGGAACCCAGAGGAGCTTTTCGCGTTACTTTCCTCGCGGAGGTGTATCCGCGACGGGGTTTTTCAGCAAAACGACGTTTATCTGTGTCAGCTGAGTGTGAGGGGCGCTGTGGGTAGGCTAGCATCGAAGGCGCAGTTGGACCGCCGGCACATCTTGAATGCGCTCAAAGCGTTCCGGCGTGGGGACTTTTCCGTCCGCATCGAGAATGTCTACGACGGACTCGATTCCGATATCGCCGATGCATTTAACCAGATCGTGGAAATCAACGACCAAGTTACGCGCGAGTTCGAGCGGCTGAGCAGGGTGGTCGGTAAGGACGGGCGGATCGGTGAGCGCGGCCGCGTTCGCAACGCCACCGGAAGTTGGGAGAGCAGCGTTCGCTCCGTCAACAATCTGATCGAGGACATGGTGCAACCGACGACGGAAGTCGCCCGTGTCATTGGAGCCGTGGCCAAGGGTGACCTGTCGCAAACCATGATGGTGGAGATCGACGGGCGGCCCCTGCGAGGTGAGTTCCTTCGCATCGGCAAAGTCGTCAACACCATGGTCGGGCAATTGGGCTCCTTTGCCTCGGAGGTCACTCGCGTCGCCCGTGAAGTGGGCACAGAAGGCAAGCTCGGAGGGCAAGCGCGCGTCAAAGGCGTGGCTGGCACCTGGAAGGACCTGACTGACAACGTCAATGCGATGGCGACCAACCTGACGGGGCAGGTCCGCAATATTGCCGAGGTTACCACGGCCGTCGCATCGGGTGATTTGTCGAAGAAGATTACTGTCGATGTGAAAGGGGAAATTCTCGAGCTTAAGAACACCATCAACACAATGGTGGATCAGCTCAATTCATTCGCCTCGGAGGTGACGCGCGTGGCGCGCGAGGTCGGCACCGAAGGAAAGCTTGGCGGCCAGGCGCGTGTCGAAGGTGTCGGAGGGACTTGGAAAGATCTGACCGACAACGTCAATTTGATGGCCGAGAACCTGACCGGCCAGGTTCGCAACATTGCCGAGGTGACGACCGCCGTCGCTCTCGGCGACCTTTCGAAGAAGATCACCGTCGATGTGAAGGGCGAGATCCTCGAGTTGAAAAATACCATCAACACGATGGTGGACCAGTTGAATTCGTTTGCCTCCGAAGTCACCCGCGTGGCGCGCGAGGTCGGTTCCGAAGGCAAGCTGGGCGGTCAGGCCCAGGTGCGTGGTGTTGCGGGCACTTGGAAGGACCTCACCGACAATGTGAACTCGATGGCCGAAAACCTGACCGGCCAGGTTCGCAACATTGCCGAAGTGACGACGGCCGTCGCGTCGGGCGACCTGTCGAAAAAGATCACCGTGGCCGTCCAGGGAGAAATCCTGGAGCTCAAGGACACCATCAACACGATGGTCGACCAGCTCAATTCTTTTGCCTCCGAGGTGACGCGCGTTGCCCGCGAGGTCGGCACTGAAGGCAAGCTCGGCGGTCAGGCCGAGGTGAAAGGCGTCGGCGGAACTTGGAAAGATCTCACCGACAGCGTCAATCTGATGGCCGCTAACCTCACCGGCCAGGTGCGCAACATCGCCGAAGTGACCACGGCTGTCGCCCGTGGCGACCTGTCGAAGAAGATCACGGTCGACGTCAAGGGCGAAATTCTGGAGCTCAAGGACACCGTCAACACGATGGTCGACCAGCTGAATTCGTTTGCCTCCGAGGTGACGCGCGTGGCGCGCGAAGTCGGTTCCGAAGGCAAGCTCGGCGGCCAAGCTCACGTCGAAGGCGTTGCCGGCACCTGGATGGATTTGACTGACAACGTTAACGCGATGGCCGGCAATCTAACGGTGCAGTTGCGCGACGTCTCCAAGGTGGCGACGGCCATCGCCACCGGCGACCTGACCCAGAAGATCACGGTCGACGCCCTAGGTGAGATCCTTCAGATCAAGGACGTCATCAACACGATGGTCGACCAGCTCAATTCGTTCGCCTCGGAAGTCACGCGCGTGGCGCGCGAGGTGGGCTCCGATGGCAAGCTCGGCGGACAGGCGCAGGTGCGTGGGGTTGCCGGGACATGGAAGGATTTGACCGACAACGTCAATGCCATGGCGGCCAATCTGACCGGCCAGGTTCGCAACATCGCCGAGGTCACCACCGCCGTGGCGCTCGGCGATCTTTCGAAGAAGATCACAGTCGACGTCAAGGGAGAGATTCTGGAGCTGAAGTCGACGATCAATACGATGGTCGATCAGCTGAACTCATTCGCCGGCGAAGTGACACGCGTCGCACGTGAGGTCGGCACTGAGGGCAAGCTCGGCGGCCAGGCGCAAGTTCGTGGCGTCGCTGGCACGTGGAAAGACCTAACCGACAACGTGAATTCCATGGCCGAAAACCTGACCGGCCAGGTGCGCAACATCGCCGAAGTGACCACCGCAGTGGCGCGTGGCGATCTGTCGAAGAAGATTACCGTCGACGTCAAAGGCGAGATACTCGAGCTGAAGTCGACCATCAACACCATGGTCGATCAGCTGAATTCGTTCGCCGGGGAGGTGACGCGCGTGGCGCGCGAGGTTGGCACCGAAGGCAAACTTGGCGGTCAGGCGCGCGTTGAGGGCGTCGCTGGAACCTGGAAGGATCTGACCGACAACGTCAACCTGATGGCGACGAACCTCACCAATCAGGTGCGTGGCATCGCGGACGTCGTGACGGCGGTTGCACAAGGAAATCTACGCAGCAAGCTGACGGTGGACGCCAAGGGCGAGATTGCCTCCTTGGCCGACACCATCAACGGCATGATCGAGACGCTCGCCACCTTCGCCGACCAGGTAACCAACGTCGCGCGCGAAGTCGGCATCGAAGGCAAACTTGGCGGCCAGGCCCGTGTGCCGGGTGCCGCCGGCCTCTGGCGCGACCTGACGGACAACGTCAATCAGCTTGCGGCCAATCTGACAACCCAGGTGCGTGCTATCGCTGAGGTGTCGACGGCGGTGACCAAGGGTGATCTAACACGCTCGATCAGCGTGCAGGCGTCGGGCGAGGTGGCGGCACTCAAGGACAACATCAATGAGATGATCCGCAACCTCAAGGATCAGACACTCAAGAATGCCGAACAGGACTGGCTAAAGACAAATCTCGCCCGATTCTCGCGCATGCTGCAGGGCGAACGCGATCTGGCGACCGTGTCGCGTCTGATCATGTCGGAGCTGGCGCCGTTGGTGAACGCACAATACGGCTTATTCTACGTGACCAACCGAGAAGAAGACGAATCCTATCTCGAACTCGCCGCGTCCTATGGCGCCGAGAGCAAGGCCGCGATGAAGCAGCGGTTGGATCTGCGCGAGGGACTTATTGGGCAAAGTGCTGCCGACAAGCGCGCAATTGTGCTCGACAATGTGCCGCCGGATTTCCTTCGTGTCACGTCCGGCCTTGGCAGCGCCGCCCCCGCCAATGTCATCATCTTGCCGGCCCTGTTCGAAGACGAA
This sequence comes from Mesorhizobium sp. CNPSo 4661, assembly GCF_057784215.1. Taxonomy (NCBI): domain Bacteria; kingdom Pseudomonadati; phylum Pseudomonadota; class Alphaproteobacteria; order Hyphomicrobiales; family Phyllobacteriaceae; genus Mesorhizobium; species Mesorhizobium sp. CNPSo 4661. The sequence goes on along the minus strand of NZ_JBWGIO010000018.1, from coordinate 147,213 downwards.
GTCAAAGCGGTTATCGAACTCGCTTCCTTCAACGAATTTCGCGATACCCACCAGTCATTCCTGAACCAGTTGATGGAGTCGGTCGGCATCGTGCTCAACACGATCGCAGCGACGATGCGTACCGAAGGGCTTCTTAAGCAATCGCAGTTGCTGACATCCGAATTGCAGGCGCGCCAAACAGAGCTGACCAAGAAACAGGAGGAATTGCACGCCACGAACGAGGAACTGCAGGAAAAGGCGCAGCTGCTCGAGAACGAAAAGAAACAGGTGGAGAATAAGAACCTCGAGATCGAGATGGCTCGGCGGGCGCTCGAGGAGAAAGCGGAGCAGCTGGCCCTGACATCCAAATACAAATCCGAGTTCCTGGCCAATATGAGTCACGAGCTGCGCACCCCGTTGAACTCGCTGCTTATCCTTTCGAACCTTCTCGCCAGCAATCAGCAGGGCAACCTCAACGACAAGCAAGTCGAGTTTGCTCGCACCATCAACTCGGCCGGGACTGATCTGCTCAGCCTCATCAACGACATTCTCGATCTGTCGAAGATTGAGTCCGGTACGGTCTCCGTCGAGATTAACGACATGCCGCTGGCGCATCTTCGCCAGCATATGGAACGCACATTCCGTCAGTTGGCCGCAGATAAAGGGCTTGGCTTCACCATCGACGTGGATCCGGGGCTTCCCGAGACTGTGCGCACCGACGAAAAGCGCCTCCAGCAAATCGTCCTTAATCTGCTGTCGAACGCCTTCAAGTTCACATCTCAAGGCCAGGTTAGCCTGCACTTCAGGCCAGAGAGAGCAGGACGACGCAATGGCGCTCAGCCTCCCAAGGCGCTCGCGATCGCCGTCACCGATACCGGCATTGGCATTCCTGACGACAAACAGAAATTGATTTTCGAAGCATTCCAGCAGGCAGATGGAACGACGAGCCGCAAATATGGCGGCACCGGTCTTGGCTTGTCGATAAGCCGCGAGATCGCTCGCCTGCTAGGCGGCGAATTGAGAGTGGAGAGCACGGCAGGGAAGGGCTCGACCTTCACGCTTGTCATTCCATTCGACGGGCCTCGGGCCGCGCCCCAGGCCATGGCATCGCTGGATGATGAAGGGTCTGCTGCTTCGCCGACCTCGGCCATGCCGACCGCGGAGTTGATGGATGATCGCGACACTCTATCGCCCAATGACAGGGTAGTGCTGATCGTCGAGGACGACCCAACTTTTGCTGGGCTTCTCTTGGGCATGGCTCGTTCCGCCGGTCTCAAGGGCGTGCTGTCCACCGCAGGTTCCGGCACGGTCGCGTTGGCGAGGAAACTGGTCCCGGATGCCATAACCCTGGATCTAGGTCTTTCTGACATCGATGGATGGGTTTTGTTCGACCTGCTGAGGCACGACCCGAAGACGGAAGGGATTCCGATACACGTCATTTCCGGCGCCGACGACGCTGCCGGCTTGTCGGCCAATGGCGCGGCCAGCGTATCCACCAAGCCGGTGTCGACCGATGATCTCATGAGCGTCTTCGAAGGTATTCATTCCAGCAAGCTCCGTGTCCAGCGCGCCGTCCTGGTGGTCGATGCAGAACCAGAGCGCCGCCTGTCACTGGTGGAGGCAATACGCGACGGCGTCACCTCTGTGACCGCCTTGGCCCGGATTGCTGCCAATGGCCAAAATGTCGATTTTGCGGCCTACGACGCGATCGTGCTCGGGTTCGGCCGATCCGGCAAGGACAATGCTAAGACGCTCGAGGAGATCTCCGCCTCGTTCGAAGGCCCACCGTCAAACCTTTTATTCTTCGCTCCACATCCAGAAGCGCTGGAACAACTGATCGCCCTTAAACCGGAGATGGCCGACGTTCCACGAGCCGAAAATTTCGGGCAACTGACGTTGCTGATGTCGGCGGCCCTGCCACGCGAAGGACAAAGCGACGGCGGCGCCGTTATGCAACCGTCAGACAAATCCGACCTTGCCGGCGCCAGGGTTCTGATTGTCGATGATGACATCCGCAACATCTATTCGCTCACCAGTGTCCTCGAGACTTATGGCATTCAGGTGCTGCACGCTGAGCGAGGCCGAGATGGCATCGCCTTGCTCGAGCAGAATCCAAACATCGATGCCGCCCTTATTGACATAATGATGCCCGAGATGGACGGCTACGAGACGATGCGCCAGATACGCGGCATGGCGGCGATTGCGCATATTCCTCTAATCTCCGTCACAGCCAAGGCGATGAAAGGTGACAGGCAGAAATGTCTCGACGCTGGTGCGTCGGACTACATAGCCAAACCTGTGGATCTTGATCTTCTGCTTGCGCTGCTTCGCGTCTGGATTGGCCGTTCTCGGCAAAATGTCGACGTGACGGAACAGCTGGCAGCGGCAGTCTGACGACAACATGCAGCGGATCGAGAAAACCAAAGGTAAGCGTCCTGGGGCTTTGCCGAAAGCGCCGGAGCGTGCGCGAATTCTCGCCGTAGATGACGACTACCGCAATCTTCTGGCGATCAGGGAAGTTCTGGATGGTGTTGGCGAGGTTGCTTGCGCACCCTCCGGCGAAGAAGCTTTGCGACTTCTGCTGAAGGAAGACTTTGCCGTTATTCTGCTCGATGTGCTCATGCCTGGTTTGGATGGGTACGAGACTGCATCGCTAGTCCGGAAACGCGAGCAATCGAAGCGCACACCGATCATTTTTCTGACCGCAATCAACAAGGAAGAAGCGCATATGCTGCGCGGCTATGATGCAGGTGCAGTCGACTATGTATTCAAGCCCTTTGATCCTGTGATGTTGCGCTCGAAGGTTGCGGTGTTTGTTGAGTTGCATGAAAAGACGTTGGAAATCCAGCGCAAGGCCACGCTCGAGCAGCGGCTCTTGGAGCAAGCGCTGCAAGCACAGGACGAGAAACTGAAGACCGAGCGCATTTTGCGCGCTTCTGAGCAACGTCAGGAAACGATCCTGCGGTCCCTGCCGGTTTGCTTTCACGCCCGATCAGCCGAGCCGCCTTTCGGGGCGAGGTTTGTGACTGCAGGTGTCGAGCGGCTGACCGGCTTTCCTGCCGAACGAATGACGTCAGAGCCAGGTTTCGGTCTCAGTCGTGTGCACCCGGACGACCTGCCGAACGTGAGGGCAGCTCTGTTGGGCGCCAAGACCACAGGGGCTTACAATTGCGAGTTCCGCTGGCAGTGCGCCGACGGCAAATACCGGACTTTTCTCGACCAAGGCGTCATCTCATCCGACCCAGTAGAGGGTGCCAATGAAATCATTGGTACTTTGCTTGACGTCACAGAACGGCGCGAGCTTGAGGATAAGTTACTGCAGGCACAACGCATCGATGCTATCGGTAAGCTTACGGGCGGTTTGGCTCATGATTTCAACAATTTGCTTGCAGCCGTCCTGAGCGGATTGGGGCTACTCGAGCGAAATTCAACCCTCGACCAACAGGCGCTAAAGGTGCTCGATTTGACAAGGCGCTCCGCCAGACAAGGAGCAGAGCTCGTTAATCGGATGCTCGCCTTTTCACGACGCCAGAACCTGAAGCCGGAAGGGGTGCGGCTGACCGCGTTGGAAGAGACCATGAACGGGCTCGTCGCGCCGGTTCTGGGAGGGTTGGTCCGTTTCGAGTGGCATATAGATGATTCAGTTTGGCCAATTCATGTGGATGTGGGCCAGCTCGAACTCGCGCTCATGAACCTGGTTTTCAACGCCCGTGACGCAATGCCTTCTGGAGGCACGATCGCCATACGAGCTGCCAACAATACCGCCAACCAGAATTCATATGATTTAAGACAAGGCGACTACGTGGTCATCTCGGTCACCGACACCGGCTCGGGGATTCCTGCCGATCTTTTGACCAAAGTGATTGAACCGTTTTTCACGACAAAGCCCGTTGGAAAAGGCACCGGGCTTGGGTTGAGCACAGTGTACGGCTTCGCGAAACAGTCGGGCGGCGCCCTCCGCATCGATAGTGTGGTCGGCCGGGGAACTACGATGCGTCTATGGTTGCCTAGATCTCTAACGGATCCGGAACTCCGGGGGGAGCGGGAGCAAATCATCCACCCTCAATACAATGGCAATGGCGCTCAGCCATCGATCTTGTTAGTCGATGACAGCGAGGCCTTGCGCGAATTGACCGCTGCGTCGTTACGGCAATCCGGTTTTGATGTGACTTGCGCCGCTGGAGGAGCTGAGGCGTTGGCTGCTATCGAAAAATCGCCGGATGACTTCGATGTGATCGTTACGGATTTCGCCATGCCGCTTGTCTCGGGCGTCGAAGTGATCCGGTTTGCGCGGAGCCTGAAGGCTGACTGGCCTGCGGTCATTATCACGGGCTACGCAGACACCAGAGCGATCGGCGCTCTGCCTAGCGATGTGCCCCTCCTTGGTAAACCGTTCAAGGATATCGAACTGATCGAGTCCATCCGGCTGGCAAAGCAATCCCGCGGTTAGACCAGAAATGCTGGTCGTCGCCAGACAAGTGCCGCAAATGCAGGAAGATCTGAGTTGGAGCGGACTCGCGAAATCGCTTAGGGCGTAAGCGCTGTCGCGGAGCCACCAGCGACTAGCAGATATCATGGGCAAAATGGTTGCCCCGTATTTTCTGCCGCCTCCCGCTCTAGGAAGCGGCGAGCTTCCATGATCTGCGTTAGATCCGCCAAAACTGCATCAGCAGCGGTCCAATCCGCCTCAGAGAGGTTGTCTTGGCCGCTATGGATGTCTCCCGCCATAGCAAGGAGCGCAGCCCAGACTGGCTTTATCTTTTCTGCCGTAAGCACGTATGTGCTTTCAGGCACTCCCGAGGGGGCAGTCGATTCGGAGCCGCCGCGAGCCACTGTGCATTTATCGCATCCACAGTTCTCGTAAGTGCCGTGGTTGTGTTCACTCATTATGCCGCCGCCGCTGTAGCCCGCCGGGTGGATGGATGTGTCTCGTTGGCCAACCCAGTTGATGCCAGAACTTATCGCGGTTGAACCCGACGTGATAGCTTGCGCCTGCTTCAACTAACTATCCGCCTCGTGTGCTTTCACCGTAGCAGTGTTCTCAGGCCACGGCTTGAAGCTCTGGAGCGGTGATGTAGGCCCAGGGTGGCTCGACCTCAATCAGCTTGCACGTCTCAATCAGTGAAGCGACGACGGCCCAGTGCTCGGCGCCGCCGTCAGAGCCCGCGAAGAGGGCGTTCTTGCGTTTGAGCGCGATCGGGCGGATCGACCGCTCGACGGTATTGGAGTCGATCTCGATGCGTCCGTCGCCGAGGAAGCGGGCGAGCCCCTCCCCAGCGTGACAGCGTGTAACGGATCGCTTCGGCGAGCTTCGTCTTCTGACTGATCAGGCCGAGCTTCTCGCGCAGCCATGGCTCGAGCTCGGCCAGGATCGGCCGGCTCCCTGGCGCACGGCACGTGGTGCGTCTGCCGGCTGGCCGCGGATGTCGAACATCGCCCCTCAAAGCGTCGTCCGAAAGGTGCCCTCAGAACATCGCTTACTTTAGGGCTATGTATCAATCCAGCGGCCTGATCACGTCGGAAGTCCGGTATGGAATTGATGACGTTCATTGTTCTTGGCGGAATGAGGACCTTTCGCACCGAATCGGCGCGAGCCGCAGAGCGCATAGTCCCGGTGACAGGGGTAGCGATTCTGCTCGTTGGTCACATGGAACATTAGCGTTTGCTGTTGGTTCTGTAGCACATCAACACTGCTGCTTGTGTGTTGGCCGAAGATCAGTGGCAGCGCTCGTGAATGCCCACGCGCGCTAGCCACCCGTACGCTAGCAGAAGCCGCCGAAGCCACGAACAGGAGCTGGCCATGAAACATCAAACAATCGATCAACTGCATGCGGTTGCTGAAATCAATCCTCTGGCACCCGCCAGACCGATGACAAGAACACAACGGATCGAACGCTGGGCGGAGTTGCTTGAACGCAATCCTTCTCGCTGCCTCGCAGCGCTTACAGGAACAGAGCATCTCTATCCCGGTGTTCGGGATGAAGCGAGAGCTGTTGGATCGCCGATCACAGTCGCCTTCGAAGATTCGCTGCTGCGCAGTGCGGGTCTGGCTTCGGATACATTCGGCGCCGCCAAGAGGTTTTTCGACCTGTCCGATTGGGAGTTGCATGAAATCGTCTGCAGTTGCCATGTCGGCGCCACCATGCAGGCAGGATGGGCTGCCGGGCGAGTCCGTCGGATAGTTGCCGGTAGCAAAATCTGGGCTTGGATAAGGAGGCGTTTTCTCGCGCATTGATCCGAAGCGATTTATAGCAAATCGCTACTGTGGGGCGATGCTCGCGGAGCAAGATTGTACTCAGCGCATACGCAATGGTGCATGCCGCCGTTCTTCGGCGGCAGTGGACTCTTAAACCGGATCTTTCTTGTTTGCTCCGACGTCGTGGCTTCGCAGTAAGATCTCTGTCGGGCCGATTGCTTGTATAGCGGTGAGTCGCTGTCCGGCGGGCTCGCCTCGGTGGTGGGCTTCGCAATACCCTATGGAGTGCAGTGGACTTCGCGCAACCGGTGCGCGGAACGGGACGGCACGTCCTCAGTCGATCCTGCCCGGCAATCGACATTGAGCGTTGCTCAAGGTCCCACTCTCGGCTCTGCCATTTGCGAGAGGGTGGGATCCACTGTTCACCAATACGTGACCTGGAAGTTCCGGCCAGACGCCTCCGGCTTAGGAACTTCCTTATCGGGGTGGTGTTGCTCCTATCGATGAGCAGGGGCGCACTGAGATGAATCCGGCCACAACCAACAACGTAGAAATCCGCAAATACAAGCACCCTACCGGCGGATGGGGTTCTTTGAAGTCCCTGATCCGCAAGGCCCGCGGCGAAGGATTGTTGATGTCGGGCATCTGGAGCACCCTGCTGAAGCAGAACAAGCCCGACGGCTATATGTGCGTCTCCTGTTCCTGGGCGAAGCCCGCCGAGCCGCGGCCGTTCGAATTTTGCGAGAACGGTGCCAAGGCCACGATCTGGGACCAGACGAAGCGACGGTGTGGCCCGGAGTTCTTCGCTGCCCATCCCGTCAAGGAGTTGCTCGATTGGCCAGACCATGACCTTGAGAAGCAGGGCCGCCTGCTCGAGCCGATGCGCTACAATGAGGTCACCGACAAATATGAACGGGTCCCGTGGGAGACCGCGTTCAGCGACATCGGCGCGCAGCTCCGGAAGCTCGATCCGAAATCGGTGGTGTTCTACACTTCTGGCCGTGCCTCGCTTGAGGCGTCGTTCATGTATCAGCTCTTCGCTCGCATCTACGGTTCGGGCAATCTGCCGGACTCCTCCAACATGTGTCACGAGTCGACTTCGGTAGGTTTGCCGGAGTCCATTGGCTCGCCGGTCGGCACCGTCCAGCTGGAGGATTTCAGCCACTGTGACCTGATGTTCTTCTTCGGCCACAACACCGGCGTGAGCGCGCCGCGATTGCTTCACCCCATCGAGGAGGCGCGCCAGCGGGGCATACCTGTCATTACGTTCAATCCGCTGCCTGAGCGGGGGCTCAAGCGCTTCAAGAATCCGCAAAGCCCGGTTGAAATGCTTTCGCCTGGCGCCGGCACCAAGATGTCTAGCGACTTCTTCCAGATCCGCAGCGGCGGCGACATCGCCGCCATGACGGGTATAGCGAAAGCCGTTCTGGCGCTCGACGACGCGGCCAAGAAGGTCGGCGCGCCGCGCGTCCTCGACACGGCCTTCATCGAAGAACATACCGACGGCTTCGGTGCGTTCGAGGCCTATCTGCGCCGCACACCTTGGGAAAAGATTGAATCGCGATCGGGCATTGCACGTGCGGATCTCGAGCATGTCGCCGAGGTTTACAGCAAGGCTTCAGCGGTCATCGGCAACTACGGCATGGGGCTGACGCAGCACCGGCATGGGACGGAGAACGTCCATATGCTGTGCAACCTGCTCCTAATGCGAGGCAACATTGGCAAGCCGGGCGCCGGCGTCTCGCCGCTTCGCGGTCACTCCAACGTCCAGGGCCAACGCACCGTCGGCATCTCCGAAAAGCCGGAACTTGTCCCGCTCGACAAGTTCGCAGCATTCTACAAGTTTGAACCACCGCGCGAGAAAGGGCGCGATACCGTGGAAACATGCGAAGGGATTATCGATGGCTCAGTCAAGGCTTTCATTGGACTGGGCGGCAATTTCGTGCGCGCTGTTCCGGAAACGGGTCTGGTCGAAGAGGCTTGGCGGCATCTCAGATTGCATGTCCAGATCGCCACCAAGCTCAACCGCAGCCATCTGATACCGGGTGCCGTCACCTATCTTCTGCCCTGTCTCTCCCGGATCGAGAAGGATCTGCAGAAGGCCGGAGAGCAGCACGTCTCGATGGAGGATTCCACAGCCTGCATCCATGGTTCCTTCGGCTATCGGCCACCGGCTGGACCCAACCTGCTCTCCGAGCCCCGCATCGTTGCCGAACTCGCCAAGGCGACAGTGGAAGGAAAAAGTTCGGTCCCGTGGGACGAATGGGTGGCAGACTATTCGCGCGTCAGGGATGAAATCGAGCGTTGCTACCCCGACCATTTCGTGGATTTCAACAAACGCTTTCTTGTGCCCGGCGGATTTCATCGTGACATCAAGGCCTCGAAGCGGGTGTGGCAGACTCCCAATAAGAAGGCCAATTTCAAGCCGCCGACGATGCTGGAAACGGATCCCGATATCGACGTCTCGCGATCCGACGTGCTGACGCTGATCACCATTCGCTCCAACGATCAGTTCAACACCACCATCTACGGCTACCGCGATCGCCTTCGTGGCATCAACGGCACGCGCATGGTGGTGCTCATGAACGAAGACGACATCCGGCGCATGGGACTCCACGAGGGACAGATGATCAGTCTGGAGTCGGCAGCCGATGACGGGGTCCCGCGCCGGGTGAGCGGACTTAGGGTGACCACCTATTCCATCCCCCGAGGGGATTGCGCCGGCTATTATCCCGAACTGAATCCACTGATCCCGCTGTGGCATAGGGCGGAAAAGGCGCATGTGCCGGCGGCGAAATCGGTGCCAGTCCGAATAGCAATTTAAGGGGAGGAGATTTCTTGTCGAGCGGGCCCATGCCACGACGATCGGCGGCGCCAGCGAGTACTTGAGGAGCCACCTATTGCCGGTAACTCCTCGACAGCTTTATGCCGTGCGGTTGTCGGAAAATGTCAGCTCATCCGCGACCCTCAGCAATGCCCGCGATATATGAAACAGCTTCCGGTTTTCGAACGCTCTTGCGTGCCTCCGAAGTAGGGCGATGCAGCGGCTTCGTTCAGACACCGGATCGCCACGCTGATCTTCCGGCGTATCAATGGATATGCTGTTCATGGGTTTTCCGCGTTTTCGCGGCCTTCTTCGCGGATGTTGATCTTTCGGCGGCGGCGCGGTTGGCTGAGGCGGCGCCCCCCTTACTTCCACCCTTGTGAGCGGCAGGATGCCCCGTGTGTTTGCCGCGACCCGAACCACCCTCCTTTTTGCCGCCGCCATCATCCTTGTTGACCGTTGCCCAGGCTCGGCGTTCGGCTTCCTCTTCAGAGACGCCGCGTTTTTCGTAGCCTTCGGCAATGTGGTCGGCCTTGCGTTCCTGTTTGTCGGTATATTTCGATTTGTCTCCGCGTGGCATTGTGCTGCTCCTGGTAGCGTTCGGGATGGCGATAGGGTTCAATCCATGATGCGTCGCTGGAACTTCTCTCCTAACCGCCGCAAAACCGAACGGTTCCAACTCTACCGCTGTGGGATATGGCGTCCTATTTCTTGACATAAGCGCTGGATGGCCGGCCCGATTTCGGAGCTTTGGAGTCCTTCGAATGCTCGGCCAAAGCAGGACCCGCACCTGATACTTTTTCTGTCGAAGGTGAAGGTGTCAGCCTCCGGTTTAGCCCGTCACTTTGGTGCGTCTTGTCGTTCACCTCGTCCACGGGGCGCGTAAGGCCAATCCCGGTGTCCGGCTTTTTGTTGGTTGCTGCATCTTGCGAGAAATCACCGGTGCCGCGTTGGGTCGCGGGGTATTTCGTAGCGCCGGTTTCGCGGCGGTTTTCACCGTTCGTCATCGCACAGTCTCCTTTGAAACATGGACAATTCCACAACCCCGCTGGAGCCAGCATGTTCCACCTGATATGCCCACGGTGTCAGCGCCAGTAAGCCAGGACCTCCTCCGCGGAAAACCACTTCGACATGATGCGAATATCGCGTCGTGAACAGCTTGAGTATATTTTCGGGCCTCGTCAGATGTGCTGCCGATCGCGTCCTCGACCAGGATGGTCTTGTAGCCGAAGTCGATCGCTGCGAGCAGCGTCGCCAACACGCACATATCGGCCTCTGCCACCGCTGATGTGGACGACTCGTGTTGAGATTAGCGTCATTGCGATTCGATAACTTTTCAGCCGCGAAAGCTAAGCCTTTGGGTCAGCCAACGCTCGTGCGGTCGGGGTATTGGTGTCGGCATCCATTTCGCCGACGGCTTTACGTTCGGCGAGGACCGTGACGGCGAGATATTCTTTTAGATCGCCGACCTCATCGCTGATTTCTTCCGCGAGGATGCCTTCACGCTCTGCGTCCGCGATGCAAGCTGTCGCCAATTTTTCCGCCGCGGTTTCCGGGGATGCTTCGGCGAGCGGCTTGACGGGATGACCTTCGATCCACTCCTCGACGAAGTGTCCCGGTCTGTTGACGAGGGTATCGAGCTGGGCTGGGTTGTCAGTGGGGGCAGGGAGAATGTCCATCTTCATGGCTTGAGCTCCGGATTTGTGAACCACAAACGCGGATGCTCAAGGAAGGATGCACCGCCTCAGTTCGTGCCGAACGACGTGGGTAGCCGAAACCACTTTCGGCGTTCGGCGTTGTCGGTAGATGGCGAACTCCGGAGAGATCGATCAAGCACCTGGACGTGAACGTACGGGCGGATGCCTTTGCGGTGGTGTCCGGTATAAGACCTCGTCCGAGCCCCGAATTCACTACTGCCATTGCGATATGTGTCGACGCGCAACAGGCAGTGCTTTCGCGGTTCTTGCGTGGATGCCTAGGACCAGCCTCTCGTGGTCGGGCGCAGCGCCCACCTTCAGGAAGTCTTCTCCCATTGCGGAGCGAGGATTCTGTGGCGTTTGTGGTTCGCCGCTCACGCTAAGCTACAATCTCGACATCGATCGGATTGCGCTGCATGTGGGCACTTTCGATGAACCGTCGAACCGCGTGCCGCAGTATAATTATGCCTCGCGGACGCGGCTGCCATGGGTCTGCTGTGGACTGGAGCTGCCTGACCATAACCTGGAGGAGAGTTGGTGAGGCGCGTTCGGTTGAACGGCAAGAACGTGGCCCCCATTTTTGGGCGTTGAGGGAAGTGAAGATGGTGGCTTCACTTATGCTTGCGGTCGAGACGCTTGAGCAATTCGCGCAGTTCGTCAGGGAGCCAGCGGCTTACGTGAAACAGAGGTAGGCTGCGTAGATATCGGCGCATGATTTCGTTCGAGAATTGCCGCCTAAGAAGGCTGGCTCTGGATTTGTTGTCGCGTTTCTCGCCCATCGCTGCGGTTCAAACTGAGACGGTTTTCCTATTCAAAAACCTGTCCTCCGGTCAGTTGTTCCCTCCGGTCACGAATATTGGAGTACCGATTTTGATACCCCGCGATTAACAACCCAAGCTTAATGACCTTGCATCAATGGCCGGTCTTCTGATGCGGCGCCGCAACCGGCTTACTCTCCGGTGATCCCTTCTCCCGTAGGCAGATAGCAAGGAGCACGAGCACGCCCGTCGACAGGAATTCACTTTGCCAATTCTGGAAACTTTCGAACCAGAATTGACCCGAAAAGAGGTGCTGGAGAACGCCCTCGGCAGGCTGGCCGTGCGCCGCTGCCTGCTCGGCCGCATGGCGGGTGCTTTGCCACAGGCGAGCGATGAACGTGACCATGAAAATGGCGAGCAGCGCCGCTCCAAGCGAGCGAGAGTAAGGCCGCGATATCCAACCTCCGCGCTTCACCGGCCACGGGGCTTGCGGATCATCCTGGCGCAGCGTTGGGCCCTCGTCCTCTGGCGAAGCGGCAATCCGTCGCCCCATGCCGGCAACAATTAGTGCCCAAACCGGACGCAGGCGGGTCACAACAGCCGCTTGATACGACCCTGTCGAGGCGAAAAACTCCGCTGCCTCCCTTGACGCTCGAAGTAGGCCTGCAATTCATCCCAGGTACCGAAATATTTGCCGCACTCGGCGCGCATCGGTGACTCGTGAGGGCTGGGTCGCCACGTTTGAACAGGATGCCCGCCCTCGTCATCGGCGGGCGTCCTGCATCCTGGCTAGCGATTTAGGAAAAGAGCCTCTTCCTCATCGCGTTGTCGACCGCCAAGAGCTGCCGCCGCACTCGCGATGAAGGCGCCAAGTACCATTGACAGTGCTCCCACAAGCGAGAATGTCGCTACGGCCTTCCTGGCGGTATCGGCGGCCGCCTTGGCCTTGTTCTTGGCATCGTCGATGCCAGCCAGCACAGTATCTACCCGCTTCTTCGCATCCGGCTCGGACAGGCCGGTTCGCGAAGCTACGAGCTTCGCGAGATACGCCCTGTCGTCGGGAGAGATTTCGCCGTTTGCTGCGCCCGCAACGAGAATACGGCCGGCCTGCGCGACGGCAGTGTCGTTCTGGGCTGCCGTTGCCGACGCCGGGTCGGCAGGACGAAACAACATGTCGACAAAATAGTTCATCGAGCTTTCAGCCGACGGACGCTGCGACGCGGCGGCTGCACTGGAGGCCCCCATCGCGGCTCCGGACGCAACAGTCGCGGCAGCCTGAACCCCTGATCCAAGCGCGGCAGACAAGGCGGAGCCGAGCACACCCGCCAGCAGCAACGTCGCCAGAGCCCAGGCGAGAAAGCCATGCGCGGTGTCTCTGAAATAGACCTCGTCGTTATGGACGTTCACCCATTTCGTCCGCAGGCGACCGGTGAGATAGCCGCCGACAGCGGAAGAGAGCCATTGAACAACGACAAGCCAGACGGCGGCCGATACCGCAAATGTCGTGGGAGCGGCGCTGGAGCCGGTCCACGGCGAAACCATCGTCAGGCCGAGCCCCGATCCAATCAACATGAGGATGACGGTGAGAGTGGACGCCGCGAACGCGCCGGCAATAATTGATGCCCAACTGACTGCGGACGAAGAAGATTCTGTAGGTGCGGCTGCCACGGCCGCGGAGGGGAGAGGGGATTGCATTGTCGAGCTCCCCTATCGCATGAACAGCATGAGCAGAATGATGATCGGAATTGGCACCCCAAGGAGCCAGAGCAAGATACCGCGTCCCATATCGACCTCCTGATAAAGTATTGAGACTTAGGGACAATTCCCAGCGATAGCTTTCGTTCCGGCGGCTTGACGAAGTTGCTAGCCGGCTTCCCACCGTCCCATGAGTTCATGCTTCGAGCTTGAACAGTTCGGCATCGACATCCTCCAGCCCGGCGATGGATGCCGAAATGATCTCGGACGCAATCTGCGAAAATGTGATCCCGTTGCCGCCATATCCCATCACCGAATAGATACGCGGATGCCCGGGCACGCCGCCGATAATGGGTAGTCCGGTCCCCGTGGCTCCAAATGATCCGCTCCAGGCAAACCGTGCTGCGGGATCCAAGTCCGGAAACATTCGTTCGAGCTTCTTCGTTAGGCGAGCCGCCTTCTTCAAGGTCAGAGTGTTTCGCCGCTCCTCATCGGTGAACTCCTCATCCTCGCCGCCACAGATCACACGCCCATCGGCCGTCGCCCGGACGTACAGGTAAGGATCTGAGGCTTCCCAGATCATTGCGGCAAGAGGCCAGATCTTGCTCGGCTGCCGGGCGGTAGCAATAGCCCATGTCGAGATTATGTGGTGGCCCCGGGCGGGAACGATATCGGCGAGTTCGTACCCCGTCGTAAGGACAAGATGTTGGGCCTCGATCACAGGGCCTTGCCGCGTCGCCACTGTTACGCCGGAGCGATGACCCTCGATCGCTGTTGCTTCGGCCGGCGCGTAGAACCTTGCCTTGCGTTGCAATGCCGTCAGGAGCAGGCCGGCCGTCAATTTACGAGGATCGAGCGCCAGGTTGCCATGGCTGAGAATAGCGCCGCCGCGGTCTATGCCGAATTCGTCTTGCAGCTCTTTGCGGGTCAGGAACGATGCGCCGATGCCGGCCTGCCGCCTTGCAGCCGCTTCCCGGCGCAGGTCGGACGCGCCGAGCCGATTGCCCGCTAAATAAATTGACGGGGTGGCGACCGACCGGCAGCGGATTTGCAATTCGCTTACGCGCGCTTGCAGATTTGCTAGAGCAAGTCGCGATCGTCGCCAGGCCTGTCGAGCAGCATCGCCTCCGATTATTTTTGAAAGCGTTGTCAGCGGCTGATCAATCTCGAACTGGACGAGTGCCGTCGTCGCTGCGGTCGACCCCTTCAGCGGGCCGCGTCTGTCGATGCAGATGACCGAATGGCCATCCCGGGTGAGCGCTTCGGCCATCATTGCACCGCTGATGCCCATGCCGACGACCAACACATCCGTCTTTGTATCCCCCTTCAGAGCAGCCACCGGCACTGCGGGCGAACGATAGGCCGACCACACTGGTGTGCCACCTCTGAGATCGAGCTTGCGTGGCATGGAAACTCCCGGTTGCGCACGATAAGTCGCCGCAAGCCGTAGCGTTCCCCCGTGAACGCCTCCGACAAGTCATCACCTTCAGCGGAACTGGACCTCGCTCAGTCCGTTCGAGGGCATGGCAAAACATCAAATCGGCGAATTGCTCACGGCAATAGGCACGGCTACTTCGAGACCATCGGCGTTCCTGGTGCTGGGAGGTTTTACGGCCTGCTGGGTGATTTTCGAACCTGAGAGCCTGGATTGGCATGGCATCGCCACACTTGTCACTTGGGCCATGACCCTGCTGATTCAGCGAGCCGAACATCGCGACACCCAAGCGCTGCAAGCAAAATTGGACGAGCTTATAAGAGCCAGCGAAACTGCTCGCGACAGCATTGCCAAGATCGATGAAAAAGAACCGGAAGAGATCGAATCCCTGCGTACTCACGAAGCCAGAGCAGCGCCGTAGGTGTCGCCGGATAGACACAGCCAGACTTTTGGGCTGAGTATCTAGGGGCGAGGCACCATGCGGAACCGATCTCCCTTGAGCGCATTTTTCCGGCCGCACCGGCAGGGGGGCGCAATGGGGGTTATCGAGCACGATCGGCAGACTGGGGTTCAGCGCCTTAAACTTCTGGCGGCGCTGGGAGATCGGATTCGCGAGATCGAGATGCCGGCGAGCTGGCTTACGCAGCAGCCGAGTTGGTCGGGCGAAACTTCGAGATCAACTGCGCCGGTTACGGCATAGAAGGCGGGAAAATCCCGTCGCTGCTCTTTACCGATGTAGTGATGCCCGAAATGTCCGGACGCGAACTCGTCGACAAAGTGAAGCTGGTCCAGCCTTTCGTTAAAGGTCCCTATACCACCGGCGCGCAGCGCGATCGCGCACAACGGCACGTTGGATTTCGGCACGGAACTTTTGACCAAGCCATACAATCGAATGAACTGGCCGCAAAAATTCGCGACGTGCTGGTTCGATAAACACAATCGACTGACCAAGGGTCGCTGCGACGACCGTCGGCCGCCTTGCAACCTCGCAATTGAAGCCTTTCGCTAGGCTTCGTCAAAGCGACTGCCTTCCTTGGAAGGGTCGCGCGATAGCACGCGCTCTTCCTCATCGTCAGGTAAGGCTTCGTCGCTCTCCTGATAAGGATTGTCGTCGTCTTCTTCGGGAAGGACACCTTGTGGTTCCATATCGTCTCCCGGATCGCCGTTTACGGCGACGCCGTCAGGCAGGATCCGGTTACCCTCAAGAGCGTCCCAGTCTTGTTGTTCGATGCCGGGAGCTTCGGTTTCTTCCTGCCTTGTGGCTCGCTGTTTATCGCGCGGATCCATGTTCTTGTCTCCAACGGTAGGTGCGTTCGTGGCGCGGGGCCGTCCTGACCAGGAACCGCCCGGGAAGGCGATTGTTCCGGAAGTGAGCTCCTATCGAATCTGTTCGAACGTACATTGGCTCGGCGCTTTGTCGGACCGCCAGCGAACGAATCGAGTGCCGTGCCGGAAGCGCTCCCCCGTGACGTGGTCGAAGCGTACCTCCACGACGAGCTGCGGCCGCAACGGCTCCCATTCGCCGCTGCGCTCCGTGCTCCAGCGGCTCGGCCCACCCGGCGCCTTGCCGGTGAAGCCGGGCCCGCCGCGCAGCGCCTCCAACTTCTTCGTAACCGCGGCGCGTTCCTCATTGGCAAATGTCGAGGTGAAGCCGACATGGTCAAGCAAGCCGCGCTCGTTGTAGAGGCCAAGCAACAGGGACCCGACTTGCGACTTGCCGTTCAGATAGCGGAAGCCGCCGACCACGCAGTCGGCCGTACGCAGTCGCTTGACCTTGATCATCGCGCGCTCGCCCGGCCGATAGGGATCATTCAGCCGTTTGGCGACGACACCGTCGGTAGACCCATGACCGGCATCTTTCAGCCATCGCCCAGCGGTCTCGACACTCGTGGTGCAGGGCGAGAGCTGAAGAGCGCCGGTGTTTGCTTTCGTGACGAAGTCTTCGATTGCCGCGCGCCTTTGCGTCAGTGCGGCCTCCAGCAGCGATTTGCCGCCCGGCGCGACCAGCATATCGAACACGATCAGTCGCGCCGGTGTTTCCGCGCTCAGCTTGCGGATGCGGCTCTCCGCCGGATGAAGCCGCATCTGCAGGGAGTCGAAAGAGGCGACGCCGCCGATCTCGATGACGATTTCGCCGTCGACCACGAAATCCTTGGCTTCCAGGTTTTGCATCATCGCTATCAGCTCGGGAAAGTAACGCCCAAGCGGCTTGCCCGACTTCGCCCTGAGATCGACCATTTTGCGATTCTTGAAAGCGAGGCAGCGAAACCCATCCCATTTCGGTTCGAACTGCCAGATGCCCTTGTCCTGCGGCAATGCTTCATCGGTCCGAGCCTCGATTGGGGATGTATCGAGAGGGAGAGGAAACACCTCGGTTGCGACCGCTGCCATCGCCGGCCCTCAGGCGCCGAGATCGATCAAAGCGATGCCGAGGCCGGGGCGTTTGGTGCGCCGCAGGTGAACCGGCGATTCCGTCACCGTGACTTCGAGCGTAGGTCTGACAATGCCTTCGACAAGATGGCCGCCGCGCGTCGATCCGTCGCTTAGACCAAGGACAGCATGGACATGCAGGCTCGCCTTGCCGCTGTCGTCGACCGCGATGTCACCAATGGCGCTCAGAACCTCGCATTGTTCGCCGACCGGGATCTTGCGGTAGGATTTCGAGCCGAAGTCGAACCAGCCGACTGTCGCCTTTTCGAAAGCGCCGATTGCCGTCAGCGAAGCGCCGGCGATTCCTTTCTGAGCGGCGAACGCGGACAGCGCGGCAAAGGCTTCCTCTCCCGGATCCAGAACGACCACGAATGTCCTTTGTCCAGACGTCTCCGCGACCAGTTTCGATTTCATATCGGCTACCCATCAGCGTTGGTGTTGGCCGTAGAACTCGAAGCCGGCATCCATGTTCCAGAATGATGCGCGTCTATCGGCCAGGATCACGCTTCGGTGAGCTTATGATTCTGCGCGGGCAAGGCCGGAACAATGGCCTGCATGAAGGGTTAGCTCCGATGACTAGCCAGCCAGGAGCGAGCCATGTCCCAGCCTTCTCTTTCATCCGCGCTTGGCCTCAGCCGGCGAAATTTCATGGCAGGCACGGTCTCGGCCGCAGCAGCGCCGTTGCTCGCGTCATCCGCGAAAGCCGAAGCGCCAGCCCCATCTGGCCCGAAACTCCGGGCGCCAGTGGTGGCGTCGCTGCGGATCAACCAGCAGGCCTATGAACTATCGCTCGATACTAGAACCAGCCTGCTTGATGCCTTGCGAGATCATATCGGCTTAACCGGCACCAAGAAGGGTTGCGACCATGGCCAGTGCGGCGCTTGCACGGTGCTGGTCGACGGCAAGCGCGTACTGTCGTGCCTAACCTTTGCGGTTATGAACGAAGGCAAGGATATCACAACCGTCGAGGGGCTTGCCACCAGTGACGGCAAGCTGCATCCGATGCAGCAGGCCTTCATCGATCACGATGCGTTCCAGTGCGGCTATTGCACGCCGGGACAGATCCTGTCGGCGATCGGCTGCGTCAATGAGGGGCACGCGGAATCCGAAGACGACATCCGAGAATATATGAGCGGCAACATCTGCCGCTGCGCTGCCTACCCTAACATTGTCGCCGCCGTCCTGCAGGCACGCGATCAGACGAAGGGAGCCTGATATGCGCCCGTTTGTCTATGAACAGCCCAGCGACATCTCCGATGCTGTCGCTATCGCATCCCGCTTCACCACCAACGACGACCAGCCGACGCGAGCGAATGCGCAGTTCATCGCCGGCGGCACCAATCTCGCCGACTACATGAAGCTTGGCGTTGCGGAGCCCAACCGTCTTGTGGACCTAAACCGGCTCAAGGATCCCGGGCTACGGCAAATACGCGTGAGCGAGGATGGAGTCCGCTTCGGCGCCCTGGTGCGGATGGGTGAGGCCGCCGATCACGCCGAGATCAAGCGCCGCTATCCCGTCATTGCCGACAGCCTGCGCCTGGCCGCGAGCGGTCAGATCCGCAACATGGCTAGCCTCTCGGGCAACATCCTCCAGCGCACACGCTGCGAATATTTTCGCGAGACATCCTGGTCCTGCAACAAGCGCGTGCCGGGCTCCGGCTGCGCCGCGATAGAGGGTTTCAATCGGCAGCATGCGGTGTTGGGCGGCAGCGATGCCTGCATTGCGACCTATCACGGCGACTTGCCCAGGCGCTGATCGCCCTCGACGCCGTCGTGCATGCCGAGGGTTCGCGTGGGGCGCGCAAAATCCTATTTTCCAAATTGCATCGGCAACCTGGCGAAACGCCGCACATCGAGACCGATCTCGTTGCCGACGAGATCATCACTGCCATCGAAGTGCCGGCCCTGCCATGGGCGCGGCGCTCGCTTTACCTGAAAATTCGGGACCGTGAATCCTATGCATTCGCGCTGGCTTCGGCCGCTGTTGCGCTCGACCTGGACAGTGACAACGTTCGCGATGCGCGCATTGCGCTGGGTGGCGTGGCGACCGTGCCCTGGCGCGCCCGCGCGGCCGAACAGAGTCTGCAAGGCAAGAAGCTTGACGAAGCCACCGCCACTGCGGCGGCGGACGCCGCCTTCGCCGAGGCCCAGCCGCGCCAGCACAATGCGTTCAAGATCGAGCTCGGCAAACGAACGCTGATGCGCGCGCTGCTTGAAACCCGCGACATGAAGGTATGAACCATGGACGCCACACCAACACCCAAAGAAAATCAGGGCGAACCGCTGCCGCGCATCGATGCGCGCCTGAAAGTCACCGGACAGGCGCATTATCCCGCCGACTTGCCGAGCCCCAACGTCGCATACGGCGCATTGGCTACCAGCAGCATTGCCAGAGGCAAGGTGACGAAGCTCGACCTGGACAAAGCCCGCGCGGTGCCCGGCCTGCTCGACATTGTTACCTATGGCGACATGGACAAGGTCGAGAAACCGAAATTCGGCAATTCCGGCGCGACCTCGATCGGACCGCTGCATGACCGGACGATCTTCCACGACGGCCAGATCATCGCGCTCGCGGTCGCCGAGACATTCGAAGCAGCCGAAGAGGCGGCGCAGTTGATCCGCGCCGAGTATGATGTGGAGGCTCCGACGGCGAGCTTCGACAGTCGGGGCACGGTGACCATTCCCGCCGCCGGCAAGAGTCCTTTGTTCAAGGAAGACGTGAAGGCCGGCGACTTCGATGCCGCCTATGCCGCCGCCGCCGTCAAGGTCGACGAACGCTATTCGACACCCGCGCAGCACCACAATCCGATCGAGCTGTTTTCAACCACCGCTTTCTGGCAGGGCGACGAGCTGACCATACACGAGCCGTCGCAGAATGTGACCGGCTGGAAGGTCGAGCTTGCCAGACAGTTGAAGATCGATCCGGCAAAGGTGCGTATCGTCAGCCCCTTCATCGGCGGCGCCTTTGGTTCCAAGGGGCCGATGACACCCCGCACCGCCATTGTCGCCATCGCCGCCAGGCGGCTCGGCCGCCCGGTGCGCTGCGTGGTCAGCCGCATGCAAGCCTTCGGCACTCAGACCTATAGGGCGGAGACGAGGCACCGCATCAGGATCGGCGCTGACAAGGACGGGCGCATCACGGCCTTTGCGCATGAAGGCTGGGAGGTCACCTCGCGGCCAGACCTCTATGTCGTGGGGGGGACATCAGCAACTGGACGGATGTATGACTACGCCTCGGTGCTGACACACGTCTCGGTGGTGCAGGCGGACCGCAACACGCCTGGCTACATGCGCTCGCCGCCAGAGACCCCTTATGTCTATGCGCTCGAAAACGCCATGGACGAAATGGCTGTGACGCTCGGCATGGACCCGGTGGAGTTCCGCCGGATCAATGAACCGGTGACAGAGCCGATCGGCAAAAAGCCATTCTCCAGCCGCTCGCTGATCCAATGCTACGACCAGGCGGCGGAAGCTTTCGGTTGGGCCAAGCGCGAGGCGAAAGTCGGCGCGATGCGTGACGGCGACTGGCTGGTCGGCATGGGCTGTGCCACGGCGATCTATCCCACCGCCGTCGCGCCATGCGCGGCACGGGTGCGCCTCACCATCGACGGCGATGTTCGGCTGCAATGTGGTTCCCACGAGATCGGCACCGGCGTGCGTACCGTGGCCGGCCAGATGGCGTCGGAGCGGCTCGGCGTCGGCATCGATCGGGTCAGCGTCGAGATGGGCGACAGCAACCTGCCTCCGGCTCCGGTCTCCGGTGGGTCGATCTCCACAGCTAGCGTGTGTTCGGCGGTGCTCAAAGCCTGCGACGCCATCCGCAGCAAGCTCTTTGCCGCCGCGACCGCAGAAGGCGGTCCGTTGGCCGGCTCCCATAACGAGGAATTCGACCTCACCGACGGAAAGATCGTGGCAAAGGGCGGTGCGTCGGCCAAGGTCGAAGACATCCTGAAGACCATGCAGGTCGGCGCCATCGAGGAGTATGCCGAGTTTGCGCCGAAGGGCGCGACGCCCGAGGCGCTGAAGAAGCTTTATGCTGGCACGCCGGAGTTCCACGGCGGTGAACAGGATGCGGGCTCGGTAAAATACGCTTTCGGTGCCGAATTCGTCGAAGTCCGCATCAACCGCTACACTCTGGAAATTCGCGTTCCACGCATTGTCGGGGCGTTCGCGGCCGGCCGCATCATGAACACGCGCACGGCGCGCAGCCAGTTGATGGGCGGCATGATCTGGGGCATCGGCCAGGCGCTGCATGAAGCGACGGAAATCGACCGTCGCTACGCCCGCTATGTGAACCGGGACCTGCAGGATTATCTCGTGCCGGTCAATGCCGACATCAAGGACCTGCAGGTGATCCTGATTCCGGAGGTCGACCATGCGGTCAACCCTGCCGGCGTCAAGGGCCTTGGCGAACTCGGCAATGTCGGCACCGCCGCTGCTGTTGCGAGTGCTGTTTATCATGCGACCGGCAAGCGCATCCGCGACCTGCCGATCAGGATTGAGCAACTTCTCGCCTGAGTATGCTCTAAGACCGTTCTATGATTGGGGAGACCCATGTTTCACATTGGCATGTGGATGCTGCCCGTCGCGGGCGTCCCTTTGTTCCTCATCCTGATCTGGATGTATTTTCTTGCCAGGCGTCGAAGTCGTAGACTGGCGGAGAGGAGAGACGGCCCTTCGCGGACGACGGGACGCCGTCGTGGCGACCTAGAAGGTTAAAGCGCTTTTTAAGCCGGTCTCATCCAGTCGGCAGAGCATAGGCGATGACTTCATCGCCAACCTTGGTTCCCATGAAACGATGTCCTCCAGGCGCGATGACTATGTATTGCCTCATAGGTCATCGGCCCGATCGTGATATCTGGCGAACGCGTGCGACTGCCTGTGGTTGCGGATTAATTTTGAAGCCGGCTCTCGCTGTGGGTCACCATTTTGTGATCCTTTTGCGGCTTCGGAACCTTCGAGGCAAAAGCACCGTTAGGTGTCGTCAACATTGAGTTTGCCTTTAGCAGAATCGGCGAGGGGATGCCGCAGATCTTCTCGAAAAACGCCAACGGCGTTGCGCGCTTTGTCATCTGGGGAAGTTGTGCGGTTCTGCTGATCGCCGCCGCGATCGGGACAATCCTTCCCCGTTCGGACTTTGCAACGGGAGTAGGTGAGCCATTGGCGCAGCCGGTGCCGTTCAGCCATAAGCATCATGTCGGCCAGCTCGGCATCGACTGCCGCTATTGCCACAACGGCGTCGAAACCTCCTCGTCGGCGGGTTTACCACCGACCGAAGTTTGCATGACCTGCCATTCGCAGCTCTTCACCAATGCCGACATGCTGGCGCCGGTGCGTGCAAGCCTCACCAGCGGCAAGCCGATCGAATGGCAGCGGGTCAACACCGTGCCCGATTTCGTTTTCTTCAATCACGCGATCCATATCGACAAGGGCATCGCCTGCGAGACCTGCCATGGCGAGGTCGACCAGATGCCGCTGACGATGCGGGCACATACGCTCAGCATGGAATGGTGTCTGGGCTGTCATCGCAATCCCGGTCCTAATCTGCGTCCGCCGAAGGACGTGTTCCTGATGCACTGGCGGCCGCCAGCCGACATCGATGAGATCAGGCGACAGCTGATCGGCATGCTCGACATCCATCCCGAGACGATGACGGATTGCTATGTCTGCCATCGCTGAAAAGGGCCGGCCCGCCATCGACATCGCAGCGTTGCGCCGACGGCTGACAAGCGATCGCGACATGTGGCGCAGTCTCGACGAGATCGCCGGCACCAACGATTTCCGCCGCTTTGTCGAAACCGAATTCCCGGCAATCGCGGAGCGCCTGCCGGCAAGGCCGAACAGACGCACGCTGCTGAAGCTGATGGGCGCGTCGCTGTCGCTAGCCGGTCTGGCTGCCTGCAGCAGAGCGGAGAGCATCGTCCCTTATGTGCGCCAGCCGGAAATCCTGATCCCGGGCAAGCCGACCTACTACGCGACAACCTTGTCGAGCGACGGCTTCGGCATCGGCGCCATAGTCGAGAGCCATGAAGGGCGGCCGACAAAGGTCGAGGGCAATCCGGATCATCCGGCATCGCTTGGCGGAACCGACGCGGTGATGCAGGCGGCTGTGCTGATGCTGTTCGATCCCGATCGTTCACGCACGCCGCTGAAGAATGGCGAGCCGGCATCTTATGGCGATTTCCTGAAGGACATGGCAGGGCTCGTTTCGCAATGGACGGCATCGAAGGGGCAGGGCGGTGCCTTGCTGATAGAATCAACGACCTCGCCGACTCTCGCGGCACAGCTGGATGCGCTGCGGACACGCTATCCAAAGCTGAAAATTTACCGCCACGATCCGCTGGCGGCGCCGGGATCGGCCGAGGCGTCGCGTGCTCTGTTCGGGGCGGCACTGACGCCGGTCTATCGTTTCAATCGTACAGAAACGATCGTGAGCCTTGATGCCGATTTCCTGGGAGAGGGGCCAGGGCGGCTCGTCTATGCGCGCGACTTCGCAGCGCGGCGACGCGTGCGCAGCCCGAGTGACCGCATGAGCCGGCTTTACGCGGTGGAGTCGACGCCGACGATCACCGGCGCAGCAGCCGATCATCGGCTTGCGATCAAGCCAAGCGAGATGGAGGAGGTGGCTGCGAGATTGATTGCGGCGTTAAGTGGCCAAGCCGGAACTTCCCGCACATCTATCGACCAGACATGGATGACAGCGCTGGTCGACGATCTGAAGGCGGCCGGCCACAGCGCGCTGGTCGTTCCGGGTGCGCATCAGAGCGCGTTCGTTCACGCCGCCGCGTTTGCCGCCAACGCGAGCCTTGGTGCGCTCGGCAATACAGTGGAGTTTATCGAGGCGCCGGATGCGCTGTCGGTCGATGGCGATCTGGAGGCGATGTACGAAGCGATTGGCCTCAAGGCGATCGACACAGTGGTCGTGCTGGGCGCAAACCCACTCTACACCGCGCCGGCAGGCCTCGATGTGCAAAAGGCCTTCTCCAGCGTCAAGCTGCTCGTCCATCATGGGCTCTACCGCGACGAGACCGCTTTCCTGGCGCACTGGCATCTGCCCGCGGCGCACGAGCTCGAGAGCTGGAGCGACATCCGTGCCTATGACGGCAGCACCTCGATGGTGCAGCCGCTGATCAGGCCGCTTTACGACGGAAAGACCGGGCATGAGCTGCTCGCCGTGCTTGGTGGCGCGTTCGATACGGATCCGCTTTTGCTTGTCCGGCAGCATTGGACCGAGCTCGATGATGACGCGTGGAGAAAGGCTCTGCGCGACGGGGTCATAGCAAATGGTGCCGCCAAGCCAGTATCCGTCACAGTGCCGCCGGACCTGGCCGGATTGAAGCCGGCGGCAAAAGCAGGCACCGGTATCGATATCCGCTTCGTCGCCGATCCCTGGTTGCGCGACGGTCGTTTCGCCAACGCCTCATGGCTGCAGGAACTGCCGCGACCCTTGACCAAGATCGTATGGGGTAATGCCGCGCTCATCTCGCCCGCCACGGCCGAGCGACTGAAAGTCGGAAACGGCCAGGCCATCAACGTCGCGTGCGACGGAGCGGACATCGACGCGCCGGCCTGGATCGTGCCCGGCCACCCGGACGAAACGATAACGCTTTCCATTGGCTTCGGGCGAAAGGTCGGTTCTGTCGCTCTCCTATCGGGAGGCTATGACGCTTTCCAATTGCGCCGTGGGTCGCAATGGTTCGCGACCGGCGCGGCCATCACGCTCCGCAAGAACAGCATGCGCGTCATCACCACGCAGCAACACCAGGCGATGGAAGGTCGCGCCATTGTGCGCCACGCCTCGCTCGACGCATTCCGGCAGAATCCAGATTTCGTGCGCACGGACTCACCGTCGGCGCCGACTGAATCGCTTTATCCCGCCTGGCCCTACAAACAGGAAGCCTGGGCCATGGCGATCGATCTGTCGACCTGCATCGGCTGCATGGCCTGCGTCTCGGCCTGCCAGGCGGAAAACAACATCGCGCCGGTCGGGCCGGACGAATGCGAGCGCGGCCACGAGATGCACTGGCTGCGGGTCGATCGCTACTATGCCGGGCCAGTCGATGCGCCCGAGACCTTTTTCCAGCCCGTGCCGTGCATGCATTGCGAGAAGGCGCCCTGCGAAGTGGTGTGCCCGGTCAACGCTACCGTCCATACGCATGATGGGCTGAATGCGCAGGTTTATAACCGTTGCATTGGCACGCGCTATTGCTCGCAGAACTGCCCCTACAAGGTGCGGCGCTTCAATTTTCTCGAGCACCAATCCTTCGACAAGGACGAAGCTGGGCCGGAGCAGGCCGTTCACAACCCCAATGTCAGCGTGCGCTCGCGCGGGGTGATGGAGAAATGCACCTATTGCGTCCAGCGCATCAGCGCCAAACGCATCCAGGCCCAGATCGAGAACCGCGACCTCGCCGATGGCGAGGTGGTCACCGCCTGCCAGCAGGCCTGCCCGACCCTGGCCATCACTTTCGGCGATCGCAACAAGAAAGATGCAAAGGTCGTTCGCGAGAAAAGCGCGCCGCAGAATTACGCGCTGCTCGAGGAACTGAATACACGGCCGCGCACCACCTATCTCGGCAAGATTTGCAATCCGAACGGCAAGCTTGCCAAGCCGGGCGAGGCGACCGATGGCTGAAGCCAGCGCGAACAGCCCGGCCGTCTTGCGCGGGCGGCACGATTCTCGCGAGATCAGTGGGCGCATCGGCTCGATCGTGCTCAACGGCCGCCTGCCGCGTCATTTCTGGGCGGCGTTCTTCCTCTGCTTCCTGCTGGTTTTGCTGCTGCTCTATTCAATCACCTACCTGATCGCGGTCGGCGTGGGCGCCTACGGCATCAATATGCCGGTGGTCTGGGGCACGATGATCTCCAACTTCGTCTGGTGGATCGGCATCGGTCATGCCGGCACGTTGATCTCGGCGGTGCTTCTGCTGCTGCGCCAGCCGTGGCGCGCCTCGATCAATCGCTTCGCCGAGGCCATGACGCTGTTCGCCGTTGCCATGGCCGGACTTTTTCCGATCCTGCATCTCGGCCGACCGTGGTTCTTCTACTGGCTGCTGCCGTTGCCCAATGTGCATATGCACTGGCCACAATGGCGCAGCCCCCTGGTCTGGGATTTTGCGGCGATCGCGACCTACGCGACCGTCTCGCTGCTGTTCTGGTACATGGGTCTGCTGCCGGATCTGGCGGTGCTGCGCGATCGCGCAAGCTCGAAACCGGCGCAGCTCTTCTATGGCATATTGGCGCTTGGCTGGCGCGGCTCGGCTTATCATTGGGCGCGCTACCAGGTCGTCTATTTCCTGCTTGCGGCCTTAGCCACGCCGCTGGTCGTCTCGGTGCATTCGATCGTCTCGCTCGATTTCACCTTCGCGATCACGCCCGGCTACCACTCGACGATCTTTCCGCCTTATTTCGTCGCCGGCGCGCTGCTCTCCGGCTTCGCCATGGTGCTTACCATCGCCATTCCGCTGCGCTGGGCTTTCTCGGTCGAGGACCTGATCACGCTCAGGCACATGGACAACGCCGCCAAGCTGATGATCGCCGCCGGCATGGTCGTCGCCTATGGCTATGTCTCGGAAGCGTTCTTCGCCTGGTATTCAGGCAAGCCTTATGAACGCGCGATGATGGCCCAGCGCGCGCTGGGTCCATACGCGACATTGTTCTGGACGATGATCGGCCTGAACTGCGGCGTGCTGCAATTGCTGTGGTTTAGGCGCGTCCGACGCAACATGCCGCTGCTGTTCGCGATCGCCATCGCCATCAATATCGGCATGTGGATCGAACGCTACATCATCGTCGTGACGGGCCCGAGCCGCGATTACCTGCCGTCGTCCTGGGGCGAGCAGTCGCTGACTTGGCTCGATTTCGGTATCCTGTTCGGCTCGATCGGCACTTTCTTCGCGCTCGTCTTCCTGTTCATCCGCATCCTGCCGGCGATCACGATCTTCGAGGTCGAGGAACTGGCCGAGGAAGAGGGCAAGCTCAAATGAGCCTCTACGGTCTCATGGCGGTTTTTGCCGATCCCGAAGCGCTCGTCGAGGCAGCGCGCGGCATGCGCGAGCGCGGCTATCGGCGCATGGATGCGTTCTCGCCATTTCAGGTGAAAGAGCTGGAGGGGATATTGGCGATCCCGAAGACGCGCCTGCCCTGGGCCGTGCTCGCCGGCGGCATTGCCGGCGCGGCTCTCGTCTATGCTCTGCTCTGGTACTCGGTCGAAGTCGACTATCCCATCAATGTCGGCGGACGTCCGCTGCATTCCTGGCCGCCTTTCGTCGTCATCGCCTTCGAGGCCGGCATTATGGGCGCCGCCTTTGCCGGATTTGTGGGCGTGCTCGCGGCCAATGGGCTGCCCCGCTACCATCATCCGGTCTTCAACGCCGAGAGCTTCAGCTACGCGCGCGGTGGCAAGTTCTATCTTCTGATCGAAGCGGCCGATCCGAAATACCGCAAGGGCGTCACCAAGGGCCAACTGACGCGGCTCGGCGCCGAGACCGTCGAGGAGGTCGAAGCGTGAACCGCTTGCGCCTCACGCTGATCCTCGGTGCGCTGTCCGTCGCCGGCTGCCGGCAGGACATGGAGGACCAGCCGCGCTACGATCCGCTAGAGGCGAGCAACCAGTTCGCCGACGGCATGTCGGCACGCACGCCGGTAACGGGCACCGTCGCGCGCGATGCCGATCTTTCGCTTGTCCCGGACAGGATCCCCTATCCGATCACGATCGCGCTGCTGCTGCGTGGCCAGCAGCGTTTCGACATCTTCTGCTCGCCCTGTCACGGCCGCACGGGCGACGGTCATGGCATGATTGTCCAGCGTGGTTTTCCGGCGCCGCCGACTTATCATCAGGATGCGCTTCGCAAGGCCTCCGACCGGCATTTCTACGATGTCATCACCAATGGCTATGGCGCCATGTATTCCTACGCGGCGCGCGTGCCGCAGCAAGACCGCTGGGCGATCGTTGCCTATATCCGCGCGCTGCAATATTCGCGCAACGCACCAGTCGCTGAGCTTCCGCAGACCTTGCGCGCGCGGCTCGAAGCGGAGACATCGCCGTGAGCCGCCTCGAGCAGGGTTTTGCCGCCGTCGGCATCACAGGGCTCGTTCCTTGCGTTCTTGGCGCATCGCTTGATGTCAAAGCGATGCTGGGCGCCTGGCTCGCGGCGGCTCTCTTCGCGCTCAGCCTGCCGCTCGGCGCGCTGACCATATTGATGGTGCATGGGCTGACCGGCGGACGCTGGGGCGAGGCGGTCCGTCAGCCTTTGCGGGCCATGACCGCAACACTGCCGTTTGGACTCGTCTTGCTCCTGCCGGTGCTGATGAGGCTCGATCTGATCTTACCATGGGCCGGCGCCGATCCCGCGACGCTGTCCGAGAAGGTTCGAGAGAAGCTTGCCTATCTCAACGTGCCATTCTTCATGCTGCGCTTTGCTGTCTGCGCGGCGATCTGGCTCGTCCTCACTTGGGTGGTGCTCCGCCCGACTTCAGAGGGTTCCGGGAAGGCTGGCAGCGGGAGGAAATATGCCCTTAGCCTGATCCTCCATGCGCTTGCCGTCAGCGTCTTTGCCATCGACTGGATGCTTTCGATCGAGCCCGAATTCACCTCGACTATCTACGCACTTTGCGAGGCTTCAGCGGAGGTCACTGGAGCTTTCGCTCTGGCGATCCTTGTGCTGGCGGCGAGGCAGGCGGTCGAGGTCATACCCGGCGGTGAGGAAGATGCCGCGCTTGGCGAAGACCTTGCCAACATGCAGCTCGGCTTCGTGCTGACCTGGATCTACCTCGTCTTCATGCAGTGGGTTGTCGTCTGGGGCGGTGACCTTCCGGACGAGATCCAGTGGTACATCGTCCGGGCCACCGGCGGCTGGTGGTATCTGCTGTGGCTGCTGATTGCCTTGCAGGTGGCTGCGTTCGCAGGCTCGCTCAGCCGACCGCTCAAGCGCAGCCATGACGGCTTGGTCTGGCTGGCAGGAGTAACTTTAGCAGGCCATTTCGCCGATGTGTTCTGGCGTATTCGCCCACCGCTGTTTTCCGGCGGCTTGCTGGGACTATGGCGAGATGCGGCAGCATGGATTGGAGTTGGCGGGCTGTGGCTCGTGCTCTTCCTCTTCCTTCTTCGCCGACCGGATCGGATCACTTGGTGGAAGCGGGAGGTCGCCCATGGCTAAGGCGCACCGCCATCCCGAAGTGCGCGATGTCCAGCCGGGTGTGCTGCTCGCTTTCAGCGGCGGTCTGCTTCTGTTCATCGCTTTAGCCACGATCGGCGTGAAGCTTGCCTTCAACACCGCGCCGACCTGGTTGCCGGTTCCGGGCAACACTAGTCCGGAAAGCCCTGGGTTGCAGACCGCGCCAAACCAGGACCTGATCAGCTTTCGCGCCGAGGAGGATCGCCAGCTCAAAATGCTTGGCTGGATCGACCGCGATGCCGGCATCGCTTGTATGCCGATCGACGACGCCATGTGGGCGATTGTCAGCAACGGTTTGCCGGATTGGTCGCAGCAGCGATCAGTGAGCTCTGGAGGGGATGACTGCGGGTTGGTTACTGCGGCGGTTCCCCGCGCTCCGCAGAGTCAGAATTGCCGGGGGCAAAGCGGAGCAGGACGATGAGAAGCTTGTTCGCTGCGCTTTGTTTGTTCATTGCCGGCGCGGCTCCTGCCGCCGAGCGACCGACATTCGATCCGAGGCTCGGAGCGCAACTGACTCTCGATCGCGAAATGACCGATGCAAGCGGTGCGAGGCTGACGCTTGGCAAAACACTGAACGGCCGTCCAGCCCTGGTCATCTTTGGCTACGACAAATGCCCGAACCTTTGCGGCGTCACCCAGCAGGCTGTCGCGTCCGACCTGAAAAAGACATCGCTTCTCCCGACAGATTACCGCGCGCTGTTCATCTCGATCGACGCCGATGAGACCCCCGCCGATGCCACAGCGGCACGGGATGAGATCGCTTCCGCCGCCGGTCCGGTGGGCCTGTCCACCTGGCGTTTTCTGACCAGCAGCGAAGGTGCTGGCGCAGCGCTCGCCAACGAGGCCGGCATCACTTTCGATCGGCGCAAAGGCATCGATCAGTTTGTCCATCCGATCGCAATTATCGCGCTCACACCCTCGGGCCGAATTTCACAGGTGCTGCCGGCGCTGACCTTTACGCCGCGCGACCTCGAGCTTGCATTGGTCGAGGCGTCGGCCAACAAACTTGGCTCTATCGCGGATCACGCCTTCCTGCTTTGCGCTGGGTTCGACAGGTCGAAAGGCCAGTACACGCCTGCCATCTGGGCGGCGCTGAAAGTGGCAGGCCTGGCAACGCTACTCGGCCTCGGCGCAACTGTGCTCTGGCAGACCTGGGGGAGGGCAAGGTGAGCTTCGGCATCCCCTTCTTCCCGCAGGAAGCCTCGTCGGAAGCCGGCCAGATTGATGCGCTATTTTACACGTTGGTCGCTTTTTCAATCCTTCTCGGACTGGCGCTCAGCGGCCTGGTCGTCGGCTATGCGGTGAAATACCGCATCGGCTCGAAGGCGGATCGCACAGGCAAGCGTTCCCGCAGCCTGCCGCTTGAGATGAGCTGGACCGTGGCCAGCCTGGTCATTGCCTTTGTCTTCTTCGGCTGGGGCGCCACCCTTTTCGTTCGGCGCGACCATCCGCCGGCGGATGCGCTGGAGATCATCGCACTCGGCAAGCAATGGATGTGGGAGTTCAGACAGCCCGGCGGTCAGCGTGAGATCAACGAATTGCATGTTCCGATCGGCAAACCGGTCGTGGTGTCGCTCGCCTCGCAGGACGTCATCCACTCCTTCTACGTGCCGGCATTCCGCATCAAGCAGGACGCGGTGCCGGGCCGCACGACGCATATCTGGTTCATCGCCACGGAGCCCGGCCGCTATCATCTGTTCTGCGCCCAATATTGCGGCACGCAACATTCCCAAATGGGCGGCTGGGTGACTGTGATGGCGCCCGAGCAATATGCCGCCTGGCTGAACAGTCAGAGCGAAGGCGAGACGCTCGCCGCGAGCGGCGAGAAACTGTTTCGCGCGCTGGGATGCTCCGGCTGCCATGGCGCCAGCAGCAAGGTGAGGGCGCCCTCGCTTGAAGACATCTTCGGTCGGCCGGTGGCGCTCGACAACCAGCAGACAGTGATCGCCGACGAGCGCTATCTGCGCGACTCCATCCTCAATCCGAAGAAGGAGATCGCCGCCGGTTACGAGCCGGTGATGCCGAGCTTCGACGGCCTGATCGATGAAGGTGAGCTGCAGATGCTGCTCGCCTATCTGAAGTCGTTATCGCGTCTACCTAAGGCAGGAGCCAAGCCATGACCAACGCGGCGATGCCTGGCACTTATCTAGAGGAGGGAAGCGGCCCTCGCGCGTGGCTGCTGACCACTGACCATAAGCGCGTGGCGTGGCTTTACCTGATCTCGCTGACGGCCTTCTTCTTCCTCGGCGGCGCCATGGCGGTGCTGATGCGGATCGAGCTCGCGACACCGGCCGGCGACCTTGTGTCTGACGATGTCTACAACCGGCTGTTCTCGCTGCACGGCATCATCATGGTCTGGTTCTTCCTGGTGCCGTCGATCCCGGCCACGCTTGGCAATTTCCTTTTGCCGCTGATGATCGGCGCGCGCGATCTCGCTTTCCCGCGACTAAACCTCGTCAGCTGGTACGTCTTCATTTTCGGCAGCCTGTTCGCGCTGTTTGCGGTGGTGGCCGGCGGCGTGGACACCGGCTGGACGTTCTACACGCCGCTGTCGACGCTCTACGCCAATGGCTGGGTCTCGACCGCGGCTTTCGGCGTCTTCATTGTCGGGTTCTCGACGATCATGACCGGCATCAACTTCATCGTCACCGTGCACATGCTGCGCGCTCCCGGGCTCATCTGGTTTCGCCTGCCGATTTTCGTCTGGACGCTTTACGCCACCAGCCTGGTGATGGTGCTGGCCACCCCGGTGCTTGCCGCCTCCCTGATCCTAATCGTGCTGGAGCGTGTCTTCGGCATTGGCATCTTCAATCCCGATCTCGGGGGAGATCCTTTGCTCTTTCAGGATCTATTCTGGTTCTATTCGCACCCTGCGGTCTACATCATGATCCTGCCCGGAATGGGCGTCGTGTCGGAGGTGCTGCCCTGTTTCAGCCGCCGACCGCTGTTCGGTTACAAGGCGGTGGCGATGTCGTCGATGGCGATCGCCGTCTTCGGCTTCCTGGTCTGGGGCCACCACATGTTCGTCAGCGGGCAATCGGCCTATGCCGGGGTGGTGTTCTCGTTCCTGTCCTTCTGTGTCGCTATTCCGTCGGCGATCAAGGTCTTCAACTGGAGCCTGACGCTGCGCAAGGGCGAGATCAGCTTCGAGACGCCGATGCTTTACGCGCTGTTCTTCCTCGCGCTGTTCACCTTCGGCGGATTGGCTGGGCTGTTCCTTGCGTCGCTCGCGGTCGACGTGCATGTCCATGACACCTACTTTGTCATCGCACATTTCCACTACATCATGGTTGGCGGCATGGTGACCGCCTATATGGCCGGCCTGCATTTCTGGTGGCCAAAATTGACCGGCCGCATGTATTCGGAAACGTCAGGGAGGATTGCGGCGACTGTCACCTTCATCGGCTTCAACCTGACCTTCTTCCCGCAATATGTGCTGGGCTTCGACGGTATGCCGCGGCGCTACCATACCTATCCGCCGGAGTTCCAGTTCTGGAACGTGTTGTCCTCGGCCGGCGCCGTGGTGCTGGCGATCGGCTATCTGATGCCGTTGTTCTACCTCGGCTGGTCGCTGTTTCGCGGCGCCCGCGCAGTGCACAATCCGTGGAGCGCCACCGGGCTCGAATGGCAAACGAGCTCGCCGCCGCCGCCGCATAATTTCGAGACGATACCGGTCGTGACGCGGCCGGCCTATGACTACGACATGAAGGGGCTCGAGCACGAACGCTTCAGTCCGCACCGGGAGGAGGCGGCGGGATGAGCGGCACCGAAAGCGTCGCTTTCGATACACCTCAACGCGAACGGCGAGCCGACACTTTCGCCATGTGGGTGTTCATCGGCTCCGAGGCGATGCTGTTCGGCGCCATCTTTCTGGTCTTCCTTGTCGCGCATATCGATTTCGGCCCCGCCTTCGCCGCAGCCTCGAAACATCTTTCGCTGCCGCTCGGCACCTTCAACACCGCGGTGCTGATCACCAGCAGTTTCACCATGGCGCTGGCCCATAAGCTTGCCGTTCACAGACGCTGGAGCGCGACCGTTTGGGCGCTGGCCGCGACGTCGGCGCTGGGTATCTGCTTCCTGATCGTGAAGGGGATCGAATATAGCAGGGAGATCAGCGACGGCCTGGCGCCGCTCCTCGGCCTGCCGTTTCGCTATGCCGGGCCGGACCCGGCCCAAGCCGAGTTGTTTTTCGGCCTCTATTTCACAATGACCTCGTTGCATGCGCTGCACCTGATCGGCGGCCTGGTGGTCGTCGCCGGTATGGTCGCGCTCTGGCCGACTTCCAGCCCTGCCAACCGGCTGCGCCAGGTGGTGGCCGTCGGTCTTTACTGGCACTTCGTCGACATCATCTGGGTTTTCATGTTCCCCGTTCTTTACCTGATCAACCGATGAGCGAACTGCGCAAACTCACGTTCGGCTATCTCGGGCTGCTCGCGCTGCTGGCGCTGACGGTCGGCTCCTCCTTGATCGATCTCGGCCCCTTCAATGTCGCCCTTAACCTGGCGATAGCGGCCGCGAAGGCGGTCCTGATCGCCATGCTGTTCATGCATCTGATCGGTACGTTGCCCCGGCTTGCCGTTGTGGCCGCGGGGCTTTGGCTCATCATCCTGTTCGGGCTGACACTGATCGGACGTTAAAGCGCGTCGGGCTGAAGCGGTTCAGGCGGCCCCGGCCTTTTCCGTGCTTCGTCGGTCACAGCGATCCGCGACTGGTTCGCGTCGCCAAGCCAATCCCCGAACTCGAAACCGACCAATGGATCGTCACCCAACACCAGGAACGTCACTTCCCGCCGGTCCGAAAAGTCGCCAATCGAATTAGCGCCTTGATGCGGCCCACCAGCCGCTGTTTCGCGGCGAGATGCCGATACGGTAAGCCGTCGTCGGTGAAGAACACGGAATGCTGTGATGCGATTTAGGATTCTGTTCCAATGATTTTGCCGAAAATCGTAGCATTTTGAGCGGCGATTTCCGACAAATTGAAAAAGTGCCCGTTCAAAAGGGGTGGAACTCGTTACCACCGCCGAACCGGTTGACATCGGTCGCCATGCCGCCGACATCGGCATCCGCAGTGAGCGCCAGACCGAGCAGTGGTCGCCGGCCGTCAGAGCGGCAAGGTTGCCCACGCCATTTATTCCGGCTGCCACCTGCTCAACGGCATCGCCGCCGGGTTGTTCGTCGGCGTCACCGGCGAAGGGGCAAACATTGCCTCGGCGCGCTGGCTGCAAGCCCATCACGGCGACGGCATTGCCGTGCCCGGCAACAACACCCATTCGGTGCGCGAACTGGTGGCAGTGCCGTCATCGACCGTCCGGATCTCAGGCGAGGCGGCCTACGTGACGGGCAGCCAGGATCTCGTCGACGGCGTGCTGACGATCGCCTGACGGCGATGGCGGTCCGGAGAGCGCGAGGTGCTCGTGGACCCTGCCAGAAACCCAAACGCCCTCATTCGGCCAACTCGCGGACGGCGCTCGCGAGGATCCTGATGCTTGGCTCGATTGCGCTGTCGGCGATGCGGCCGTATCCGATGAAGAGGCGACGAGGTCCAGCACAGGTCGTGCTGTAGCGCCCGAGCCCCTCGGTCGCGACGCCGTGGCGCCGCAGATGGTCGATAACGCGAGCCTCGCCGGCCGCGTCTATCTGGTCAGGCAGGCGAAGCGTCACGTGGAGCCCGGCGGCTGCGCCCTCGGTTGCGAGCTCAGGGAGCGCCGAGGCCAGGCAGGAGAGCAACCGGTCGCGGCGGTCACGATAGAAGCGTCGCATCTTGCGCAGGTGCCGGTCATGCGCCCCGCTGTCGATCATGGCGGCCAGCGCATCCTGGTCGATCCTCGGCGGCCCCTCGCTCCAACGGCGCAACTCACCCGCCATCGTCTCCACGAGGTCAGACGGCACGACCAGCCAGCCGAGCCGGAGCGCCGGTGCGAGCGTCTTGCTGGCAGTTCCAGCGTAGATGACGCGATCGGGCGCAAGGCCCTGCAAGGCGCCGATCGGCGCCTGATCGTAGCGGAATTCTGCGTCGTAGTCGTCCTCGAGGGCGAAGGCGTCACGTTCCCGCAGCCAGCGCACCAGTTCTTGGCGCCGCGCCGCGCTTAGCACGCCTCCGATCGGAAACTGGTGCGCTGGCGTGACAAACACGGCCCCGGCCGAGAGGGCGGCAAGTTGCGGCACGTCCAGACCTTCCGCATCCACCGGCACAGGCGTGCGCCGCAGGCCCGATTTGTTGACCGCAACCCAGTCGCTGTAGCTGGGATCCTCCACCGCGAGGCCACGCACGCCCTTCGCGTAAAGGGCCGCGCAGACGAGTGCGCGCGCCTCCGCGAAGCCGCTCGTGACGAAGATGAATGCCGGATCGGCGATCACGCCGCGGACCCGGCCGAGATAATCCGCCAGCGCGTGACGCAACACGGGGCTGCCCCGCAGATCGCCATAGCCAAGATCGCTTGCAGGAAGGTTCGCAAGGACGCTTCGCAGCGAACGGAGCCAGAGGCGCCTGGGAAACATTGAGAGATCGGGCATGGCCGGTCGAAGGTCAAACCGGATTTGTTCAGGCTCCGCCAACACCTCCTCGCCGTCAGGAGGCGCCACGGCCTCCCCGGCGACCACAGGCCGGGCGCCGCGGCGAAGACTCAGATAGCCCTCGGCGGCGAGCTGCGCATAGGTGTCGAGCACGAGCGGTCGCGAGATGCCGAGCTGCGCCGCAAGCACCCGCGTCGAGGGCAGGCGGACGCCGGGACGCAGCGCATCGGTACGGATCAGGTTGAGGATCCCGCGGCGGAGCTGGGCCGCCAGAGTCTCTGGGATGTCTCGATCGACCGACAGAGGGAGTCCATCGGTCAAAGTGGGCAACAATTTTGCATCGGAACTGGTCATGTTCAGCAGACCACTAGCACGTTAGGCATCGGACGGACAGTCACAACTGGAGACGCCGAGATGTCGATCGCAGCCACCGCAACACCCGTCCCGAGCGATGCAAGCAGGACCGCGATCCTCACCCCTGCGATCCTGACGTTGGCCGGCGTGATGCTGACCGCGATGGGAAGCTTCTATCTGCTTCTCTCCGCGATTCCGACGCACGCTGCCGCGCTTGGCGGCGCGTCAGCCGCGGGCTTGTCCACCGGCGCATTGATGGCGACGACCATCATCGGCGAATTGATCGCGCCCCGAGTGATCGTCAAGGTCGGGCGCCGCCGCGCGCTGGCGGCGGCGCTGCTCACGATGGCACTCCCCTGTCTCGCGACGTTCTCGAGCTCGCTCGCACTGCTCCTTGCCACTTGTGCCGCGCGCGGGTTTGGCCTTGGAATCCTGCTGGTTGCGGCCTGCGGCCTGGCCGCGCAACTGGCGCCGCCGGCGCGGCGCACAGAGGCGCTGGGCGCATTCGGCGTCGCCTCCGCGATCCCGGCCATCGTCGCCGTCCCGCTCGGCCCCTATGCGCTCGCAACCCTCGGCCCCGGCGGAACGGCCGGCATCGCCGCAGCTTTCGCGGTCGCCGCCTTGCTTACCGTCGCGCTTGTTCCCGAAGGCAGCCCGGCGCCTCGCGATACGGGTCACGCCTCTTCGTTTCCGCCGCTTCGCGCGACGGTTTGGCCGATCACGGTGCTGGCCCTGGGTGCCGTCGTGGTCGGTGCAGCGATAACCTTCCTTCCCTTGGCGCATCCGGAATTCGATCAGGCTACGATCATGATCGCTCTCCTCCTCCAGGCGTTGTTCGCGGGCTGCGCTCGCTGGGTGGCGGGCCGGCCGATCGATCAGCATGGTCCCCGTGGGGCGCTGATCGCAGCGGCGGGACTCTCCATCGCCGGCTTGCTCTGCCTCGCGGTGCCGGGAGCCTTCGCGGTAATGATTGGCATGGCGGTGAGCGGCATCGCTTTCGGGGTCGCGCAGAGCGCCAGCCTCTGCCGGTTGCTCGCTCAAACCAAGCCGGCGCAGGCGGACGCCGTGGGTGCACTCTGGAACGGAGCCTATGATGCCGGGCTGGGAATCGGAGGCATGGCCCTCGGCGGTCTCGCCGCTGTGCTCGGCTACACGCTCTCGTTCCTGGCGGCAGGGGTCATCTTGGTCCTGCTCGCGGGCGCCGCCTTTGTCCGTTTCGGAAAGCGGAGCATTGCATAGAGGCACGAATCCGCGACTGGCGCCCGCTGAGAAGGTCAGGCGGAGCCTCGTCGATCTTGAGCATCCTACGCCGCCTGACTGAAATCATTTAACAGAACCGGAGAATTCCGAAATGAGAAAGCTGAAAGTATCGACGCTCGTCACGCTTGATGGCGTTATCCAAGATCCAGGTGGTTTCGGCGAGACTGAGCAAGGTGGCTGGGCCAACCCGTACTTCACCGAGGAAGCCGAGAAAGACTCGCTTGAGCACCTGATGGAGGCCGACTATTTCCTGTGCGGACGAACTACCTATGAGCTGCTGTCAAAGACGTGGGGCAAGATCAAGGGCGGCCCCTACCTCGAGCGGATGAACAGCATGCCGAAGCTTGTCGCCTCACGGACCCTGGCCGAGCCGTTAGAGTGGAACGCCAGGCTGATCAGCGGTGATGTCGCAGAGGAGATTGCCAAACTGAAGCTGGAGCCTGGCAAGGACATCGAGATGTATGGCAGCGCGTCACTCCTGCAAACGCTAATGAAGCACGGCCTGGTCGACGAGTACCGAGTCTGGGTGCACCCGTTGGTGATCGGTGGCGGGAAACGCCTATTCATCGAGGGTGGGCACTCCGCAAAGCTGCGGCTCGCCAGCTCGAAGACGCTCAGTTCGGGTGTTGTGATCTTGACCTACGAGCCGGTCAGCTAAGGTCAGTTTCGTGGGGACTACCCACGCGCGGCCTCGCGCTGCGGCCATCAGGCTGGTCCATCGAACCAGAGTTCGGCTAAAGGCAAATAGCTACAGCCATCGCCGAGCACGCCTTTGTGCCTATGTTCAACGAACTTTGAGCAACTGGGCGAGGTTCGCTAGCATTTTCTCCCAGAGCTGTTGCGCATCAGACGGTCCGGCGCCGCTCGCCTGGAAATCCAAGTGCGAGCCTGACCCCCTGGGTGTGATCGTCACATCGATCTGCGCCAGGCCGGCGAAGTGTTGGGGCACTCCCAACGTGAATGACAGGCGTGTCGGCGGCTCGCAAATCGCGTACCGACCATCATGCGTGATGATCTCACTACTCTCGTGTTCGACAATTGAAAAAGCGCCGCCCGCCCGAGGGTCGGTTTGTGCTTCGAGCGTGTTTGTCGGCGATTTGAACAGCCATCGCTCAATCAGCGACGGGTCGACCCACGCGGCAAATACCGCTTGGGGGTCTGCGTCGAGATCGAGCGCAACCTTGGCTTTGACTTCTGCCGTCGACATTTTACGCTTTCCTAGGCCTTACAAAGCGCGGGGCTTCGGGATTTGTTCCCTTGCGCGAACGCCCGACAGCGGGCCGCTTAAAGAACCATGTCCATTGGGGCCGCATTTGATGCAGTGGCCGGCTCCTCCGCCGGCATCGCGGCGTGCCACTTTGCGGTGTTTTTTGATGCATCAATGACGGGGGAGTGTCGGTGGGTCCTGATGCTTCCGTTTCCTCACGGACCCTCACTTGCGCTCTTTCTTGCCGAGGCTCGTCTGGATGGCAAGGTAGGATAGCTTCACCGCGATTCGAAAAAAGTACCGTCACGGTCTTACCTACGCGGAACCAGGATTTGGTCCAACAAAGGTCGATTGATGCTGGAAACTACCAAAAAAATTTTCAGGAATTTTCCCTTTAATCAACACCATAGGTTCTTGACAGCCTCGGGTCGGCATTGCCGGCTGCAAAAAATGAAAAACCCAACTTAATCAAGGGCCTAGCTTAGGCGAAAAATAATCGAGTGGGCAACATCCACAGCGGAAATAGTTGTCGCAGCCATTGTAAACAACCGCTTCGACCATTCATCTCGGTTGAGCCACCGAAGTCGCGTTAGAGCGCCGCGAGGAGATTGCTGATCGGGAAAACGCGGGATGAATTTGCGAAGACTGTGTTTATGTTCAACTTTGCAATCGTTTCACACGCTGGCGCGCTGCATTGAGGCGATCTTCCTTCGCCTTGTGATCCCGCAACGCACGTTCCAGATAGTCGTATAAAGGAAGCCACTTCTCGCCTTGGTCGCCACGCGCAACGATGATCTCTGCAACGCGGTCGAGCGCTCGCTCGATGCGCTCCGCGGTGACTGGGCGAGGGGTTGTAAAGTGACGCATCATGATATCAGCCTTCTGCAAGTCCAATGACTTACCCGTAGGGGCTGCCTGTGGTGTAAGTGGATATCGCTCCAGGTCGCAGATTCCAGATTTGTATATAGTACATTGATATTGTGAGCGATCCGCAGAGCGTTGTGTCACGTTCCAGCCAAACACCGGAATCAAGCTAAGAGATTGAATCAATTCATCGAGCTTGTCTATTGAAAATGAACGCAATTGCTTGCATGGCGAACCAGGTTCCTGACGCTCGACGTTGGCTCTGTACAATTTCCAGGGCGGAGAAGGTCGCAGCACGGAGTTATACCGAACGATACGGGAGAACTGCAGTTTTTTGTCCTCGAAAAAGCAAATAAAACCAACTAGCTATGGTCGCCCTCCGGGCCCACCATATTAACAATATCAGTGAGTTAGCTCCGGATTCTTACAATCCTGTCGAGCTGGGGAAACCTACCTTACGGAAACTGTGCACATAAGAAGTCTTTTGGTGTCGCTGTCTGAGTTAGACTTCTCCTGTTTGGTATTGACCAGCGACATCTAGTCCATGAAGTCTCGCTCAGAAAGACCTCAGACCAAGGGGTGCGGTGATCGGCGGCTACAGCGTGCGAATGGGATGGTTTGATCGTCACCAGACGTCATCGGACCGCACGCTCAACGCCTCACAGGAAAGCGGAGTGGCCGGCTCCACGAAATCTGGGCGGTGCTGTTCCTCACAAGAGCTTCGAAATGTCAGCCGCCATATCCAGAAGCCTTGCGGTCAGCGCCGGAAGTGTCTCGGCCCTGATGCTCGGTAGTGTGGGATGAGACAGAGACACCGCTTACCTGCAAAACTAATCTTTCTTGGCTTTTCTAGGTTCGCCAGACCATACGAGATCATACGAAGGATATGGGTTGGCTAACCATCCGCTAAGCCATTGATTTTCCTTGCAAGTCTCACACCCTCCGGGCCCACCAAAACGACCACCTAAGTGGCTGATTTTTATGCCATTTTTCTCAATTGGCCCCACAAGGTGGACTCGAACCCCCTATTTCTGACCAACCACTTATTGGTCGTACGTGCGCCAGTTACGAAGATGTTGAGGCAGACAACTGACCCCATTCTGATCGTTTGTTGAGGTCGCGTCCCCCAAGCAGACATTCTCAATTGCCATACTAGTGGTGATCGCGAACTCGACAGTGGGAGCATTCCACCATTGGCAGGGGTGCAGCCGCTTCAAACAATCTCCGCGTTCTCGGTAGTGAAAGATATTCTGGCGTGCCGGCGCTATGCATATTGGCAAGATCGGCCGCTTGGGGCGGGGCGTCAGAGGGACCCTACCTTTATCTTCGAACCATTGGTCAGTCGCGCGAGCTGGAAGGGAGTCGGATCGACGCTTGGCGTCTCATTGGTGATCAATTCCGCGGCAAGGTAACCTAGGCCTGGGCCAAGGCCGAAGCCGTGACCGGAGCAGCCCGCTGCCAGATAAAACCCTCCCAACTCTTCGATCCCGGACACCACCGGCACCGCGTCAGGGGTGCAGTCGACGTAGGCACCCCATGCGTGATCGATTTCGAGGCCTGCCAGTTGGGGAAATGTGCCACGCACATTATCCATGATCGCATTGACCAGCCGTCGATTTGGAGCAGGATCGAGAACGCGATTGCGCTCGAAAATCTTCGGATCCTTCCCCAAAAGGGCGTCCAGGGACTCGGGGCCGGCGAAAAACGACCTGCCGAACCCCATCTGCACCGCCTTTAGGCGCTTGATGAATTGCGGCAAGAACTCGCGGGCGAAGCGGATGCCCTGCGGCGTCACTTCCAGCGAGGCCCGGCCGCTGATCGCCATGGTATAGCTGCCGTCAAGCCGCCGGGTCATCGCGAAATCGGGACTATAGAGGACCTCGCCGACGTTAACCGTCCGCTTCGTGCGCACCGCAGTTTGCCGCACGCTCGCCTGCGGGAAGACGATTCCATGGCGACCGAGGAAGCCAGAGGCCCAGGCACCGGCGGCGCACAGCACGGCATCGGCACGGATGTAGCCCTTTTCGGTATGTATCCCTGTTACCCGGCCGTTGGCGACATCCAGACCGCGTGCGGCGCAGTTCTGATGGATTGTCGCGCCCAGCGCGCGGGCGCCTTCCGCTAGCACCGGCGCGGCGATAGCGGGCTCGGCCTTGCCGTCCGCGACAGAGTGCAATCCACCGACCCATTTGCGTCTTGTTTCCGGAATTCGGTTTCCGGCTTCAGCCGCACTCAGCATATGGGTTTCGACGCCGAACTCTCTCGCCGTTGGCCTCCAGGCTTCCCAGCCAGCCAGCATCGCGGCATCATCCGTCGTGTAGATGAGGCCTGTGCGGCGGAAGCCCAGATCCTGTCCTATATCGGTCGCCAGATTGGCCCACAGCCGCATGGAAATGAGCGACAGAGGCATTTCGCGAGGATCGCGGTTCTGCTGCCGACACCAGCCCCAGGTGCGGCTCGATTGCTCACATGCGACGTGGCCTTTTTCGAGCAGCGCTACGGAGAACCCACGCTTTGCAAGAAAATAGGCGGAGGCGGTGCCGACGATTCCTGCGCCTACGACCACAGCGTCCACTGCCTTCGGAAGGGCTTCATCGCTGGAGACAGACCGGACGACAGGAGACATGCGTAAGAACCTTGTTGACCGTCTTTGCTGCGGTGTGATTTGTGAGAGCGGCCGTGATCGTCTCGCTGAGCGATGGGAAGATGGTCCGTTGGGCTTACGCGTTCAGCCTTGGCCAGGGAGGCTCGCGATCGCGTCTATTTCTACCAGATAGCCATAGTGCAATTCAGGCACAGGAACGACCGTACGCGCGGGCCGCGCCTTGCCCAGCATTTCCCCGTAGACGCGATTGAACTCCGGCCAGTTCTGTACGCCGACGATATAGGCCGTCACACGGCAGAGGTCGTCCGGCTTGCCGCCAGCTGCCTCCAGGATCGCGAGCATGTTGGCGATAGTCAGGCGTGCCTGGATTTCGAAGCTTGTGTCGGCGAGTGGCGCCTTATCGGCCCTGATGGGAAGCTGGCCTGAAATGTACAGACTGTTCCCCGATCGAACAGCCTGCGAATAATGGCCCGTCGGCGCTGGCGCGTCCTCAGTCAGGATGGTTTGCGGCTTGCTGTTCATTCCCAACCGCCAAAGCGCTGCCACTCGCTTTCGACAAAGTCGGAGGCACTACGGACGACATGGTAGCTGCGATGCTGGGCCCCGGTCGCGCAAGCGTGATTGGGTAAAATCCGCACCCGGTCGCCGATCTTGAGCTCGGGCAAAGTCGCGCCGGAGCCTGGGCGCACCTTGATAATGCCATGCTCTTGGTTCGCATCGGCCAGTATAATATTGTCAAAAAGCCGGCCACTGCTGTCGCAGACGACGCCATAGCCCTGATTGACCTCCTGCCTGGAGGTTCCGAGATCCCGAGACATCGCCATCCACCCGGCGTCGATCAGTATCCAGCCCTTCTCATGCTGATGGCCAATGACGGTCGCCAGCACGGAGATCGCAATATCCTCAATCCGG
The DNA here is from genome assembly GCF_057784215.1 of Mesorhizobium sp. CNPSo 4661. Taxonomy (NCBI): domain Bacteria; kingdom Pseudomonadati; phylum Pseudomonadota; class Alphaproteobacteria; order Hyphomicrobiales; family Phyllobacteriaceae; genus Mesorhizobium; species Mesorhizobium sp. CNPSo 4661. The sequence continues at coordinate 104,309 of NZ_JBWGIO010000018.1, read as the reverse complement.
CAGATGCCAATCCCAGCCATCACCAGGTCGAAGAACACGAAAACGCCCGCACGGACTTCAGTCACGCCGCTCAGGTCCACAGCATGATGCACGGTCGGCGTCGAACCGACGCTGACGACGGGGCAGGGCAAGCCCGCGTCGCGCAGAATGGTGGCCGCGGCGACGGCAGCATGCCGCTCTTCCTCGGCGCAGCGCTGCAGCGCCTCATCTCCTCGCGCCGCATAGCTGCCGCCGGCATGGGTCAGAACGCCGCGCAACTCTCCCCCGTCGATCAAGGCTCTGCCGATTGCAACCAGCCGATCCCGGTCGTCTGGGAGGACGCCGGATCGGTGGCCGTCGCAGTCGACTTCGATCAGGGCGGGGATGGCTATGCCGGTTTCTCGCGATGTTGCGGCGACCGCTTCCGCCTGTTCGACCGAGTCGAGAATCACGGCAAGGTCGACGCCCTGCTTCCGCAGCTCGATCACCTTGGCCAGCCTCCATGGTGCGATGCCCACGGCATAGATGATGTCCCGGACACCGGCATTCGCAAAGAGCCGCGCTTCCCTGAGGGTGGAGACGGTCGCCGGCCCCTCTCTGGTGGTCATGACGCGGCGGGCAACCTCGATTGACTTTGCAGTCTTGAGATGCGGGCGCAGCGACACGCCAAGAGGTACGAGCCGTTCGCGTAGTCGAACGATGTTGCGATCCATACGATCGGCGTCGAGGATTAGGCAAGGCGTTTCCAGATCGTCGAGACGTCTGGCGGCGCTCTCGTGCTGCACCTGGTCCAAGGTTTCTACCTCACCCACCGTCTGCTTCCTTGCGTCTATTTTGATGATCATTTGCATCGATTCTCGAAAGGCGAGCGGCGCGAGACCGGCAGCTGAAACTCGGGCCGCTCATCCCGGAAAAAATCCCAGGATGGCTTTGGTCTCGAGATACTCCTCGAGACCAAAGACGCCATATTCCCGACCGTTGCCCGACTGCTTGTACCCTCCAAAAGCCGCAAAACCGTCCCATGCGGGATGGTTGATATGCACTTGGCCGGCGCGAATTTTCCCCGCAACGCGACGTGCGCGCTGGATATCGCCGGATTGAACATGGGAACCCAGACCATAGACAGTGTCATTGGCGATACGGATTGCCTCATCCTCATCCTGATAGGGGATGAGGCACAGCACCGGCCCGAAGATCTCTTCCTGCGCGATACGCATTCCCGACCGCACTTCGGAGAAGATGGTCGGCTTCACGAAATAGCCCTTCGACAGATCTTCAGGTCGTCCGGGGCCGCCGCAGACGAGCTTGGCGCCTTCGGCAATCCCGATGCGTATCATGTCCTGCACTTTGTCGAACTGGTTAAGATTGGCGAGCGGACCAAGGACGGTTGCCTCGTTGAGTGGGTCGCCGACAGTCATGGTAGCCGCAGCCGACGCCGCCAGTTCTTCCACCTCCCGTAGTCTTTTGACGGGTACGAGCATTCGCGTGGGGGCGCTACACGACTGGCCGACATTGCGAAATGCGGCGGCTACCCCGAGAGGTACAACCCGCGCCCAATCGGCGTCGTCGAGCAGAATGTTGGGTGATTTGCCGCCCAACTCCTGGGTTACGCGCTTAACCGTGGGCGCCGCGGCCTGCGCCACCAGCACGCCCGCGCGTGTCGATCCTGTAATCGAGATCATGTCGATGTCAGAGTGTGAAGCGATCGCTGCGCCAACATCTTCCCCCGTGCCGGTCACCATATTAAAAACACCCGGCGGCGTTCCGGCATCATGCATGATCTGCGCGAACAGGTGGGCGCTGAACGGAGAAAGTTCACTGGGCTTGAGGACGATGGTGCAGCCGGCAGCGAGCGCCGGGGCAACCTTCGCTGTGATCTGATAAAGCGGCCAATTCCATGGTGTAATAAGACCGCAGACGCCTATCGCTTCCTTCGCGATCGCAGTCGTGCCCTGCTCCTTGATGAAGCGGAAATCTGCCAGCACCTCGATCGCAGCGCGGATATGTGCGAGCCCGAAAGGAACCTGCGAGGCGCGGACAAAGCCGATGGCTGATCCCATCTCATGGCATATTGCCTGAGCCAGATCCTCAAATCGCTCTTCGAGGAGAGTGAGAATCCGCTTAAGCAAATGGATGCGCTCGGACGGTGATGTCGCTGCGAATGACGGAAACGCGCCCCGAGCAGCGGCAACGGCAATGTCGACATCCAGTCCGCTGCCTCGAGCGACAGACCCAATCACCGCTTCCGTCACCGGGCTGATGATCGGGATCGCCGCGGCTGGCCTTGCAGGGAGTCTCCAGCCGCCGTCGAGATAAAGCAGATCGCATCGCGACATTTCCATCGATTCGCTTTCTCCCTTCGCACACCAACAGAGGCGGCGGGTCAGGCTGCTTTATCGGCGCCCGTTGCCTGATTGGGGAGAATATGCCACGACATGAATATTACAATTAATCCAATCTTCATTGTTGATTAAGGTCTGGCTTAATGATCTCGACCGACGATCTGACCTTCTTCCATGTCCTTGCGACCGCGCCCTCGCTCGCGGAAGCTGCAAGGAGGCTCGATGTGACGCCTCCGGCGGTGACACAGCGCCTGCGGGCACTCGAGAGCCGCGTCGGCGTCAAACTCATCGAGCGAACGTCACGCGGCCTCAGCCTTACGGATGAGGGCGAACTGATGGCTTCGGAGGGGGCTACGATCATCGCAGCCGTTGACGATCTGTCGGAGCGACTGGCCAGCCGAACCAGCCAGGTGCGGGGCCATTTGCGTGTTGCCGCGCCCTATGGCTTTGGAAGGCGATATATCGCACCGATCGTACAGGCATTTGCGAGCAAGCATCCTGCGGTATCGGTCACATTGGAACTCTTCGATAGCCCGATACGACAGATGTCCGAAAGCTGGGACATCGTGGTGCACATAGGATCATTGCCGGAGAGCGATCGCCTGGTAACCACGCTCGCGCCGAACCAGCGCGTTCTTTGTGCATCTCCCAGCTATCTGCAGCATAGTTTGCCTATCCTCAAGCCGGACGATCTTGTCCTGCATCGATGTCTCGCCCTTCGAGAAAACAACGAAGACGTAACGCTTTGGCGCTTTGCCCATTCCAAGCAAGGCAACGCCACCGTTCGGGTGAAGCCGTCCATGTCGAGCAATGATGGCGAGATCGTCCGCGACTGGGCGCTCGCCGGCCTGGGGGTCATGGTACGAAGCGAGTGGGATGTGGCGGATGATCTGGCAGCAGCAAGATTGCAGGCCATTCTTCCATGCTGGTCATTGCCACAGGCAGACGTGGTTGCACTCCTCCATGCCCGCCATGGACGTAGCAGTCGGACCAATAAGTTTCTGCAGGCGCTTAGGGATAGCCTGAACTCACCTCCATGGCGTCGGTGAAATGCCCGCCTTCTCGTGCGGCCTTCTCTAAGACGCCGGTCCGATATCTTGCTCCTCTAAAGCGCGTCGCATCGAAACGGCTTCATGCGCCGCGCTTTAAGTCTTTGTTTTGATGCATGTCGTTGTCCCAGAACCGCTGCACACTTCTGGGCGACATGCATTAGGCCGCGTGGCCGAAGCGATCGATCCTGAAATCATCAAGCGGCGTTTCGCAACGGCCGGTCGCAATGAGTTCGGCCATGGCGTCTCCAACACCTGGACCGAGTTGGAAGCCGTGTCCGCTGAAGCCGAAGGCATGGAACAGGCCTGGCGTCGTCATCGAGCGTCCCATGACGGGCAACATGTCCCGAACATAGCCCTCGCAGCCGGACCATGTTCGGATGACTGCCACCTGGCCGATCGCCGGCAGCAGCCGCGCGACGGCGCGCAACTGGGTCGACAGCCGCGTGGGGTCGGCGACCGCGTGACCTGGGTCGAGGTCCACCGCCACCCTTTCAGCGGCTCCGCCGAAGACGATGTTGCCCCTCTCGACCTGACGCAGATATGCGCCATGGTCCTTGTCGCGGGTCCAGATGCCAACCACCGGCGGTACTCGATAGGGCAGCGGCTCGGTCACCCCCATCTGCGGGCCGCGGGCATCGAGTGGAACCTCCTCACCGAACTGCGCGGCGATGCGCGCGCCCCAGGCACCGGCGGTATTGAGCAGGCACTCGGCGTTGAATGAACCTTTTGAGGTGGTGACAAGGAAGCCGGAGCCTGTGTGCCTGATCGCCTCGACCTGGGCTCCCTCGACGATTTCCACGCCGAGCCTCCGGGCAGCGTCGGCGAAGGCCGGCGCGATCAGCCGCGGATTGCCGCTGCCGTCGTGCGGCGAAAACGATGCCGCGATGGCCTCGGGACCGAGACCCGGGAAACGGGCATGGATCTCACGCGAAGTGAGTTCCTCCAGGTCAAGGCCCCAGGATCGCGCCGCCTCTGCATAGGCCCGCATGTCGGCGAGACTGCCTTCATCGAAGATCAGGCGGATATGACCGGTGGCGCGGAATTCCACGTCCCGGCCAAGCATTTTCTCGGCCTCGCCCCACAGCCTGAGCGAGCGATGGGCCAGCGGAAGCTGGGACAGATGGCGACCCGTGCGCCGGATGTTGCCAAAGGAGGCGACAGTCGCTCCGGTGCCGATCCGATTGCGCTCGATCAGCGTCACGCGCGCGCCGCGTCTGGCGAGGAAATACGCCGAAGCCGTCCCCATCAGTCCGCCGCCGAGCGCGATCACATCCATAGTCATTCCTTGAGCAGGGCGGATGATCCTTGAATGCGCCAATCTTGTCCGCGCCGCGGCATTGCGTCAAAGACAGGTTTGAACCAGAGTCATAAGTTGTACCTATGGAGTAGCGATGCGAGCCCGGCAGCTGGAAGTGTTCATCGCCGTCATGCGCGCCGGCACCGTGACAGCTGCGGCTCGGATGCTGAACATCTCCCAGCCGGCGCTGAGCCAGATCCTGCTTCACACCGAGGACGAACTCGGCTTCGCGCTGTTCGAACGGGTGAAGGGCAGGCTGCGCCCGACTCCGGACGCGCTGGAGATTTTCCCGGATGCCGAGAGGCTGTCGGCAGGGCTTGACGGACTACGCCGCAAGACCACCGACCTTCGGCTGGGTCGCACTGGGCTAGTCCGGGTTGCGGCCTCACCGCCGCCCGCCATGGCGATCCTGCCGCGCGCCTTCACCAAATTCCGGGCCCAGCATCCCAATATTTTGCTGCGTTCCCATAGCGCACCGATCGCCACAATCGTAGACATGCTGCGCACGGGCGACGCCAGCCTCGGCGTGGCCATGGACGACCGCCTGCCTCCCGACATCGAGGCGGAGGTGATCGGAAGTGTCGGCTTCGCATGCCTGCTACCCGCCGGGCACGCCTTGCAAAGGAAAACTGAGCTGACGCTCGCCGATCTCGCCCGGGAAGAGCTGATATCCTATCACGGAAACACACGCCCTGCCGACGAATTGGCCCTGGCGGCGCGCGCGCAGGGTGTCAAACTTTCACCGTCGCTTGAGATCGACGTCTCCATCTCCGCGATCGGCTTCGTCCAGGCTGGTCTGGGTATTGCCCTGGTCGACGCGCTGTTGCCTTGGCAGCAGTTCGCCGGGCTCGCGGTCAGGCCGCTGGCGGCGGGACCGGAATTTCCGGTCGCGCTTCTTACCTCGCGCACACGAGCGCTTTCACGGGCCGATGAGATGATGCGAGATGAGATCCGTGCGGCCTGTTACGCAATCCTCGGCGAACATCGCGCAAGACCATAAGCAAGACTTATATCCTTGTCCATCATGCGTCTTGGACGTGGACCATCCGGTCGTGCCAGCATCCAGGTGGCAGACAGGAAGGGACGCATCATGGATGGTGCCATCGCGGCGGATCTAGCGCAGGACGGAGCCGACTGGAAGGTCGGCGTCGATATCGGCGGCACCTTCATCGACTTCTGTGCGCTCGAGGTAAATTCCGGGCGGGTCGCCTCGCTGAAAGTGCTGACGACACCAGAAGATCCGGGTGCCGAGCTGATGACGGGTCTTGCTCTTCTGGCCGAGCGCGAAGGCTTCAATCCTACCCGTATGACGCGCTTCGTGCACGGTACGACCGTCGGCATCAACACGATCATCCAGCGCAAGGGCGCGCCGCTGGCGCTGTTCACCAATGCCGGCTTCGAGGACGTGATCGAGCTCGCACGGCTTCGCATGCCGGACATGTATTCGCTGTTCTGCACGCGGCCGGAGCCGCTGATCTCGCGAGACATGGTCTTCGGCATTCCGGTTCGCATGCGCGCCGATGGCAGTGAATCCCAGGCGCCGGACATGGACGCCGTGGAAAGGGCAGTCGCGACGGCGAAAGCAACCGGGGCACAAGGGATCATCGTGTCCTTCCTCCATTCCTGGCGCAACGGCGAACAGGAGGCTTCGGTGAAGGCGGCGATCGCGCGTCTTGCGCCCGAACTCTTCGTCTTCTCCTCGGCCGAGGTGTGGCCGGTCATCCGCGAATACGAGCGCAGCTCGACCGCCATTCTCAACGGCTACGTCCATCCGCGCGTCTCGGGCTATCTGACGGCGCTGGAAGAGCGGCTGAAAGGAAGCGGCGTGCCAGCGCGCCCGATGCTGACGAAATCGAACGGCGGGTTGATGAACGCTGCCGAAGGCAAGCACGCCTGCGTAAACATGCTGCTGTCGGGAACGGCCTCCGGCGTCATCGGCGCCTCGTGGCTCGCGCGTCAGGCAGGCGAGGATAAGATCCTGACCCTCGATATCGGTGGGACCTCGGCCGACTTCGCTCTCATCATCGGCGGTGAGCCGCAATTCGGCACCGGCGAGCTGATCGGTGAATTTCCGCTCCACATTCCTTCCGTGTCGGTAAGCTCGATCGGCGTAGGCGGCGGCTCGATCGCCAGCGTCGATGCCCAAGGGGTGCTACGGGTCGGGCCGGAGTCGGCCGGCTCGACGCCTGGGCCTGCATGCTACGGCCGTGGCGGCGAGCGCGCGACGGTGACGGACGCCATGGTGGTGTGCGGATGGCTCGGCCACACTGAGATGGCCTATGGCCAGCTCAAGATCGATGTCGGGTTGGCCCATCGCGCGGTCGGCGACCTTGCCTCCCGACTCGGCCGCACGGTTGAGCAGACCGCGCAGGCGATCCTCGACATTGCGGTGTCTGAAATGTTCGTCGAGGTCGAGAAACTCGCCTCGCGCGCAGGCGTGGACTTGCGGGATTTCACGCTGATGCCTTTTGGCGGCGGCGGGCCTATGCTCGGCGCCTTCCTTGCCCGCGAACTCGGGATGACACGCCTCATGGCGCCTCGTCGCCCCGGTGTGGTGTCGGCGCTGGGCGGGCTGGTGGCGGATCTGCGCGGAGACTTCATACGCACCATCTTCGCTCCATTGTCGGATGCGTCACTTCCAGGAATTCACAGCGCCTTCGAGGCTCTCGCGCGGGAAGGTCGTGACTGGCTGGCGGCACAGGGCCACGACGCGGCAGCGGAACTCAGTCTCTCCTGCGACATGCGATACGTCGGGCAGAGCTATGAGATCGAGGTCGTCCTTTCGCCGGAATGGCTCATGGACGGCGACGCGGCCGCCATCGCGCAGGCTTTCCACCTCACGCATGAGCGCCTCTACGACTTCCACGACCCGGACGGCGAGATCGAACTCGTCAATGCCAGGCTGGCCGCCGTGGGCGCCGGTCCGGCATTGTCCTTCCCGGAGATCGACGAGAAGGACGCCCCGGCCATCCCAGCGCGCCGGCTCCCGGTCTACACCGGCCTGAGCGTCGAGACCGTCGATCTCCACGACCGGCAGGCGCTCGTGCCGGGCAGCGTGTTCCACGGGCCTGCCGTGGTGGTGCAGGAAGACACCACCTTCGCGATCCCCATCGGAACGCAGGCACGCGTCGATCGCCATCTCAACCTACTTCTGACCTTCGGGGAGTGACGCCATGTTCGACCGAACAAACCTTCAGGTTCTGGCGAACCACGCCCGCGCAGCCGCCGAAAATATGGCCCATACGCTGCACCGCACCGCGCACTCCGCCTTCGTCAAGGAGACGCAAGACTTCACGGTGATGCTGCTGGACCGCTCCGGCGCGACCTTCGCCGTCCCAATGGAACTCGGCACCACCTGGCATCCCGGGGTTTCGTATCACCGCGCGATCGCGATGGTGGACGACTACCGGGAGGGAGACGTTGCCTTCACCAACGATCCCTATTCCGGCTACGTTGCCACCCACGCGCCCGACACGCATTTGTGGAAGCCGGTCTTCGTCGATGGCGAGATCATCGCCTGGACCGGAGGCCACATCCACAACACCGACATGGGCGGGGCGGTGCCCGCTTCTCTCAGCCGGGCGCTGACCGAAATCCATCAGGAAGGCATCCGTTTTCCTCCCATGAAGCTCGTGAATGAAGGCGTTTTTGACGAGATGATCCTGCGGATCATGAGCACCAATGTGCGCAAGCCAGATCTCAACATCGGCGATATCAAGGCGCTGGTCGGCGCGCTCAACACGGGCGAGCGCAAAATCCAGGCGATGGTGCGGAAGTTCAGCAAGACCGGCTTCGTCGAAGGCGTTGCCGCTCTTCTCGACCACGCGGAGGCGCAGGCACGCGACGTGCTGCGCTCCATGCCAGACGGCACATGGGAGTTCGCCGACTATGCCGACGAGGATTCGGTCGAGGCCAATCCCTGCCGGCTGAAGTTGACCCTGACGATCAGGGGCGACGAGGCGGTGCTCGACTTCACGGGTTCGGATCCGCAGCTCGGCTCCTCGCTCAACGTGCCCACGGGCGGTGACCCACGCCACACCATCCTGCTCGTCGGCGTCTACTATGTGCTCTATACGCTCAACCCGAAGATCCTGCTCAACACGGGCCTCACCCGGCCGTTCACCTGCATTACCCCCGAAGGTTCGGTGCTGAACCCGGTCTATCCCGCTGCCGTGGGCATGCGCTCGCTCACCTGCGCCCGCCTGCGGTCGGTCATCTTCGGCGCCTTTTCGCAAGCGGTGCCGGCACGCCTGCCGGCGGCACCGGCTGGCAACAACTGCATCGTCAACGTCATGACGACGGACGAGCGCACCAGCCAGACCGTCATCGCGGCGGTGAACCCAGTGGTAGGGGGCGGCGGCGCGATGCCGCATCGCGACGGGACCAACGGATCGGGCGCCGATGCCGCCTATCTCAAGAACACGCCGATCGAGATCACCGAAACCGAGACCCCGGTCGAATTCGTGAAATACGGGCTCGCCCGGGATAGTGGCGGGGCGGGCCGCTGGCGCGGTGGGCTGGCGACCGAGATGGCCTTCCGTGTCTTCGCCCCCGATTCCAGGATCACGGCACGCAACCGCGACCGCAGCTTCTTTCGTCCCTGGGGCGTGCTGGGCGGCAAGGCGGCCGGTCTGTCGGACATGATCGTCAATCCTGGGGCCGAACACGAGCGACGGCTGGGCAACATCGACACCGCGGTGCTGCAGCCCGGTGACGTGCTCGATATCCGCTCTGCCGGAGGCGGCGGGCGGGGCGATCCGCATCAACGCGAGCCTTGGCGGGTCGCGCAGGACGTTCGCCGCGGCTATGTCTCAGTGGCATCGGCGGAGCGCGACTATGGCGTCGTCATCCGCGACGGCGAGGTCGACGAGCAGGCGACGGAAGGACGGCGTGCACGGCAGCGTTCGGCCACCGGCCATTTCCATTTCGGCCCGGAGCGCGACGGCTACGAAGCGCAGTGGACGCCGGACGCCTATGACCGGCTCACCGCCATACTGAGGGATTTGCCGATCCACTGGCGGTTCTTCGCCAAGACGGAGATATTCCGCCGCATGAAGGGGCGTTCGGGACCGGAAGGCGTCCAGGTCGCATTCGATGCGGTCTGCGAACGGTTCCCCGAACTGCCTCGTCCTCACCCCGTGCGAGAGGCCGCGGAATGATCACCGCCGGCCGCATCGTCCGGCTGGTCGAGCGCGACCGCGCGGAGCTGTATTTCTTTCTGGACGGTGAGGTGCGCGGAGCGCTTGCCGGCGACACCGTGCTGACCGCCATGCTGGCGTCGGGGCATGCGTTGCGGGAGTCCGAGTTCGGACCCGAAGCGCGCGCCGGCTTCTGCCTGATGGGAGCCTGCCAGGATTGCTGGATATGGCAAGAGGATGGGCCGCGCCTGCAGGCATGTTCGACGCCTGTCGCTGAGGGCATGCGGTTGCGCACGGCGCCGCCAGAGAGGTGGCCGTGAGCGAGACTTTATCGCCGCGCATCGTGATCGTGGGCGCCGGTCCCGCCGGCGTAAGAGCGGCCGCGATGCTGGTCGAGGCAGGGTTCCACCCGGTGGTGATCGACGAGGGGCATCGCGCTGGCGGCCAGATCTATCGCCGCCCGCCTGCCGGCTTCGCCCGCACGCCAGAGCAGCTCTATGGCTCCGAGGCTGCTAAGGCCCGCGTGCTGCATGCGCTTTTCGATCGGCTGGCCAAAGAGGGGCGGCTCACCCATTGCGCGCACTGCTCCGTCATCGCCGTGCACGAGGGGCAACTGCACGTGCTGGGGGAGGGTGGCGTTGAAGTGATCGGCTATGACCGCCTGATCCTTGCCACCGGCGCGTCGGACCGCATCGCACCTGTCCCCGGCTGGCAAAGCGCTGGCGTCTACAGCCTTGGTGCGGCGCAGATCGCGCTCAAGGCGCAAGGCGTGGCCCTCGGGCGGCGGATCGTCCTGATGGGATCAGGGCCTCTGCTGACGCTGGTTGGCGCCCAGCTCGTCAAGGCTGGAGCGGATGTGACGGCGGTGCTCGACACCTCGTCCTGGCGCCAGCAGATGCGGGGGCTCGGGGGACTTGCCGCCCGGCCATTGGTCGCGCTGCGCGGCCTGGCCCTGCGGGCGAGGCTCGGCGCCCGCTATCATGCGGGTGTGACGCTCGACCGAATCGAGGCCGACGAACAAGGTGTCACCGCCATGCGCTGGCGCGACGCTGGCGGAAGGCAGCGCCTCTCCCCATGCGACATGGTCGGCATGGGCTGGCACCTGCGGGCGGAAACGCATTTGCCCGATCTGGCGGGATGCGCCTTTACCTATGACGCACAGTGGCGGCAATGGCTGCCAAAGACCGACGAGATGGGTCGGGCCGGCAATGGCGTCTACCTTGCGGGCGATGGAGTTCGTCTTCTGGGAGCGGACGGCGCGGAGATCGCTGGGCGTCTCGCGGCGGCGGCATGCCTTGCCGATCTCGGACATCCGGCGCCCTCCACCGCAGCTGATCTGCGTAAGCTCGCGCGGCTTGCGCGCTTTGCCCGTGGCCTGGCTTGCGCCTTTCCCTGGCCGGCGTCGATGGCGCCGGCACTCCCCGACGATGCGATCGTCTGCCGCTGCGAGAATGTGAGTGCCGGAGATGTACGCCGAAGTGTGGATTTCGGTGGCGGCGAGGCCAACAGGGTCAAGTCGCTCTCGCGCACCGGCATGGGGCGCTGCCAGGGGCGTTACTGCCTTTTGGCTGCCGTTGAGCTTGTTGCGGCGCAAGCAGGCTGCACGCCCGACGCCGTTGGTCGGTTTCGCGCACAGGCTCCTGCCCGGCCAGCGCCTATCAGCGCTTTTCTGCGGGAGTGCTGAGGCCGTGCATGGATGACGATCACATCCTAGAGCGGTTCAGCGTTTCACGGAATCGCCGAACCGCTCTAAGTCTTTGTTTTTACGCAATTCCGGACGGAAAACCGCTACGCACTTTTCTTGGAATTGCTCTAGAAATCGGCGACCTTTCCCCAGGCCGAAGCATCGAAGCGCCGGGGGTCATAGGATGTCGGATCGACGATCGGTTCCGACCCGGTCACCAGGTCCGCGACGAGGTGACCGGCGCCCGGCCCGATGCCGAAGCCGTGCCCCGAAAACCCGGCAGCCAGGAAGAAACCAGGAAGGGTAGCTATCTCGCCGATGGCGGGCACGCCATCCGGCGTGCTGTCGATGTAGCCGGCCCAGGCCGCGCTGATCTTCGTCTTTCGGAGGTCGGGCAGCAGCTCGAGCGCGCGGGCGTGGGTCAGGCGAATGGTCGCCCGGTCCGGGATCGGATCGAGGATGCGCATCCGCTCCATCGGCGTCGGCTGGTCGAGCGGCCAGTGTCGAAGCGTTTCGTGCCCCGAGCGCATGCCTTGCAGGCCGCCGGGCGCCAGGCTTCGCCACCGCTTCAGGAACATGGGCAGGAATTGCGAGGAGAAGCGCAGCTGCTGCGGCGTGACGTCCACGCGGCCTCGCCCGCTTATGGCGAGCGTGTAGCCGCCGTCGCCGCGACGCGTGGCCGAGATCCTTGCCGTGTGCAGCGCATCCGGCAGGCCCGCGGCACCGGGCGACACCGACAGGATGGAGGAACGGACCGACGCTTGTGGGAAGCGGAAGCCGAACTGATGGCAGAATGACGAGGCCCAGGCGCCGCCGGCCATCACCGCCGCCTTTGTCCGAATCGTTCCGCGTTCCGTGATCACGGCGCTCAGGCGTCCGCCCTCGGTCTCGATACCGCGCGCGGCGCAATTCTGATGTACGCTGCCGCCACGCTCGAGAATGGCGCGGGCGACCGCCGGTGCGGCCCGTGACGGATCGGCAGTGCCGTCGGTCGGTGAGAAGACGCCGCCCTTCCATGCCCGCTCCGTGGCGCGGCCGCGCTCGCTCGCCGCCGCGCCGTCGAGCATATGCGTGGTGACACCGGCCGTCTTGGCGAAGTCACGCCAGCGCGCCCAGCCGGCCAGCTCCGCCTCATCATTGCTGAGATAAAGCAGGCCGCAGCGGCGGAAGCCCGTGTCCTGGCCTGTTTCCGCTGCAAAGCGCTCCCAAAGATCGAGGCTTCGCATCGCCATCGGCAGCTCGCGGGCGTCACGGTTCTGCTGGCGGCACCATCCCCAGTTCCGGCTGGATTGCTCTGCGCCGACAAATCCCTTTTCCACAAGCGCGACCTTCATGCCGCGCCTTGCCAGGTAGTAGGCTGCGAAGACACCGACGATGCCGCCGCCGATCACGACTGTATCCGCGGATCGCGGCAGTTCGACGGATGTCTCGATTTGCTGCAGTGGCGCGCGCATGGTCTTCCCTGCTTCGACGCTTCAATCTAGCGCGTAGCGCAGGCAGCCGCTGCTGCAGTTAAGGCCGAAGCAGAATTTTATTCTGGCAGCTCCGCCGGAATCGGGAGGCCCTGCCTCTCAGAGGGTATCCGCCTGGATGGACAGGCCAGCCGGCTGTGATAGTCTCCATGGTCGTGGGCAAGGCAGCATTTTGTGCTGTGATGTGTTTTCTCCGGAGGCGGCCGTGAAATTGGATCGGATCGACATCAGGATACTTCACGAATTGCAGAAGAACGGCCGCATCACCAATGTGGAACTGGCGGAACTCGTGCATCTGTCGCCGAGCCCGTGCTTGATGCGAGTCAAGAGACTCCAGTCCGAAGGCTATATTGAAGGGTATTCCGCTCAGATCAATCTCGGCAAGCTCGGCCAGGCGCTGACTGTCTTCACCGAAATCACCTTGAAGAACCATCGTCAGGTTGACTTCGCCCGCTTCCTGTCCGTCGTGGAGAAGATCGACCAGGTCATCGAATGCCATCTTGTCTCAGGTGGCTACGACTACCTGATGAAATTTGTGACCGCCGGCATCGGCGAATACCAGACGATCATGGAGCGGCTGACCGACATGGACATCGGCATCGACAAGTATTTCAGCTTCGTCGTGCTGAAGTCACCCATCGTCAAGACGCACATGCCGCTGCCCAGCCTGTTTCCGATTTAGAGCAATTCCAGGAAAAGTGTACGCGGTTTTCCGTCCGGAATTGCATTAAAACAAGGAGATAGAGCAGTTCGCCGTTTTCGTGAAACGGTGAAACGCTCTAGTCAGCGATGACCGTACTGGCTGACGAGCTCGGGGTCGCGGACGAGACCGTCGAGCCATGTCGGATCGAGCTTCGGCACGGAGGAGAACAGCAGCTTGGAATAGGGGTGGGTGGGTGCCTGCACCTTGTCGGGCGTGATCTGCTCCACCCGCTCCCCGTTGTACATGACCATGATCTGATCGCAGATGGCCTCGACGACCGAGAGGTCATGGCTAATGAAGATATAGGAAAGTTCCAGCTCTCGCTGCAGCTCCTTGAGCAGCTCGATCACCGTGGACGCCACCACCGTGTCGAGCGCCGAGGTGATTTCGTCGCAGATGATGAGCTTGGGGTCAGCCGCCAGGGCGCGCGCGAAGTTTACGCGCTGCTTCTGGCCGCCAGAGAGTTCCGATGGACGACGGTAACGAAGCGTCCTCGGCAGGCGCACCATGTCGAGCAGCTCGTCGACGCGCTTCGAGCGCGCCTGCCCGCCCAGCCCGTGATAGAAGGCTAGCGGGCGAGAGATGATATCCTCCACCGACTTGGCCGGGTTGAGCGCGGTATCGGCATACTGGAACACGATTTGCATCTCGCGCAGTTGGTCCCGGCTGCGGTTCTTTGCAGCACGCTCCAGTGCCTTGCCGTCAAAGACGATGTCGCCGGTAGCCGCCGGATGGATGCCGGCAATGGCTCGCGCCAAGGTCGATTTCCCGCAACCGGATTCGCCGATGACGCCGAGATTGCGCCCCCTTTCGACGAGAAGGCTGACAGAATCGACTGCGCGGACAACGGGCTGTCCGTTGGTCCGCACCGGTCCGTAGCCTGCCGTCAGGTTGTCGATCCGCAGCAGCGCTTTCGCGCCGACATCTGCATTGGCCTGTGTTTGCCGTGGCTTTGGTTCGAAGGCGGCGAGCAATTCCCGCGTATAGGCGTGCGTGGCCGCCGAAAGGATGGCCGCCGTCGTGCCGGTCTCCTGCACTTCGCCGCCCCTCAACACTACGATGCGGTCGGCGATCTGGGCAACGACCGCCAGGTCGTGGGAGACATAGACACCTGCTATTCCGCCCGCCCGCATGACCGATTTGAAGGCTTTCAGCACGTCGATCTGGGTTGTCACGTCGAGGGCCGTCGTCGGCTCGTCGAAGATGACCAGCTTGGGATCGCCGATAAGTGCCATGGCCGCCGCCAGGCGCTGCAATTGCCCACCCGAAACCTGGTGCGGGTAGCGGGCGCCGATCCCTTCCGGATCCGGCAGCGACAGGGCCTTGAACAGCTCGACCGCACGCTGACGCGCTCGCTCGGGCGGCATCAGGCTGTGGATCCGCGTGACCTCGATCACCTGCTCCATGATCGTCGACGAGGGATTGAAGGCTGCGGCGGCACTCTGTGGAACGTAGGCGATGTCTGTGCCGCGTGACCTGGCGCGTTCCTTCTCGGAAAGTGCTGCCATGTCCTTGCCGTTCACGTTGATCTCGCCTCCGGTGATCCGGCAGCCGGGCCTTGCATAACCCATCAGAGAAAGCGCCACCGTCGTCTTGCCGGAGCCGCTTTCTCCGATCAAGGCGACGATCTCGCCGTCGGGGATGTCGAGGCTGACGCCTTTGATGATTTCGACAATCCGGCCGGCGTCGGTGGTCGCCTCGATCCTCAGATCCCTGACCTCGACGAGATTGGTCATGCGTCCCGGTCCCTGATCTTCTGCGGCAGATTGTCGATCAGCAGGTTGACGCTGATGGTGAGGCTGGCGATCGCCAGCGAGGGCACGATAACGGCGGACGCCGCGAAGGGCAGGCCGCCGATGTTCTCGCGCACCAGCGCGCCCCAGTCGGCGAGCGGGGGCTGGAGTCCGAGGCCCAGGAAGGAGAGGCCCGAAAGGAGCAGCACGATGAAGACGAAGCGCAGGCCGAAGTCGGCCAGCACCGGGCGGATGATGTTCGGCAGGATCTCGGAGCCGATAAGATAGATGGTGTTTTCGCCGCGCACGCGGGCGACGGTCATGAAGTCCATCGTGTTGATGTTGACGGCGAGCGCCCGCGCGAAGCGGTAGGCGCCAGGGATATAGATGACCGCGAGTGTCAGGATCAGTACAGGGATCGACGAGCCGACGGCGGCAACGACGACAAGACCGAAAAGCTTACTGGGGATGGAGTTCATCGCGTCCAGGAAGCGGCTGAGGCACGTGTCGAGCCAGCCACCGGTGACGGCCGCTATCATCCCCAGCACGACGCCGGAAAAGCAGGCGATGGAGACGGCCGCGAGCGATATGCCGACGGTGTAGCGTGCGCCCATCAGAACCCGCGAGAGCATATCGCGCCCGAGATAGTCCGAGCCGAGCCACAGCCCCTGGCGCATCGGGCCGAAATAGTCGTCGTCGACAATGTCTCCGATCGAATGGGGAATGATGTAGGGCGCGAGGATCGCGACGAGCGTCCAAGCCAGGATGACCAAAGCGGCCACGACGCCCACGAGGCTGTAGCTGTGGCCCAGGAACGACCGTCGGGAGATTGTCGCGCGCGCTATCGTCATCTGAGCCTCGGGTTGGACATGATGGCGACGACGTCGGCGGCGGTTATGAGGAAGAGGTAGCCGAGGCAGAAGATCATCGCGCAGCTCTGGATCAGCGGCAGGTCGCGGGTGGCGACGGCATCGACCATCAGCTTCGCGATGCCGGGATAGTTGAAGATCGTCTCGACGATGATGACGCCGCCGACCAGATAGGACAGCGAGAGCGCGACCGCGTTGACGATCGGCCCGAGCGCATTGGGGAGCGCGTGCCTCAGCACCATGCGGCTGCGCGAGGCGCCTTTCAGAAGCGCCATCTCGACATAAGGCGTGGAGAGCGTCTCGATCACCGCGGCGCGGGTCATGCGGATCATTTGCGCGGAGATGACGAACGTGAGCGTGATCACCGGCATCGCATAGATGCGCACGAGGTCGGTCAGCGAATGCGCCTCGTTGACCGAGGACAGCGCCGGCAGCCATTTGAGATAGACGGCGAAGAGCAGGACAGCGAGGGTCGCGACCATGAATTCCGGCACGGAGATGACACCGATCGAAAGAATGGTGATGGCGCGGTCGTAGACAGAGCCGCGCAGCATGGCGGCGGTGATGCCGAGCGTCAGCGCCAGTGGCACCGAGAGCAGCGTGGTGATGCCGGCGAGCTTCATGGTGTTGACCAGACGCCCGCCGATCAGCGCCGCGACCGGCATCTGGTTGGCATAGGAGGTGCCGAGGTCGCCATGGAGCAGGCCGACAAGCCAGAGCAGGAAGCGCAGGATCGCTGGATCGTTGAGATGCATGGCCTCGCGCAGGCCGGCGACCGCTTCCGGAGTCGCCGCCTGGCCGAGCAGGATCGATGCGGTGTCGCCGGGCAGCATGCTGGTGGCGAAGAACACCGCGAACAGCACGATCAAAAGCGTGACGGCCGCGATACCCAGCCGCTTCATCACGAGGTTCGGAACCCCAGACTTCATGGAAGCGCTCCCTGCGGTTGTTCGGCCAAGCGATCTTGCGCAATGAAGTGCCGGGGGCTGGCTGAACGGCCCCCGGCTGGCTTCTCTCAGGCTTCGAGCCAGAGATATTCCGCCATTGCGTAGCCCATCATGCCACCGAGCGGGTTCGCTTCCAAACCCTTCACCTTGCTGGAGAGGGCATCCACGTTGGAAATGTAGGCCGGGATGATGGTGCCGGCCTCCTCGGAGACCATAGCCTGCATCTGGCCGTAGATCTCCTTGCGCTTGGCCTGGTCGAGCGAGCCGCGCGCCTCGATGAGCATCTTGTCGAACTTCTCGGACTTGTACTGGCTTTCGTTCCACGGCGCGTTGGAAGCGTAGAGGAGCGAGAACAGGATATCCGGCGTCGGGCGCGGATTGATGTTGCCGAAATGGATTGGCGCCTTGAGCCAGTAATTGTCCCAGTAGCCGTCGGCCGGGACGCGCTGGACGTCGAGCTTCATACCGATATCGGCGCCGGCGGCCTGGATGATCACCGCCATGTCGATCGACGAGGTGGCGGCGTCGGAAGCGATCACCGGGATGGACTGGCCGAGCAGGCCGGCTTTCTGGAAGTGGAACTTCGCCTTGTCCGGGTCGAAAGCCTTCGGCTTGACGTCAGGATTGTGGAAGATATTCGCCGGCGAGACGGGTTGGTCGTTGCCGATCTCGCCGAGGCCGCGCAATGCCGATTTGACGATCTGCTCGCGGTTGACGAGATACTTCATACCGGCAACGAAGTCGGCCTTGCTGCCCGGATCCATGTCGAGCCGGATGTTGAGGTCGGTGTAGTTGCCCGAAGTCGATTTCGACAATTCGAAGCCCTGCTGGCCGCCGATGAGCTTCATCGCGCGCGGATTGATCGAAGCCGCAAAATTGATGTCACCGGAAAGCAGGGCGTTGACGCGGGCGCTGTCGTCGCTGATGGCGATGAACTCGAAGGAGTCGAGATAGGGCTTGCCCGACTTCCAATAGTTCTTGTTCTTGGTGACCACCGAACGCACGCCCGGTTCGAACGTTTGCAGCACGAAGGCGCCGGTGCCATTGCCCTTGGAGAAGTCGGTAGTGCCGTCCTGGACGATCATGAAATGGTGCAGCGCCAGGATGGTCGGGAGGTCGGCATTCGGGTCGGCGAGTGTGATTTCCACGGTCGACTTGTCGACCGCCTTGAAGCCGGTCATCTGCGCTGCGATCTTGGCGACCTTGGAGCCGACCGCTTTGTCGAGATGGCGCTTCAGTGAGAAGACCACGTCTTCGGCGGTGAGGTCCTTGCCGTCGTGGAAGGTGACGCCCTTGCGCAGCTTCACGGTCCAGGTCTTGGCGTCCTTGCTGTCGAAGCTTTCGGCCAGCTCCATCTGCGTGACGCCATCCTTGTCGAGGAAGGTCAGGCGGTTGTAGAGCGAGCAGCAGCGGACATAGTCGGTGGAGAGTGACGCCTTTGCCGGATCAAGCGTGTCGGCGGTCGATGACGACCAGCCGGCGGCTTTGAAATTTCCGCCGGAAACCGGCGTGGCGGCGACGGCATTGGTGGCGCGGCCGAGCACCAGGCTGCCCGCGGCAACCGCGGCGCCGCCGGCCAACAGCATCTTGAGAAGTTCGCGGCGGCTCGCGCCCCGCCGAATGGCATTTTCGACCATGGCATCGTCTGCGCTGGTCCAGTTCGTGATCTTGTCGGTCATGTTATTCCCCTTTCTGTTTGTTTGGTCGGGATGCTCGTCTTGCTGCGGCTTTCCGGGCTTTGGCTCAGGCTCGTTCCTTCAGGCTTTCCCGGACGGCCGCTACAAGGGAGGCCATCGAGGTGAAGTGGTGGTCTGGTACGGTGAAGCGCTCGGGCTCGATTGTGCCGCCATAGCCCTTCTGGGCGTGTCGGCGTTCGATCCAGCAATTGGTCACGCCAAGCGCGCGGGATATGCCGATGTCGTGATACTGGCTTTGCGCGACGTGCAGGATGTCGTCCTTGCTATCGCCCCTTGAGGCGACGAAATCGAAGACCTTCTGGAAAAAGGCCGGATCCGGTTTCTCCGTGCCGGTATCGTCGGCCGTGAAGGTGGCGAAGAAGGGCGATCCGAGCTGCCTCTCGAAATGACCGAGCGCCCAGCGCCGGGCATTGGTCATGGCAATCAGCTTGTGGAATTTCGCAAGCTCGGCCAATGCCGCCGCGCTGTCGGGGAAGCTTTGCCAGGCGCTTGCAGAGTCCCGCAGCCGGACGCCATATTTCTCCTCGGCCGGCAGGCCGAGTTGCGGCGCGATGACCATGTAGACACGCACGAGATCGTCAGGAAACAGCCCCGCATCGGGCATGTAGCGGGCCTGCCGATAAAGGGCCAGCGCGGCTTCGTCATCGATGGAAACGCCAGCGTCGGCGGCAATCCCGGCCAGGCAGGTCGTTATGCCGCCTTCGAAGTCGATCAGGGTGCCGACGACGTCGAAGGTCATGTATTTGAATTCGCTAAAGCCCCTGGCCAAGACTGGCTCTCCTCTGCGCGCGGCCGAATTGCATGGTGCTGAACAGAACAAAATTCCGTTCTGTCCGGGGCATCGGCCTCTTCAAAAGCCCGAAAATTTGAGCCTTCTGGCCTTGTCTTAAGAGCAGTCTGGCACTTCCCCCGCGCTGAATTCGCCGAAAAGGCGTGAGGGGGCGGCACAAAATTGCGAAATCGTCTGCCCCGGCGCTATTTCGAAACACGCGGTATTCGTCGCCCGTCATGCTAGGGCCTTGCGGACATCGGCATCGTCCAGCGTCTGGTCGAGCGTCCGGCGCGTGCGCTCGATGATCGCATCGATGTCGTCGTTGGTGCAGCAGAGCGGGGGAGCATAGCCGAGAACCCCGTTGGCAAAGGCACGGATGATGAGACCGTTGTCCCACGCCCTGTCGAAGACGCGTCGCGCAGGCATGGCCGATGCGGGAAGCGGTGTCTTCTTCTTTTTGTCGACCACCAGTTCGATCGCGGCAAGCATGCCGCGACCGCGTACATCGCCGACGAGAGGATGGTCGCTCAGGCTTGCCAATCCCTCCATCAGGCGGGCGCCGGCCTTGATGCCATTCTCTAGAAGGCCGTCTTCGTAGAGCTTCAACACTTCGAGCGCGACGGCGGCGCTGACGGGATGGGCCGAGTAGGTGTAGCCGTGGCCGACCGCAGAAGTACCCGCGCCATCGGCGATGACGTTGTAGACATGATCGGTCATGAACACGGCGCCCATAGGAACATAGCCTGAGGTCAGGCCTTTCGCGGTCGTCATGAAGTCGGGAACGATGTCCTCCTCGTCACAGGCGAACAGGGGGCCTGTGCGACCGAAGCCGGTGATCACTTCGTCGGCGATGAACAGGATACCGTGCTCCTTGCAGAGCTCGCGCATCGCCTTGATCCAGCCCGTCGGTGGAACGATGACGCCGCCCGAACCCTGGATTGGTTCGGCATAGAAGGCGGCGACGCGATCCGGTCCGATCTCCTCGATTTTTGCCTTCAGCGCCGCGAGCGATGCGGCGGTGATCGCGTTGCCGTCCTCACCGACAGGGTTGCGATAGGGATAGGGCGAGGGGATCTTGTGCTGCCATTCGAAGGGAATGCCGAAACCGGCGTGAAAGGCGGGCAGGGCGGTCAGGCCTGCGCCGACCACTGACGACCCGTGGTAGCCCTGTTCGATAGAAATGAACTGGTCGCGTTTCGGCTCGCCCCTGGCATTCCAGTAGTAGCGGACGAAACGGATCGTGCTGTCGACGGCGTCAGACCCGCCCAGCGTGAAGTAGACGTGATTGAGATCGCCCGGCGCGCGCTCGGCCAGTTCCGAGGCGAGACGGATGGCCGGCTCGGAGCCGAGGCCGAAATAGGCGGTGGCATAGGGAAGCTCGCGCATCTGGCGGGCCGCCGCCTCGACGATGCTGTCATGGCCGTAGCCGGCATTGACGCACCACAAACCCGCGAAGCCATCGACGAGCTGCTTGCCGGATGCGTCGGTCACAGTCGCGCCCTTCGCCGACTTCAGCACGCGCACGCCGAGCGCCTCGTGGCCGCGGTATGAAGAGACCGGATGGATGAGATGGGCGCGGTCGAGTTCGATCAATGAATTGGCAAGCATTGTTGTCCTCCCCAGAGCATGATGCCGAAAAGTGTTAAGCGGTTTTCGGGCGACATCATGCTCTATCTCCTTGATTTAGACCCGGATTCAGATTTCGGATCGACTCGATCCGAAATCATCCGGCTCTAGCCGAGCGCCTGGTTGGCGAGGGCGTAAACTTTTGGCCTGGCCTGTTCCGATGCCTTCCTGGCCGGGCGATCCATGGCCACGCCGCCGCCGACATGGGCGAGGCCGACTTCTGTCAGCCAGGAGGCGATGCCGGTCATACTGCCCGTATCCACGCGCAGGAAGGCGCCGGCGCGCTGCGCGGCGAAGAAGCTGATCAGGGCTTTGGCGGCCTCGGCACCTGCCGCGATGACCGGACCGATCACCTCGCCGCGTCCGAACGGCCGGATTGCCGCATAGCCCTCGATGGCGCCATTGCGGCGGATGACCGCGAATTGCCCCCGCTGCGCCAGCGCATCGATCAGAGCTTCGCGGTCGGCACCGTAAGCGTCACGGTCCAGTGCCTTGATTTCCGGAAGATCGTCGGCGCTCGCGGCTTCCACGCCTTCGGGTAAGCCAAGCTCCGCAACCTTGCCTTGGTGCTGCAGGATGGTGCCGGCGGGCACGAAGCCCAGCTTCTCATAGAGAGGCATGCCGACCGCCGTCGCGACCAGCCGCAGCGGACGGTTGCCGGCAAGGGTGAAGGCTTGTTCCATGAGCTTGCGCCCGAGCCCCTTGCCGCGCGCGTTCTTGTCGACGATCACCATGTTGATCGTGGCGCAGTCCATGCCGTAGGGCGTCACCAGGATGGTGCCGGCAACCCGGCCCTCGTCGTCGAGCGCAACCGCGCCGCGAGAAAGCTGCAGCGCCATCTGCCAGTCCTGCGGGCGATGCGGCCAGTTCTCCTGACGCGAAAGCGCCACTGCGCCCTCTATATGGTCCGGCCCGAAGTCCCGGATTTCGATCTCGCTCTGCTGCATGAGGCATCCTTCCGTCTGCGCGCAAGTCTCGGTCATCGACGCGCCGCAGATCGTCTGAAGGTCTCGGTCTCTGCGATATCTTTCGCCTTTGCGCGGGGTGTGCGCCGCATCTTCTGCTGGCGACAGCCGCAGCGGATGCGTTTCAGGTTGCGGAAGGCGCTTTCATTGGCCTTCAGGATGCAACAGCGTGCCAAACCGGGCAGCTGATACGGTACTTTCTGCTTTCTGGAGGCCCATTTCGGTCAAGTGGCTCGCTGCCCACCGGCCTATGATGAAATGCATCCCAAAGCGGGTTTGCTTCCACCGGAGATCGACGGACATGGCTCCTTTCAGGCCCAAATACATCACCTTCGACTGCTATGGCACGTTGACCTTTTTCCAGATGGCGGAAGCGGCGCGCGATCTTTATGGCAGCCGGCTCGATGAACCGCGCATGCAGGAATTCATCAAGAATTTCGCCGCCTATCGGCTCGACGAGATCCTCGGCGACTGGAAGCCTTATGCCGACGTCATCCACAACGCGCTCGAGCGCGCCTGCAAGCGCAACGGTGTCGCCTTCAGCCCCGACGACGCCAAAATGATATATGAGCGTGTCCCGACCTGGGGACCGCACGCGGACGTTCCTGAGGGTCTGGCGAAGGTTGCCAAGGAAATTCCGCTGGTCATCCTGTCCAATGCCATGAACGCACAGATCATGTCCAACGTCGAGAAGCTCGGCGCGCCGTTCCACACCGTCTACACGGCCGAGCAGGCGCAGGCCTACAAGCCCCGTTTCAAGGCCTTCGAATATATGTTCGACAATTTGGGTTGCGGCCCGGAGGACGTTCTTCACTGCTCGTCCTCTTTCCGCTACGACCTGATGTCGGCACACGATCTCGGCATCAAGAACAAGGTCTGGGTCAATCGCGGCCACGAACCGGCCAACCCGTACTATGGCTATGTCGAGATATCGGACATTTCAGGTCTTCCGGGCGTGGTCGGGCTTTGAAACGGGCGGATTGCCGATGAAGCTGGTCTCCTATTGGCACGATACCGCTCCGGTCTTTTCCGGTGCGGCGCAAGGCCCCGTCGAAGGGCATTTCGACGCCGCCATCATCGGCGGCGGCTTCACCGGTCTTGCCGCCGCGCGCCAACTGGCCAAGGCCGGCGCCAAAGTGGTCGTGCTGGAAGCGGAGCGGGTGGGCTGGGGCGCATCCGGGCGCAATGGCGGACACCTGAACAACGGCCTTGCCCACAGCTATCTTTCGGCCAAGGCGGAGCTCGGCAAGGAGCGCGCGATCACGCTCTACCGGGCGCTGGACTCGTCCGTCGATACCATCGAGGCGCTGGTCGCCGAGGAAGGCATAGACTGCAACTTCCGCCGCGCCGGCAAGCTGAAGCTCGCCTCCAAGCCGCAGCATTTCGAAGCAATCGCTCGCAACTTCGAAGCCATCCATGCCGAGGTGGATCCGGACACGGCGCTGCTGTCGGCGGCCGATCTCAAATCCGAGGTCGGCTCGCCCTTCCATGGCGCGATGCTGTCGAAGAAGAGCGCCATGATGCATATGGGCCGTTATGTGGCGGGTCTCGCCACGGCCGCGGCACGCCATGGCGCCGTCATCCACGAGAACACCAGGGTGACCGACCACAAGCAGGCAGGCAACCGGCATGAACTGACCACGTCGCGTGGCCGGATCAGCGCCGACAATGTGCTGGTGGCGACCGGCGCCTACACCACGCCGAATTTCGGCTATTTCCGCCGCAGGCTCATCTCGGTCGGCAGCTTCATCATCGCCACGCGGCCGCTCAGCGACGCCGAGATCACCGCCACCATGCCGGGCAACCGGACATGTGTGACCTCGATGAACATCGGCAACTACTTCCGGCTGTCGCCGGACAAGCGGCTGATCTTCGGCGGTCGCGCACGCTTCTCGGCGACGTCCGACCAGCGCTCCGACGCCAGGAGCGGACAGATTTTGCGGGCAAGCCTTGCGGCTATCTTCCCGCAACTCGCCAGGGTCGAGATCGACTATTGCTGGGGCGGCCTGGTCGATATGACCAAGGACCGCTTTCCGCGCGCCGGCTATCATGATGGGGTCTGGTACGCGATGGGCTATTCCGGCCATGGCGCGCAGCTTTCGACCCATCTCGGCATGATCATGGCCGATGCCATTCTAGGCCGCGAGGACCGCAACCCGCTCAAGGGGCTCGAGTGGCCTTCCATTCCGGGTTATTCCGGCAAGCCTTGGTTCCTGCCGATGGTCGGCCTCTACTACAAGGCGCTCGACCGGATCCAGTGATTGGGGGGTCAGCCCAGCCCGCCCATGTGAAAGCTCTTCATCTCGAGATATTCCTCGATGCCGGCCTGCGCGCCCTCGCGCCCGAGGCCGGACTGCTTGACGCCGCCGAAGGGCGCCACCTCCATCGACACCGCGCCGGTGTTGAGCCCGACCATGCCGAACTCCAGCGCCTCGCCGACGCGCCAGGCGCGCTTCAGATTCTCGGTGTAGAAGTAGGACGCAAGGCCGTAGGGTGTGCCGTTAGCGAGCGCGATAGCCTCTTCTTCCGTCTCGAAACGGAAAAGCGGCGCGACCGGGCCGAAGGTTTCCTCGCCGGCAAGCTGCATGTCTTTTGTGGCGCCGATCAGCACCAACGGTGCGACATATTGAGGGCCGTCGGGCAGCGCAGGCTTCTGCGTGACGATCGCCGCGCCTTTGGTGAGCGCATCCTCGACGTGGCGGTTGATCTTCTCGACCGCCGCCATATTGATCATCGGCCCGATGGCGACGCCGGGCTGCGTGCCTGGCCCCACCGTCATGGCGTTGACTCGAGCCGTGAGCTTCGCTGCGAACGCGTCATAGACGCCGGCCTGGACAAGGATACGGTTCGCGCAGACGCAGGTCTGGCCGCCGTTGCGGAACTTCGAGACAAGCGCGCCCTCGACGGCGAGGTCGAGATCGGCGTCGTCGAAGACGATGAAAGGCGCGTTGCCGCCGAGTTCGAGGCTGAGCCGCTTGACGCTGTCGGCCGCGCCGCGCATCAGCAGCGAACCGACCCGCGTGGAGCCGGTGAAGGAGATCTTGCGAACGGTCTCGTTCGCCATGATCTCGTTGCCGATTTCGGACGGCATGCCGGTAACGATATTGATGACGCCGGCAGGGATGCCGGCCCGCTCGGCGAGCACGCCGAGCGCCAGCGCCGAATAGGGCGTGAACTCGGACGGCTTGATCACCACCGTGCAGCCGGCGGCGAGCGCCGGCGCGACCTTGCGCGTGATCATCGCGTTGGGAAAATTCCACGGCGTGATGATGCCGCAGACGCCGACCGGCTCCTTCAGGACGATGATGCGGCGGTCGGATGTGGGCGAGGGGATGGTATGGCCGTTGATGCGGCGCGCTTCCTCGGCGAACCATTTGACGAAGGACGCACCATAACGGATCTCGCCTCTGGCCTCGTCCAGCGGCTTGCCCTGTTCCGTGGTCAGGATCAGCGCTAGATCGTCAAGATGCGCAAGCATCAGGTCATGCCAGGCCTCCAGCAGACGAGCGCGTTCGGCGTTGGTCTTCTTTTTCCACACGCGATAGGCCGAAGCCGCGGCCTCTATCGCTGCGTGTGTGTCGGCACCGGCCATATCGGGCACCGTGCCGATCACGGCCTGGGTTGCCGGATCGACGACATCGACCATCTTGCCGGAGCCGGCAGCGATCCATTCGCCGCCGATCAGGCCGGCTTCGCGGAAGAGGCTTTCGTCCTTCAGGTTTTTCATCGGAAACGACCTTGCAAATCAATTGAGAGCCGCGGCGACGGCGGCCGTGATGGCTTCCGTGCGATCCTTGCCGGGGGTGGTTCCAATGCCTCCGGCAGTTGTCGCTTCGAGAGCCTTCATGACGCGGCCGGCGGCAGCCTTTTCACCGAGATGATCGAGCATCATGGCGCCGGACCAGATGGTAGCGATTGGATTGGCGATGCCGAGATGGGCGATGTCGGGCGCGGAGCCGTGCACCGGCTCGAACATGGATGGCGCCGATCGGTCGGGGTTGATGTTGGCCGAGGCGGCGTAGCCCAATCCGCCCTGGATCGCCGCGCCGATGTCGGTCAGGATGTCGCCGAACAGGTTGGAGGCGACGACCACATCGAGGCTTTCCGGCGCCATGATCATGCGCGCAGCAAGCGCATCGACGTGATAGCTGGTCACTTCGACGTCCGGATAATCTGGTGCCAGCTTCCTCGTGATCTCATCCCAGAAGACCATCGAATGTTTCTGCGCGTTGGACTTGGTGACCGAGGCCAGTTTGCCTCGCCGTGACCGCGCCCGCTCGAAGCCGAAGCGCAGGATGCGCTCGACGCCCGCCCGGGTGAAGATCGAGGTCTCCACGGCGACCTCGTCCCGCGTGCCTTGGTGCACGCGCCCGCCGGCGCCGGAATATTCCCCTTCGGTGTTCTCGCGGATGCACAGGATGTCGAAGCCTTCCGCCCGCAGCGGGCCCGTGACGCCAGGCAGCAGGCGGTGAGGCCGGACGTTGGCGTATTGCACGAACGCCTTGCGGATCGGCAGCAGCAGGCCGTGGAGCGAGACGGAATCCGGCACCTCCGCCGGCCAGCCGACCGCGCCGAGAAGGATGGCGTCGAAGCCGCGCAAGGTCTCGATGCCGTCCTCGGGCATCATGCGGCCTGTCTCCTTGAAGAAGCGGCAGGACCAGGGAAATTCGGTTCCGGTCAGGGCAAAGCCGGACTGTTTGGCCGCCGCCTTCCAGCACCGTCCAGGCGGCGGCGGTCACAACGCGGCCGATGCCGTCACCGGGGATCAGGGCGATCGAGTAGGATTTCATCGGCATCTCTTCACAGGCTGATCAGGACGCTCTTGGTCCTGCGATTGGCGAGATAGGCTTCGCGGCCAAGGTCCTTGCCGATGCCGGAGCGCTTGTAGCCGCCGGTGGGCAGAATATGGTCCCGCGAGCGGCTGTAACGGTTGACCCAGACCGTGCCCGCTTCGAGCCTGCGTGCCAAGCGGATCGTACGGGACAGGTCGGAAGTGAACAGGCCGGAAGCCAGTCCGTAGGTCGGATGGCTGGACAATGCCAGCGCCTCGTCCTCGGTCTCGAAGGTCTGGACAGTCAGGACCGGGCCGAAGATCTCCTCGACGATCGCCGGATTGGCCTGGTCGACATTGGCGATCAGCGTTGGCTCGTAGAAATAGCCGGGATTGTCCATGGCGCCGCCGCCGGTCAGGCATTCGCCGCCGGCCTCGATCGCGGCCCGCACGATGCTATCGACACGCGCCCGCTGCCGTTCCGAGATAACAGGCGAATACTGCGTCGCCTCGTCCCAAGTCGGGCTGGGCCGCACCGCTTTCATCTTATCCACGATGGCGGCCGTCAGCCTGTCGGCCACGCTCCTCTCGACGATCAGGCGCGTGCCGGCGACACAGGCCTGGCCGGCGTTGAAGGTGACGCTGCCAGCGATCGCCGTCGCCGCCTTGTCGAGATCGGCATCGGCAAAGACGATCTGCGGGCTCTTGCCGCCGAGTTCCAGCGTCATCGGCTTGACGCCGGTGCGGGCGACATTCTCCATGATCGCCGCACCGGCGCGAGTTGAGCCGGTGAATGAGACCTTGGCGATCTCGGGATGGCCGGTCAGCGCCGTGCCGGTCATCGGACCGTCGCCGAGCACCACGTTGATCAGCCCGGCCGGCAGGCCGGCCCTGACGGCGAGCTGCGCCATATAGACAGCCGAAAACGGCGTCATTTCAGATGGCTTCAGCACGACCGCATTGCCGGCGGCGAGCGCCGGGCCAAGCTTCCATCCGGCCATCGAGATGGGAAAATTCCAGGGCGTGATCGCGCCGACCACGCCATAGGGCTCGCTCATGATCATGCCAAGGGTGGCATCGTCGGTGGGCACAAGCCCGCTGCCCTCCTTGTCGGCGAACTCGGCAAAAAAGCGGATCTGCTCGGCGGTTATGGCAATGTCGCCGGCGACAAGCTGGCCGACGGGCCGCGTCGAGCACAGCGCCTCGATTTTCGCTAGCGTTTCGGCTTCCGCCTCGATCAGGTCGGCCCAGGTCTGGAGCGCCCTGGTGCGCTCGCGCGGCCGAACGCCGCCCCAGTTGCTGGCCTTCAGCGCCGCCCTGGCGCTTTCCACCGCCCGATCGACAATATCAAGGTCTGCCACTGGACAGGCGGCATAAGCCTTGCCGTCGGACGGGCGCCGCATCTCGATCGCCCCCTCGGCCGTGATCAGCTCTCCGCCGACGAAATGGCCAATGGGGAGGGGGACCGTGTCCGGATTGAAGCTCAGGCTCATGGGCAATCACTCAGCAGCATCTGCCTGAGCCTAACGCGGGCTGGCGCGCAGCATGCGCTGTTCGATGACCCGCCGCCGACGAATGTTGCGTGCCGAATGCGAGGGACGGCAAAATCTTCCGCGAGGGTCAGCGCCTCGCTCGGATCCCGTCATCCCACGGTGACGTAGATCTTGCGCACTGTTTCAATGGTCTTCCAGACACCGGTGAAGCCAGGCTTCATCACGAAGCTGTCGCCGGCGCGGTAGGTCATTGCCTCGCCACCATCGGGCGTGATTTCAATCACGCCGGCGAGGATGTGGCAGAACTCGAAAGTCTCACCCTTGATGGAGCGCGTCTCGCCCGGGGTCGCCTCCCAGACGCCGGTATGGACGAGGTCGTCCTTGGCGACGTCCTGTGCCCAGGTCTTGAAGGCGGGGTCACCGGCAATCAGCCGCTCGGGCAAGGCCCTGGATTCGCGCGGCGGGAAGGCTGGGTTGGTGTCGACGGTTTTGAGCAGGGACAAAGGATGGCCTTTCTGGTTGGATTTCAATAACCGCGCGACCGGTCGACGAGCCCGATGGGATCGAGCCCGGCGCGGTGGCGCCTGATGTTGTCGATGACGGCGCGCGCGGCGGTCGCGGGCTGGGTGACGCTCGCGATATGCGGGGTCAGGATGACCTTCGGGTGCGACCAGAATTGATGCCCCGCGGACAGCGGTTCGGGATCGGTGACGTCGATCATCGCCGCTGAAAGGTGGTCGCGGTCGAGTGCAGCGACGAGCGCGGCGTGGTCGAGCTGCGGCCCCCGGCCCGTGTGAACGAGCGCTGCGCCTTCGGGCAGTTTCGCGAACAGGCCGGCATCGAGGAAGCCGCGCGTATCCTCTGTCAGCGGCAGCAGGCAGACCAGTATGTCGCTGGTCGCGAGCATCTGCTCCAGCCCGGGCTCACCATGATGGCACGTCACGCCGTCAATCCGCCGCGGCGAGCGGCTCCAGCCGGCGAGGGGGAAGCCGAAGGGCTTCAGCCGGTCGAGGACAGCCTGGCCGAGTTGCCCGAGGCCGAGCACGCCGATGCGGCGCGACCCGGCTTGGAGCTGCGGGATTTCGCGCCATTGGCCGGCGCGCTGCCGAGCAAGATAGGCCGGCAGGTTACGGTGGAGCGCGAGCACGGCCAGCGTCACATATTCCTGCATCATGCGCACGATGCCTTCCTCGACCATGCGCACGATCTTCACTTGCTCCGGGAAGGTATCGAGGCGGAACTGGTCGACGCCGGCGCCAATGGAAAACAGGATCTCCAGGTTCCTGTAGCGCGCGAGGTCTTCTGGTGCGGTCCAGGTGATGAGATAGCGTACGGCGTCGGGATCGACGGTCGTGGCGTCCATGGCGAAGGGGAGATCGGGCAATTCCTTGGCGAAGGCCTCGGCGAAGACCGCGCCGCGCCGCGCATCGGAATTGAACAGGAACGTCATTACGGTTCCCCTTCAGGCCGCGCAATGGGCGCCAAGCGCCTCGATCATCCGCTGGCAGGAGGTGAGTTCGCTGGCGAGAATGTATTCGTCCGGCTTGTGGGCGCGGCCGATGTCGCCGGGGCCGCAAATGATCGCGTCGAGTCCGGCGGCCTGGTAGAGCCCGGCTTCCGTGCCGTAGCTGACGGCGGCAAGTGTTGCTTCGCCGGTCAACTCAGGCAGCAGTGCCGCCAGTGTTGCGTCCTGCAGTAGCGATAGCGCGGGATAGGCGCTGATCGGCGTCCATTCGATCTTAAAGCCGTCTGCCGCAATGGCCTCGGCCCTGGCTTTGACGAGCGCAAGCAGGCTGGCTGGGTCGACACCGGGAATGGCGCGCGCCTCCAGATCCAGAGTGCAGATATCGGGAATGATGTTGACCGACTGTCCACCTGCAATCACACCCGCCTGCAGCGAGGAATAGGTCGGCTCGAAGGCAGAATCGAACGGACCGTGCGTCAGCCGCTCGGCTTCGCTGACGGCCGCGCTCAGCACATCGGCCATGGCGTGGATCGCGTTGAGCCCGAGATCGGGCCGTGAGGAATGGCCGGTGCGCCCGTGGATGGTCACGCGGGCGGCCGCCTTGCCCTTGTGGCCGCGCACGGCGCGCATGCCGCTCGGCTCGCCGACGATGACGCCGAGTGGCTTGGCGCATAGTTCGTGAAGGCGCGCGATCAGATGCGGCACGCCGCGGCAACCTACCTCCTCGTCGTAGGAGAAGGCAAGGTGGATCGGTCTGGCGAGGCGCTGCCCGGCCATATGAGGTACGGCCGCGAGCGCGGCGGCAAGAAATCCCTTCATGTCGGTGGTGCCGCGTCCATAGAGCCGCTCGCCCTCCCGCCGCAACGTGAAAGGAGCAGAGGTCCATTGCGGCTCGCCAGCGGGAACGACGTCCATGTGGCCGGACAGGATGTAGCCCGGGACGTGGGCAGGGCCGATCGTTGCGAAAAGATTGGAGCGGTCGCCTTCCGGCCCTGGAAGCAGGGTGACCTTTATTCCGTATCCCGCGAGGTAGGCCCCGATCCACCCTGCGATGTCGCCGTTCGGCTTGCCGGCAACCGATGGAAAGGCGACGAGACGGTCGAGGATGTCGAAGACGTCCATTTCCAGCCCTCAAAGCATCTGGGTGCGCCGGGATTGGTGCCGTCGACCGTATGCTGCAACAATTCCGGCGAGGATGTGCGCCTTCTTTCGCGATTGCATGCCGAAAGCGGAAGTGTTTCAGTTGAATCTTGCGTTGGTGCGTGGCTTTCAAGCAAATCGTACCGGTATGGTTGTCTAGCGTTGGCAGGGGCAGGGCGGCCATTATATGTCACCCTTTTCGCGACCTTTCAGAGGCATGAAATTGAAGCTGTCCGGAAGCTTGAAAATCGATGCCTTTTCAATGCGGATCGCCGACATCGAGGGTGTCGAACTGGACCGGTTGCACGCGCTCTCGCTATCAGTGGGTTGGCCGCATCGGGCTGAGGACTGGCAATTCCTGCGCGAAACGGGACAGGGCTTCGTGGCGCTCGACGAGATCGGCCGGGTTCTGGGTTCGGCCATGTGGTTCGGGCATGGCGCCGGTTTCGCGACCGTCGGTATGGTCATCACCTCGCCGCGCCTTCAGACACAGGGGGCGGCGCAATGGCTGATGAAGCGGGTCTTCGACAGGATCCCCGGGCGCGATCTGCGTCTCAACGCGACGCGTGCTGCTCGGCGGCTTTATCTCTCGCTCGACTTCCAGCCGGAGAAGACCGTTTATCAATGCCAGGGCGTCGCCCGCGTGCCGGCAACGGGCCGTCCGGCGGAGCCGCGCGGCGATATCCGGACTTTGGACACAAGCGATATTCCGTCAGCGATCGCGCTCGACGCGGCGGGATTTGGCGTGAGGCGAACAGCGCTCATTGAAAAGCTGTTCGCGCATTCGGTCGGCTATGGGCTTTTCAAAGGGAACCAACTGAGCGCTTTCGCGCTGTGCCGGCCGTTCGGGCGGGGCCATGTCGTGGGGCCGGTCGTGGCCGAAAACGATGCCGACGCCGTGGCTATCGTCCGGCTGCATG
This sequence comes from Mesorhizobium sp. CNPSo 4661, assembly GCF_057784215.1. Taxonomy (NCBI): domain Bacteria; kingdom Pseudomonadati; phylum Pseudomonadota; class Alphaproteobacteria; order Hyphomicrobiales; family Phyllobacteriaceae; genus Mesorhizobium; species Mesorhizobium sp. CNPSo 4661. The sequence continues at coordinate 72,244 of NZ_JBWGIO010000018.1, read as the reverse complement.
TGGCCGACCATTCGGGGTCCTTCCTTCGGGTCGACACCCATATGGCCAACGGAGAGTTCGCCGCCTTCCTCTCGCACGCCGCAATGCCGGTCTTCGACACGGTGCTGACCATGTCGTTGGGCAAGCGTCTCGCCGATTTTGTTGCCGGCGGCCCCGCTGTGCCGAAGGCCTATGCTCTGGCGAGCCAAACTCTCGGGTAGTTCGGTGTTCTCGCCGACGAAAAGAGCCGGCCAACATTCAACCAGAGCGCACCAGCGCAAGGCTCCGTGGCTGCCACGACGGAACAGCGCGCGGCACCAGGACACCAAGGTCGCATCGGGCGGTGTAGGATGGCGGCGGGTGCAAGAAAAAGGCCGTCCACGTAAATGCCGGAGTTGGGACGGCCTTTGTAACAGCAGAATTTAGTAGGCCTTCTTGGGGGCGGCCTTCTTCGCGGCGTGCTTCTTGTGCTTCGCTGGGCACTTGTGCTTCTTCGTCACCTTGCAGGCCTTCACGACGTGCTTTTTGACTGGCTTTTTCTTCGTCATAGCATCTGAGGCCGGCGCGGTGGTGGTTGCGGTCGCCGCGGGGGCGGCCGGCTTGGTGGCAGCATCGGCAGTACTGACGTCGAGAATCGGCATCGAGACAGTCAGCGCAAACGCAAGACCGAGAGCGGAGATGAGGGACTTTTTCATTGTTTCATTTCCTTCTTTGCGGGTCGGTTTTTTAAGTGTCACTCGATCGGATCGACCGGTGTCACTCCAAGCAACTTCAAAGCGTTCGCGAGCATTCGGATTCCCTGCGCCTCCTTCTTCTTGGCGCAGTACCGGTTTCCCTTTCTTTGAAGCGCCTTCGCCGCGGCGACCTGCGTTGCTGCGGCATGGGTTTCGAGGGCTTCATCAACTTGACGGCTGAGATTGCTGCAGCGCTCAGCCCGGGTAATCGCCACCTTTGCGTCGGATACTCCAACCGCGGCCGTGATGAGCAAAATGCCGAGCGACGCACCCATCAAGCTGATCGAGACCCTTTGCATCGCCTTGTCGCAAACCCGAGCAAGTGCTGCCGCAGTGCAGCAGCCGATGAACTGACCCTCCACTCAATTCTACGCCTTAACGATTTCTGGAGTTTTTCTGGTGTGTTTCTGGATTGTGTCTGAGGGCTGCCACGATCAGGGCGCCGGGATGCGAACGGCGCATCGGCCGTACGCGGCAGCGAACGCGCGCTGGCGAGACCGGCAGGGGCTGTAGCCGGGAAGGGAGCGCGTCCAGAGGCGGCGGCGCCAAGTTAGATAATGGGACTATCCATCCTGACATGAATGCGCGAGCCGTCATGTTACGATGCCAATGAACACCAACCGGGCTTGCCATCAAATCAAGGGGAGAAAGTCGCCACGTCCAGTATCAACCGCCGCGCCTTGCTCTTCCACTCCAGCAGCGGCATTTTCGCCTCCATGGTGTCGGCAGCGGCTCACGCAGAGCCGCACCGAGAACGAGTAGCGCCCAAACTGCGGGCATTGATTCAGGCGCACGTGACAGCATACGCCGCGTTTGGCAAGGCCGTCCGCGAAATGGGTTGCAGCAGCCGCGACTATGACCAAGCCGACCGAGAGGAGGAGAGGGCGCTGCTAGCTATCTGCGCTTATCCTGCGGTCATCGAAGGCGATCGTCTTGCCAAGGCCCGATATCTTTTAGAGATCGAGGCGCGCGGTGAGCTCGACCTGCCGGAACAAATACAGGCTCTTCTTCGTTCGACGATGTTAAAGACGTGAGATCGGCCGTGCTAATCAGTCCGCCTGGCCCTCCGGATCGTCCGAAGATCGCCGGGCTGGCAAAGCATGCCTAAGCTTGCGGATGTCCGCTTCGCGCCCAAAAGCGGTCGTTGATGCTCAGAAATCGGCTTCCTGGAAATACTTGGCTTTCAGCCATGTGCTCGATGGTCCGCTCCTGTAGTGGCCATCGGCGCGCTTCGAGACAATGTTCTCGAGCCTGGTCTTCGCGACGGCGTGGGAGATCGCCAGCGCGCTGGCCTCGAAATGTTGGCTGTACTGGACTTTGCCAAGGCCCGCCCCAACCAGGCGACACAGCGTCTGCTTGCGCCGCAGCAGGGGCAAGGAGGCCAGATCGCGGCCGTCGAGATGGAGGATGTCGAACGCAACGAACGCCAGCCGGTTCGGCTCGTACCAAATCGCGGCTTCCAGCGCAGCGCAATCGGCGCCGCCCTGCTCACCTGGTACGATGACCTCGCCGTCGATAATGGCAGCCTGGCATGGCAGATCGACAGCCAGCGCGATGGCCCAGTATTTCGCGGTCCAGTCGCGGCCGTTCTTGCTGTAAAGACGTATGCCGCCCTTATCGATGATGACCTGCGTTCGGTAACCGTCAAAATCGATCTCGTGAACCCATCCCTCGTCTTGGGGAGGCTGCTGGACCCGACTCGCTAACTGCGGCGGAATGAACTCCAGCCGGCCGCCATTGAACTTGGCACGCTTACTCAATGACGCCACCTTTGGACCGGGCAGCGACGGCGTATCGGCACAGGCAGCGCCACATCCCCCCAACCTGGACGCCTGCCGCCTGTGCCGAGCCCCCGCCGAGCCGTTGCAAGCATCTTCGATCGCGGCCGGATTGTCGTTAGCCTCGCATCCATTTACTTATCTTGGCGTACATATCTCGCTGGGGACCGCGCTCTGGTTTCGGCCCTTGGTCGGTTTTCGGACGACCGGGTTAGTCCATCAGAAGCACTACAGCAGGATGCAGCTTCTTCAGATTCGGCAATGATTTCGACTGCCAGGGTATGTCGGGCGTTCCACGCACGATGAGTCTAACGTCGGGATGCTTGCGCACCTCGATGGTAAATTTCGCCAGCAGATTGATGCCGGAGGAGTTGAGAAACTGAAGGTCCTTTAAATTGAGCGTGATGGAGGATGGGTTCGAGGCAAGAACGCTGGCCGTCAAGGCCGTGACAGGCGCACCGGCCTCGGAACTGGCAAGCCGCATCGCGCCGTCGAAAAAAATTTCGCTTCCTTCAACCCACACCCGGTAGTCGTCTGTCTTGATTTCCATAATGTGGCTTCGTTTCATCTAGTTTTGCGTTTGCGAGATCGGAATGGAGGCATAGGTTTCCAAGCAAATCCGATCGCTTTCGTCGGCGGAGCTGAATATCCAGGCCAAGCGTGCGCCATAGTCGCTCATCAGCGTCAGCAATCCGAGACCGGAGCCTGCGACGTCGGGGTTCGCAGCATTCGCTTCAATTCGCTGTATCAGCCGATCCCTGGGGTCGCCAACCGTGATGTCCGCCAGGAGACTTTGGAATTCGGACGCGTTCTCGCCGTCGACATCGTTCGAGACTTTGAGCTTGAAGGAGTCCGAATCCATCGACGCCTCGATCACGATTTCGCCCGGCGCGCGAAACTTGACGGCATTTTCAATGAGCTCGTTGACCAGATACCCGATGCTGTGCCGCATCTCCACGTAGTCATTGCGGGACGACTGAAAGCGCAACGCGAAAAGATCGGCGATGAAGTCAGATGTGGTGGCACAATGACGCCAACTCAAATCGAGAGGCCCGTCGAACAGCCGCACCCGACTGATGCTCTCTTTCATCCCGATTGCAATGTCAGGGGTACCGAACAGCGTTGTCATTCCTATGTGCGCCTTATGATCACAAGGGTAATGTCGTCGTGGATCTTCTGGATGCCGATATGAGCCATCAGATCCTCGATGATACCGGCTTTGATTTCCTCCGCGCTCCTGCCGTGACGGTCTTCCACGCTCTGGCGGAGGCGCTCGAACCCGAACATCTTTCTCTCCTGGTCTTCCGCCTCGGTCACGCCGTCGGTGTGCAGCACGATCACGTCGCCGCTCCCGAATGGGATATCGCGCGTGGCAATGAACGGCGAGATGTCATTCTCCAGACCGACCGGCAGACCCAGATCAATCGTATCGATGCGCTCGACTTCCCCATCTGCGCGCATGACCAGCACGTCCTCGTGCTGGCCGGAGAGCGTCACCTGCTCGTCCTCGAAGTCAAGGAAGGCCAGCGAGAGATGCTTATCGGTCTTCGTCCGCTCGATGTTCTTGTAGATCGCTCTGTTCAGCCGATCCAGAAACCGGTGCGGATCCCCCTCGTTGGTCTCCTGCAGCGCGCGTGCGACGGATTGGACCATCAGCATCAGTACACCGCTCTCGAGACCATGGCCTGTCACGTCGCCAATGCCGATCTTGACCCGTGATCCGTTCTGCAGGACGTCGTAGTAGTCGCCACCGACCTCGTCCGCTGGCCGCATATAGGCTGCGATCTCCAGTCCCGGGATCGCTTCGAGTTCGACTGGCTTCGGCAGAACCATCATCTGGATGTGCCTGGCAACCGCGAGCTCGGCACCGAGGCGGACGTTTTCGTCGCGCAGCTTTTCGTTGAGCGCGGATATCTCCTGATTTGCGTCGCCGAGTTCTCTGGTTCGTTCGTCGACGAGCTGCTCGAGGTTTTCAGTGTGAAAGCTGATCTCTTCGGCCATGCGGTTGAACGCAATCCCAGCCGCTCCAACCTCGTCGCGCGTTGGAATGTTAACCCGCACGGAGTAATCCTTGGACTGCAGTCGCTGAGCGGCGCTGGCAAGCGCCCTCAGGCCCGCGGTGATCCGCTTGGAAATTCCGAGCACGGCCGCAAAGACGATCAGAAGCGAAACGATGATCGCGCCTATCTGAAAGAGCAGGATACGGTTGGTCGCGCGCGAAATGCTCTCCTGTGCGGCGAACAGGGACGCGTAGATCTCTCGTTCGGGAACGACGATGCCGACCGACATGGCTTCGGACTTGATCGGCCCCGAACTCCATAGATTGGTCGGCTTCAATGTCTTGAGGACTACAATGTAGGGAACGCGTTCGCCGTTGTTGTCGAGCGTAATGTGCTGAATGACACCATCATTGTTCCGGTCCAGGGGCAGCGACGCGATGGCCGGCTGCGTGCTTCCCCGCAGGGACCTCTCCAGGCCAGTTACGCCCTGCGTGCCGGCATCGCTCGATGACCTCAGGCCGATAATCGCCTGGCCCGACGGATTGATCGCGACCACGTTCCCAGTCGACATCGTCAGGAAGCCGAAGCCGGTATCGGCGATCTTCACGCGCTCGACGACTTCCGCAAGCTGGTCGAGGGTTATATCCGCCCCCGCCGTACCGGCGATGCCGGTGCGATCGCGCGTCCATAGCGGGTGGAAGAAGCTGACGATCAGCTTGCCGGTGATGGCATCGGTGTAGGGTGCCGTCTGGGTAATATCGTCAGGGACGGGGCGGGAAGCCGGATCCCTGGCCCATTGCTGCCAGGACCCATAGATCCCTGGAAAGAAGAACTCCCAGAACTCCGCCTTGTTATGGCCTGGATAGAGCCGGTCGAAGGTCTGTGCCTGGTCCGTATACGGCACCGTCCTGAAGATTGGTCGCTCTTTCGGGCCGATATAGTACATCTGCAGCTTGGACGGTCCGCTCGCCATGAGAGTCGGCGCGACGAGATCGATCACGGTACTGTCTTCTATCTCTTTTTGAACGCCTGGCAGCGGAGTGTGGTCGGCGCTCAGCAGGTAGCCCCAGACGCTGATCACAGAAGGCGCGCCCGGCAGGTTCTGCGCCCAATTCCCCTTCGCGTCGTAGACGACCTTCACGGAACCCGGCTCTTCATGCGCAAGCGTCGTTCCGACCTGTTGCTGTCTCGCCGGATCGTCGATCTGGGCCTGCAGCACGCCGGCGAGCGCTTTCACGTCGCCATGAACCCGATCGAGCAGCAGGTCCACACTCGACGCCGTCGAGTCGGCATAGGAACGAATGTATTCCTGGTTCGCGGTCGTCAGGCCTTCACCGACCTCCGACGTTGCATCGCGCGACAGCTTTTGGACATTCCAAAGCGCCAGCCCACCGCTCAGCAGGAGGTCGAACAGCACGGCGCCGCCAACGACCAATACAAATTTCGCCCGAAAGGAGCGCAGGCCGAAACGCGGCGTCTGCTCATTGTCGGCTTTCATTGTGGTCTTCGCCCCGAGGCCACCCAGATCGGCCAGCCCGCGTAACCCTTGGGGTGAAGCGCAGCGAAAATGTGGTCCTGAAAGCCCCGCCGGAACCGTGCGACGAATTCCGGGCCATCGCCGCGTCTGGCCGCCATCTCGCCCGCATAGACATCCGCCCAGGCCGCGATGACATCGGCGAAGTCCTGCGGATCGCCGTCCAGGTTGGTGACCATGAAGGTCTCGACCCGTATATCTTCGAATCCGGCTTCGACCAGGTATCGCCGACTCTTCGGTCCAAGCTCGACGTCCATCTCAAAGTGCGCAAACAGCTTCGCCACCTCGTTGTAGGTCCAGCGAATGCTTTCGGCGCGAGGCTCGCCAAGGCAATGCGAATTCTTCTCGTTGGTGATGTAGACCCGGCCGCCCGGTTTGCAGATGCGATAGAGTTCCTTGAGGATGAGTTCGGGTCGGTTGAAGATCTGAAGGGAATGCCGGCAGGTGACCAAGTCGAACTGCGCTTCGTCGAGCAGCATTTCCGACGCATCGCCATAGGTATATTCGATGCCGCGGATATCGAACTCCCGCATCACCTGTCGGGCATAGGCGAGGCTGGACATGGAGTGGTCCAGGGCGACGATCCGCGATGGCTGGAATTCCTTCTGCACAAGCACGGCGAAATCACCGATCCCGCAACAGATGTCGGCCATGACGATGCCGGGTTTCATGCCGTGTCGCGGCAAGATTGCGCGCTCGTGGCGCCAGGTCATCTTTGTCTGCGTACGCAGGATGGGAACGAAGCCGCCTTCCTCGAGGAAGCCCTGCCCCGGATAGAATTGGGTGTCGTACTCCGCGACCTCTATGTTCGGCTCGATCGCGTTCAAGTGACCAAATTTCCGTGACGTCCATCCAACGACGCTTGAGGTGACGACGACGAATTTCAAATCCGGTCGAGCGCGGCAGGTGTCAAGAATGATCCTCGAAAAGGCATGAAATGCAGCGTTGTTCATCTGCGTCAGGCGTCTGACATTGATGTAAAGAACGCCGCGCACACGGCCGATCGCATCGCGGAGCAAGGCTATGCTGGGCGCAAGCTCATCGATCGCCTGGGGCCGGACGACCCCCGATATGGAGAACTCCTGATTGTTGGCGTCGTAATGCGCCTTGAAACGCGGGAGGAGGCTGTCGGGGCGCAATTTTATAAGCCCTCAAGCGGAATATCCACGACAAGCTTGATCGCATCGCCGTCGGCTTCCTCTACCTTGAGTGTCGCGTCGTAGTCGACGCCCAGTTCGAGGAGCAGGATCTCCCGAGTGGGCGCTAGATCCCCGGATACGGAGTTGAGATATCGCTCCCTGGCTTCGGACCCCGCGACCTGCGCCACGGCTTCCCCGTAGAACCGGCGTTCCTCCGGCACGCATGGAAATGTCAGCTCGATCCTGTCCGTCGCGCCTTGACGGGACACCCTGCATGCCAGTTCGCCGTCGGTATGGCGCGTGCGAAAGGCGACCTCCAGCAATTCGTTGAAGGCGGAGGAAAAGAGATTTGAGTGGCGGACCGAATCGGACCTGTTTTGCCCGATCATCCGGGCCATATAGGTCGAGACATAGTCGCAGTGCCTCCAGGTGGAGACAAAAGCGTTCATTTCCATGTCGATCTGGATCATCGGCTCGAAGGTCGGCTCGCCGGTCAGGTCGTGATGAACAGCTCCCATCGGCATCCTCCCTATTCATCCGTATTCGAGCACCGATGCGGCGACAGCCTCCGAGGCGGAAGACTTCGCTGCGGCCCTTGGATGAACCAGTCTCGCACTGACGTTAGAATTGCGCGGTATCTACCTCGAACGTTTCTACAAATCTCGACTTCATCGTTAACAAAGGGTGCAAGGCGCTAAAGCGCCCGATTTGATTCCTCCATTGCCCGCAGCACCTTCCGCGGCGACCGCCTGATGAAATCCCTGGTTGGCTCGGCTCCGAGCGGCAGTCCCAGGAAATTGCCTTGCAGGCAATCGCAATTCTCGTTGATCAGCCACCGCGCCTGGGCTGACGTCTCCACCCCCTCGGCGGTGACGCTTATTCCCAGGCCGTGCGCCAGATTTATGATCGATCGCACGATCGTCTGGCTTTTGAGATCCGTCTCCAAGTCCGCGATGAAGTACTGATCGATCTTCAAGGTGTCGAAGGGAAAGTTCTTAAGGTAGCTCAGCGACGAATAGTAGGTGCCGAAATCGTCTAGCGAAATTCGTATTCCGAGCACATTCAGCGTATTCAACGTATCGATATTGTCGACCGTCTTCTCGAGAAGTACCGTTTCGGTTATCTCAAGCTCAAGCCGCTCGGCCCGGATTCCAACGGCGTCGATGATCTGAGCGACAGTGTCGGTCAGCGAACCGCTAAGGAACTGAGCCGGCGACAGGTTAACGGCGACCGTAAGCGAGGAAGGCCAGGTCAACGCCTGGCGACAGGCTTCCTCAATCACCCATCGTCCAATCTCGTCCATCAGCCCGTCGGCTTCGGCGATCGGTATGAACACGCCGGGCCGAATGATCCCGACCTCGGGGTGCCGCCACCGCAGCAGCGCTTCAAAACCGATCACCAACGAAGGCGGCCGAATGAGCGGCTGATATTCAAGGTAGAGCTCGTCCCGTTCCAGCGCCGTTCGAAGGCTGCGCCGCAGATTCTCGCGTTGCTCGAGCAGGAGCAGCATCGAACGGTTGAACGTTCGAGCGCAACCGCGCCCATCCGTCTTGGCCGCGTAAAGAGCAATGTCGGCGGCTTTCATCAGCTGTTCGCCATCGGTCCCGTGCTCCGGCCCGAACGCAATTCCGATGCTCGAGCCGACGAAGACGGGAATGCCGTTGATGACGAACGGCTCCTTGAACGCATCCACCAGCGATCCGGCGAGGCGCTCTGCTTCCTCAGGCTGCGCCTTTCCCAATTGGATGACAGCGAACTCATCGCCGGCATACCGATACGCCGATTCGCCGTCCCGCAGCGCGTCGCGGATTCGGCCTGCTGCGAGTTGAAGGAGCGTGTCGCCCGCTCCATGGCCGAGCGTGTCATTGACCGCCTTGAAGTCGTCGAGGTCGATTTGCAGCAGGGCAGCTTTCGGCTTTGATCCGCCGACGGCGGTCAGCGCCTGCTGCAGCCGCTCGCCGAAACGCCGCCTGTTCTCCAGCCCGGTCAGCACGTCGTGCGTCGCCTGATGGAGCAGAATTACATGTTCCTGCTCCTCCGCCGCACTCCGCCTGCCATGCTGCCGCGATTCGATGATGCCTACACCATTTGCAGAGCCGAAGACGAAAACGGACCGGGGAGCCTCGCCTGACGATGGCGGCAATTCAATGTTTGCCGGAGAGCCGCCCTGGAACACACGAAGAAATTCGTCGCGACACCTCGCATCGAGGAAGCCAGGGTAGACCTCCCAAATGGCGGCACCCGGCGTCACTGCGCCTCCGTAGATGTCTTTGAGACTGGCTGCGTAGTGCGTCAGGCGGAAGTCGCGGTCATAGAACGACACGAGATCGGCGGTGTTCGACAAGAGGTCGGCGAGAAGCGATTCGTCGGCACGTGGGACGCTAGCGGGTGCCCCCTTACTCTCCTTGCCGGCGCCTGACGCCTTTGGATGCAAGTGTCACCTCCATAGGCGGTGTCAATGTGCGTCCCCCAGTCTGGAAATAGCATGACTGTCGAACTTGGCAAACTTTCAACGCGCGTTCTCAACAAGTGGCATGTGCGACGCAGTTACGATGTAAGCTCCGCAGTGACTGGCGTTGTATTATCGACAATGGTTAATAGTCACAGTTCGTTGACAACCGGAATTGCCGCAAATTTGGCCATTCTAAAGAGCGCACGGCGGACGTGATTCAAAATATTGTGATTCGTAAGGCGGGACTGGCTGCGCGGGCCGGCAAGCCTGTTTCGAGCGCGCCATCCCAGCCATCGCCCAATCCCGAATCAACTGCCGAGCGCCTTTAGCCAACCTTCAAAGGATGGGGCCTTCTCATGTTCGGCAGGCGAGACAGAGGAGGTGGGGTGGGGCAACCCCGTGGAACTTCGGACCTCGCGCGGGCTGTAACCGAATTCCTTGCTGAATGCCCGGCTGAAATTGGCCCCCGAACTAAACCCCACGGCTTCCGCAATATCGGCAATGCGCCGGCTGTCCGCCGAATCGCTAAGCGCAACATGGGCGGCCAGAAGTCGGCGACTTTGTATGTAGTGGAGAACACCACCGCTCGGTTCGAACAACTGATAGAGACGAGAGCGCGATACGCCGAGCGCCCGGCACATCGAATCCGGGGTCAGATGAGCCGCGTCCAGATTGTTGTGGACGTATCGGCGCGCTCGCTCCATCAGCGCGACGCTCGCCAATTGTTCGGTGGCTGCCGATTGGTCCGCCTGGGGCGAGAGGCAGGCAGTGATCATGCTGCGTGTTGCGTGCACGATACGAGGCAGATCATCAGCCGTGAGACTGCTCAGCCTGGCTTCGATGCTGTTGACGTAGTCGAGCAAGAGGTTGGCAAAGTTGCCGGACAGAATTGAATTGTTCTTTGCGTCCAGGGTCGCCGTCGCCTGGGCGAACAGATCACGCGGCAAATAGACAAACAGGCTTTCGGATTCCGTTGTCCTGCCGCGAAACGGGTAGCCAAGCGATCTGATCTCCAATTTGCCTGGCTGGTTTTCCGCAACGCGGCGATCGACCTCCGTCCACGACCGGCCATTCCGTAGCAAGGCGATATACCAGTGATCGATCGAGCTGGACCGAAGCTTTGCGGAAGAACGCAGATAGCTATGCGCCGGCGCGCGCTGTTGGACAATCAGCATGCCGCCGAGGTTCCAGGTCACATGGTCTGCGGGAAAGCCATCTTCGCGCGATTTGTCATCCGCCAACTTGACCTCGACAAGCGGTGCCATGAGTGCCTGCCAGGCGGCAAACTGATCCGGCGGCGCCAGTTCGCGCGTTGAAAACGGCAAGGGTTTGAGCGCCGGCGGAAGTGAGGTTGCAACCTCACAGTCTGCTTCGTCAGGTTGAGCTTCGCGCGGCCAACGACGTCGATCACGTTCCGGCGACTGCCGCGCACGCGCCTCGTCCTGTTTCTTAGCGTCCATCGCAGGGTGCCATATCCGAATCCGGTATGCCCGCGCCCATCCTCAATCATGTGGTGTGCGCTAGGCATCTGGCAAGACCGGTGGGGCTGGAGTCCACAGAAGCTGTCCCATGCTGGGCGGCAGTAAGAAATGCATTCCGAGATAAGTTTCTGGATGCGGAGCTAACGACACTCTTCAACCTCATGCGTATAGAATCTGGCATCGTGAAAGCGTAGTTGAGGAGACCACGAAATGAACGCAAAGCTGAAAGGAGAAGCTCGCCGGAAGATCATTCTCGATGGGTACTTTAACAACGAACCCTTGAAAGATATTGCGGCAAAGCTCGGATGCTCGCTGGCGAGTTTGAAAGTCAGCGCCAGCAAACTCGGCTGCACCAGAACCCCAAAAGAGGCGGCGGATTTCCGGCGGGGTTTTCACGTACCGGAAAACAAGCGGCAAGACTATTACCAACTGATGACATCCGGGCAATACAGATCTCGCGAGTACGCCCAGATTCTAGGAATACCAATACCATAATCGTGATGTATTGATTAGTACGGCAATAAGATTGCGAGCAATACCATCGCTCGAGCTTCAGTGATACAAGCCCGCCGCAAAGCACGGACGGCGGACCCTGAAAGGTTCGCTCAAATGCTGCGTCAGCGTTTCAATCGCACCTGTCTTAGCCCTCTCGATCTGGCTGTTTGCGAACGCGTCTTCAATCAGGTTTGCGCGGATGAACGGCTCGATCCCTTGGACCCGGACGCCGAAATTCTGGCGGTGATGGTTGTGGCAATTTATCGAAATGCTCACACCAGCGAACGCGAACTGCTGGAGGCGGTCAGATCTCGCCGGCAAAAGAACGCGGGAACCCCGCAATAGTGCATGTAGCCGAGGACGCGCGCTATGAATAGTCGGGCAGCCGCAGGTTATTCGATTGAGCTCTTCAAAAACTGCTCGAACACAAATCGTTTGCTGTCTCGCACGCTGCTTTCAATCGACTTCGCCTTGGCCTGATGCGCGGCGATCGCGCTGGCCAGCATGCAGCCCGTCCCGCGCATCGAACCGGCAAGCCGGAGCATGTCGAAACGAACCGGTTCCCCGTCGGATGTCAACAGCATGTCTGTTGATGTTGCCCCCGCCGCATGTCCGCCCTTGATGAGCAGTGCCGCGGCCCGGCCGCAAGCAATCGCCTTCCCTGCCGCAGCGCTTCTTCGTCGTTGACGGCCAATTCCGAGCCGGCCAGCACCGCCAGTTCAATGAGATTCGGCGTGATCAGACGGCAAAGCGGCATGAGATCACGCTTCATGACTTCGACAGCATTCGGTTCCACCAGACCGGACATGGCTTCTCTGCGCCTCAATCTCGGCCGTTGAAGCCGGCTTTGCATGTTCCTGAAGCGGACATCATCAACAACAAAGCGAACGTGTCGCGTACAACGTTATCCAGCGGTCTCCTGCTCCATCTCTTTCATGTCCTGAAAACGGTCGGCAATCCGCGGGTGGACGCGGCCGCCGTCGGCGGCGCCGATGGCCACGACGATCTCGTCGGCGGCCGGGCCGTCGGCTATCTGGAAATTGGCGGTGATGAAATGCGAGCGGCGGCCGTTCTCGCTCTTGTGCATCATCGGCAGCGACAGCAGGGCGCCCGGCGCGTTGCGCGTGTTGCAGAATTCGAGATAGGTCGTGCCGCCGACCGCGTCGCGGAAGACATTGCCGAAGCGCAGCGTGTGGATCATGGCCGACGCGTGCTCGATCTCGCCTGCCACCCCAACGGCCGCTGCCTTGCCATAGCTCTCGACACGCTCTGCCGGCATAAGCCCGAGCAGGCGATGCGTAAGCTCGTGCCCCAGCCGAGGCGCGATGGCCACGATCTCCGGCCGCAAATTCTCGACGAAGCCGCGCCCGGCCCATGGATTGCGCAGGACGGCCGCGACAACGATCGAGGTTACCGGCCTGGCTCCCGCCTTGCCGCCTTCGATATGCACTTCCTCGATGAAGGTGCAGACTTTTCGCAATTCCATGATTTTCACGCCCTGTTGGTGGAAGGCCAGCCTAGTAAGGCCCGGCAGAGAGGTATTCCTCCGGTTCGTAGGAAGAATCGGCGTGCGCCCCGCTTGGAAGCGGTGTAGCGTTTGTATATCCGCGACGGCTTAAATTGGCTCTTCGCGAGGCGGAAGACCGGGCGTGGACCACCAATCGCAAATTCTCTCTTTGCGGGACGCCGCCAGCCTCATCAATTCGGGTGGCGATCTCCAATCCGTGCTGCGCGACCTCGTGCTGGCCGCCTGCCGCCATGCCAAATGGACGCTGGGCTCGATCATGAGCATCGATGCGCCGCATGGCCACGCCTATGTCATCGTGCGCCACGACCCGACGCTCATTCAACGTACATTGCCGGACCGCTGGGAACTTGCGACCAGTCCGTCGATCGTCGCGCTCAATCGCAACGAGCCCGTCTATATCAGGGACGCGCGTGTATCCGAGGAGTTTCCCGGCTATCGCCGCGAGGCGTTCGAGCGCGACTATCGCAGCGTTCTCGTCATGCCGATGAACTGCGTCGACGAGGACGGCCGGCCGATGGTGCTGACGGTGGTCTCGCGCGAAATCACCGAGGTGAGCGCCGAGGATATCGCCTTCATCGGCATGATCGTGCATCTCGGCGAGATCGCGGTGGAGAAGCAGCATCGCCTGCGTCAGGAGAAGCAGGCCGGCGAGCGACTGCAGCGTGCCCTGCTGGCGCACACCACGCTTTTGCAGCAGGCGCTGTCGGAAGGGGCAGTTGCCGCGCTCGCCGACAAGGTCGGCGAGCTCTTACCCAATCCGGTCGTGGTCATCGATTTCCACGCCAATCTGATCGTCGCCGGTCGCTCGCCGAGCGAAGCGCACTTCGATGCAGCGTCCTGGCAGCAGGCCGTGGCCGGTCCGCTCAACCGGCAGATCGTCAAGGTCGCGCGCGGTGCGCCCGAAGCGCGCCAGAACGAGACGCTGTTCGTCGACGACGGCAAGCACCGGCTCAGGCTTTCGGTGCGTATCGAGCCGCTTACCATCGATGACGAAGTGGTTGGCGCGCTGATGATTTTTCCGACGCCGCAGCAGTCCGGCCAACTCGACCAGATGCTGCTGGACAGCGCTAAATTCGCGCTCAGCGTGCAGATGATGCGCAGCTTCGTCCGCTTCCGCTTCGAGACCAGGTCGCTGACCGAGCTTTTCCTGGAGGTCGTGGAGCGCCGCTGGCGCGATGAGGCCGATATCGTCAACCGCGCCCGCCGCTTGGGCGTCGACCTGACGGCGCCGCAAAGGCTGATCGTCGTCGACTACGCCGATGCGGCGAAGGACGGCAGCGGCGCCGATCCGCATCATGCCCTGGTCCGGCTGCTGGAACAGACAGGCGTGGCCGGCACCGTTATCGCCGTTGAAGGCGGCCTTGTCTGTCTCGTCGCAGACGATATCGGGCAGGACGGCATACGCGTGGGGAAGTTGCTCAACAAAATAGCCTCAGAGCTTGGCCGCTATTTCGAGCGTGAGCCGGCGATCCTGGGTTCTGAAGTGTGCACCTCGCTGGCCGATTATCCGACCGCGTGGGACCGTTGCCGCCGCATGATCCGCATCGGCCGTTCCTTCGGACGCACCGGCGTCTTCGCCGGCCAGGACTTCGGTCCGCTGCCGATGCTGGTCGCCGCCGCCGACGTGCCCGACGTGCGCAACTTCGTCGACAAAAGCGTCGGCGCGCTGATCGCGCATGACCGCGAGCACGGCACGCCCTATCTGGACACCCTGTTCGCCTATCTGCGCGAAGGCTGCCGCAGCCAGGCCTGCGCCGACGCCATCGGGCTGCATGTCACCACCTTGCGCTATCGCCTGTCACGCATGGAGGAACTATTCGGGATCAAGCTCGACACGCCCGAACAACGCTTCGCGGTCGAGCTGGCAATCCGCCTCAGCGGCATCATCGACAGCCGCGTGCCGGCAGCCCGCCAAAGCGCGTCGCGCTGAACCGGATTCAGGCGACGCGCTTTAAGTCTTTGTTTTGATGCATGTCGTTGTCCCAGAACCGCTGCACACTTCTGGGCG
Organism: Mesorhizobium sp. CNPSo 4661; assembly: GCF_057784215.1. Classification (NCBI taxonomy): domain Bacteria; kingdom Pseudomonadati; phylum Pseudomonadota; class Alphaproteobacteria; order Hyphomicrobiales; family Phyllobacteriaceae; genus Mesorhizobium; species Mesorhizobium sp. CNPSo 4661. The sequence goes on along the minus strand of NZ_JBWGIO010000018.1, from coordinate 57,116 downwards.
ACATGCATCAAACCACTCCATCTCAAGATCGCTGCCGCCACATCGCATCCGCGCCGGGCACGGGCTCGTCGCGCTCGTGCTTGCTCGGGATGGCAGCAGCCTGTCGCGAAGTCTTTCCTACAGATCGGAGGAAGAACCGGTGCCGGCACCTGCCTAGCTTCCATCCCGCACAATGGAGGAAGCAATGGCGGACGCGGTGGCACAAAGGACGATCGACCCGATCGCTTTGCGTCGTGCCTTCGGCACCTTCGTCACCGGGGTTACCGTCATCACCACGCGCGATCGCGACGGCAATCCGCGTGGCATGACCGCCAATTCCTTCACCTCAGTTTCGCTCGACCCGCCGCTGCTCCTGGTCTGCGTCGGCAAGTCGGCGGCGAGCTTTCCGGCCTTCAACGAAACGCAGTCCTTCGCGGTCAATTTCCTGCATGAGGGGCAGGTGGATGTCTCGTCGGCGTTCGCCTCGAAGTCGGCCGACAAATTCCAGTCGGTCAAACATGACCGCGCGCACACCGGCGCGCCGGTCCTCACCGACAGCCTGACTTGGTTCGACTGCACCGTTCACAACCGCATCGAGGCCGGCGATCACATCATCCTGATCGGCCGGGTCCAGGCCTTCGGAACCAGCCCGTCGGCGCCGCTCGGCTTCTGCCGCGGCCGCTACGCCAGCGTGAAGGATCCGCTGCCGGCCGGTTGGCTGGCCTCGCAGGACATGATCATCGGCTATCTGGTCGAAGCGGGGAACCACATCCTTCTGCGCGGCGACGGCAAGGGCGGCTGGGTGCTGCCGACCGCGCAGCGCCGCAAGGCCGACAGCCGGCTCGTCCTCGATGGAGGCGAGGCGTTGAGCCTCGTTCCTGAAAACACCTTCCTCTATTCGGTGTTCGACGTCGCCGATAGCGATCCCGGCTACCTGATCTACCGCGCCGAGCTCAACCGTGAGAGCACTGAAGCCGCACTGCCGGACGGTCACGCCTTTTTTGCCGTCGATGCGCTGCCCTACGAAAAGATCACCACGCACGAGCTGCGCGCCATGCTGCGCCGCTATGCGCGCGAGCGCCAGGACAAGCGCTTCGGCATCTACATGGACACCGGCGACGGCGGCCGCGTCGCCATGATCGACGGCCAGTCGCAATCGTGGACGCAGGCCGCGTCCGAATGATGATCCACGCAGGACTGACAGCATGAAAACGACGGTCGGATCGCTCGAAGGCTCACGCCAGGACCTGTTCATCGACGGCGCGTTCGTAGCGCCGAAGCAGGGGCAATATATCGACAGCTTCGACCCGACCACCGGCAAGCCCTGGTACCGGTTTGCCGAGGCCGACGCCGAGGATGTTGGGGCGGCCGTCGAGGCAGCTCGAGCCGCGTTCGTCAATCCGGCCTGGCGGCGCATGACCCAGACCGACCGCGGCAAGCTCGTCCGCCGGCTGGCGGAGCTGGTGCTGGAAAACGCCGACGAGCTCGCGCTGATCGAAACGCGCGACAATGGCAAGCTGCTCAAGGAGATGCGGGCGCAGATGCGCGCCATGCCCGACAGCTACACCTACTTCGCCGGCATGGCCGACAAGCTGCTCGGCGACACCATTCCCGTCAACAAGCTCGACATGCTGAATTTCAATCTGCGCGAGCCGATCGGCGTTGTCGGCATGATCACGCCGTGGAATTCGCCGCTGATGCTGCTCACCGGCACGCTGGCGCCATGCCTGGCGCTCGGCAACACGGTGGTCGTCAAGCCGTCCGAGCACGCCTCGGCTTCGACGCTCGCCCTGGCCGAGTTGATCATGGAGGCCGGGTTTCCCGCCGGCGTCGTCAACGTGGTGACCGGCACCGGCGCCGTGGCGGGCGACGCGCTGACCCGGCATCCAGGCATCGCCAAATTCGTCTTCACCGGCTCGACCGGAACCGGGCGCCGGATTGCCGCCAACGCGGCGGAGAACCTCATCCCCTGTTCGATGGAGCTCGGCGGCAAGTCACCCCATGTCGTCTTCGGCGACGTCGATATCGAGCATGCCGTCAACGGCGTCGTGTCCGGTGTCTTCGCGGCCGCGGGCCAGACCTGCGTCGCCGGCTCGCGTTGCTTTGTCGAGGCGAGCGCCTATGACCGCTTCGTCGAGGCGCTGGTCGAGCGCACCCGTCGCGTTCGGGTCGGGTTGCCGATGCAGGAGGACACCGACATCGGCCCGCTGGCGCTGTCGGCGCAGCTTGCCAAGGTGGAAACCTATGTCGCCTCGGGCGTGCGCCAGGGCGCCCGGATCGCGGCCGGCGGCAAGCGGCCGCAGGCGGACGAGCTCGCGGGCGGCTGGTATTTCGAACCGACCGTCATGACCGATGCCGACAACGGCATGGAGTTCATGCAGGAGGAGCTGTTCGGTCCCGTCGTCGGCGTCATTCCGTTCTCGTCGGAAGACGAGATGATCCGGCTCGCCAACGACACACGCTATGGGCTCGCCTCCGGCATTTGGACACGCGATATCAACCGCGCCCTGCGCTTCGCCAGGAATGTCGAGGCCGGCACGGTCTGGATCAACACCTATCGCGCGTCCTCCTTCATGTCCGCCAATGGCGGCTTCAAGGAGAGCGGCTACGGGCGGCGCGGCGGCTTCGACGCCATGGAGGAGTTCTCGCGCTTGAAGAACGTCGTGATCGACTATTCGGGCGCCATGCAGGACCCGTTCGTCATCCGCCTTCGCTGACCATAACCCGACGCAACGACCGGGAGACCGACATGAAATTCGCCGTATCGCTGACCATGGAGCGCTTCTCGCCCGACATCCCGATGGAAAGGGTGAAGAGCAATCTGCTGGAACTCGCGCGCATGGCCGACGAGGGCGGCTTCGAGACGCTATGGACGGCGGAGCACCACACGATCGAATGCACGATCTCGCCCAATCCGCTGATGACGCTGACCTGGCTGGCCCAGCACACCGAGCAGATAAGGCTCGGCACCTCGACGCTGGTCGCGCCCTATTGGAGCCCGATCCGGCTGGCGGGCGAGGCCGCGCTTTGCGACCACCTGACCGGCGGGCGGCTGGAGTTCGGCATCGCGCGCGGTTCCTACCAGTATGAGTTCGACCGCATGGCAGGCGGCATGCCGCAGCAGGAAGGCATCGCCTATCTGAAGGAACTGGTTCCGGCCGTGAAGAAACTGTGGGCCGAGGATTATGCCCATGACGGGCACTATTGGAAGTTTCCTTTAGCCGCCGGTGTGCCGAAGCCGCTGCAGAGGCCGCATCCGCCGATCTGGGTCGCGGCGCGCGATCCCGGCACATTCGATTGGGCGGTCGGCATCGGCGCCTCGATCCTGTCGACGCCCTTGTCGGCGCCGGCGGCCGAGATCGCTGTGCTCGGCGAGAAATTCCGCAAGGCCGTCGCCGATCATCCGGAGGTGCCACGTCCGCGCCTGATGATGCAGCGCCGCACCTGCGTCTACGAACTGGAACAGGATTGGGAGGTGGCGGTTGGGCATGCCATCGACTACGGCCGCGCCTTCGAGAACTTGTTCCAGAACATAGGCACTGTGAACAACGGCTTCCCCGAAGCGGTGCCCTACGAGAGCGTCAAGGGTAAGGACAACTACAATCCCGAAAACATCCGTCGCAACCTCATGTTCGGCACGCCGGACGAGGTGATCGAGAAACTGCTCGACTATGAGGCGGCGGGCGTCGATCAATATTGCCTCGGCCTCACGTTCAACCTGCCGTTCGAACTGCAGAAGAAGACGATCAAGCTGTGGGTCGACGAGGTGATGCCGATCTTTGCCGCGCGCGAGCGCGACAAGGCGCGCCAGGCAGCGAGGGCGTGACCATGGCGCGCTCGGGCCAGCTCGACGTCGAAGGCGTGCTGCTCAACTGGCGTCTCGAGGGCGAGGGCGGCGTGCCGCTGGTCTGCATCCACGGCGTCGGTTCCTATCTCGAAGCCTGGAATGGCGTGGCCGACCGGTTGAAGAACCACTTCGCGGTGCTCACCTTCGACCTGCGCGGCCATGGCCGCTCCAGCCGGGTCAAGGGCCGCTACGAGATCGACGATTTCGTCGGCGAGACGCTGGCGCTGGCCGATCATCTGGGGTTTTCGACTTTCAATCTGGCCGGGTTTTCGCTGGGTGGCCTTATCGCGCAGCGGCTTGCGCTGACGCATGCCGAGCGGCTGGAAAAACTGGTGCTTTTGTCGACCGTCGCCGGCCGTACGCCCGAGGAGCGGCAGGCGGTGCGCGGCCGGCTGGCGGCGCTGATGGCGAGCGACGCCTCGGCGCATCACGCCGCCTCGCTGTCGCGCTGGCTGACGGAGGATTTCCAGGACCGGAACCCGGAGATCATCGCCGAGCTGCGCGGGCGCGACGCCGAGAACGACCGTGACTGTTATGCCGCCGCCTACCGGGTTCTGGCCGAAACCGATTTCGGCGGCATCCTCGATCGCATCACCTGCCCGACGCTGATCGTGACCGGCGAGGACGACCAGGGCTCCAGCCCGCGCATGGCGCGGCTGATGCACGAACAGGTGCAGGGCTCCGAGCTCGCCATCCTGCCCGGGCTTCGCCATTCGATCCTGATCGAGGCACCGGCCCAAGTTGCCGCCGTGATGGGCGACTTCCTGTCGGGCGCCGGTCGGACGAAGGGAGTTGCCTCTCATGGCTGACAGCGCCGGCTTTCCCTGTGATCGGGGGAAGGGGAACGGCAAACATCCTCCGCGGCATCGGAAGACCGGAGCGGCCAGCCCGTCGCTAAATCCGCATGCTTTTTGGGGGAGCACGCCGGCCCGGCCAGCACGAAATTGCGGGTCATGACCAGACAGAAGGTCGTGACCGCATGGAACTGAACAACAACAGGGGAATAGAGACATGACATTCTGGAACAGACGACAGCTGACGATGGCCGCTGTGGCGCTTGCGCTTGGCGCATATCCCGCCCACGCCGGGGCTGTGCTCGACCGCGTGACTTCAGCCGGCACGCTCAAGGTTGCGACAGACGCTAATTGGGCGCCGCAATCCTTCATGAATGCCAACAATGAGCTCGACGGTTTCGACGTCGACGTCGCCAAGGAGATCGGCAAGCATCTCGGCGTCAAAGTCGAGTTCGTCACACCCGGCTGGGACATCATCACGGCAGGCAACTGGGCGGGGCGTTGGGACATGCATGTCGGTTCAATGACGCCGACCAAGAAGCGCGCCGAGATCTTCGATTTCCCGGCAGTATACTACTACACGCCGGCGGCGGTCGCCGTGCACAAGGACAGCAAGGCCAAGACGCTTGCCGACCTCGACGGCAAGGTGGTTGGCGCCACCAGCACCTCCACCTTCGAAGCCTATGCCAAGAAGGAACTGACGCTCGACGCCGCCGGCGCGCCGCCATTCGAGTACAAGCTCAACCCGAAGGAAGTGCATTCCTACGAGAACTCGACCACCGCCTTCGACGACCTGCGCCTCGGCGACGGCGTGCGGCTGGACGCGGTGGTTTCCTCGCTTCCGTCGATCCTCGATGCGGTGAAGGCCGGCTATCCGATCAAGCAGGTGGGCGAGCCGGTGTTCTACGAGCCGCTGGCGATCGCCATCGAGCATGGCGATCCGGAACTGTCGGCCAAGATCGCCGACGCCGTGAAGGCGATGAAGGCGGACGGCACGCTGAGCAAGCTTTCGGAGAAATGGTACGGCCAGGATTATTCGAAGACGAACTAGTCCCTCCAAAGGCGGCCTGCCATTGGCGGGCCGCCGAACCGCCGGTGCTCAAATATGCTCTACCCGGATACCGTCGAGGCCGAAGTCCTCGTTCACAAGCCCTGGTTCGTGGCGACCATGTTCGGCGTCGTCCTGCTGGTGTTCATGGCCTTCAACCTGTCTGGCACCGGCTTCGCCGAACTGATGCGTCCGGTGATCGGCGAGCCCTCGACGAGCGGCCTTTACGGACGCTTCGCCATCGGCTTTGCGATTGCGGTGATCTTCACGCTGAACGTCGTGCTGATCGGTTTCGCGCCGCTTAAGTTGCAGATCGGCATCGTATGGCTCGAACTGCTGCTCCTGTTCATCGCCTTCTTCGAGACGTTTCACCTCAGCCTGCCTTTCATCCGCGAGAAGCTGCCGTTCCTGATCAGCCAGGGCGTGGTAACCACGCTCTACGTCTCGGCGATCTCCATCGTCATCGCTTCGGTCATCGCGGTGGCGGGCGCGGTCGCCAAGCTCTCCAGCAACGGTTTCGCCTACGCGATCGCCAGCTTCTACACCTCCTTCTTTCGCGGCCTGCCGCTGCTGATGCAAGTCTATCTGATCTATCTCGGGCTGCCGCAGCTCGGCTTCGTCATCAATGCCGTGCCCGCTGGCATCCTGGCGCTGTCGCTCTGCTACGGCGCCTACATGACCGAGATTTTTCGCTCCGGCATCCAGAGCATCGATCGCGGCCAGTGGGAGGCTTCGCGCTCGATGGGATTCGGCTTCGCCTTGACCATGCGCCGCATCATCCTGCCGCAGGCATTGCCGGTCATCATTCCGCCGACCGGCAACCAGTTCATCTCGATGCTGAAGGATTCCTCACTGGTCTCCGTCATCGGCGTGTGGGAGCTGATGTTCCTCGCGCGCACGCTCGGCCAGAAGACCTTCCAGCACATGGAAATGCTGATCTCGGCCGCCATGATCTACTGGGTGCTGTCGATCTGCCTCGAGCTGATCCAGTCCCGCATCGAACGGCACTATGCCAGGAGCAAGGTGCGATGAGTGTTCAAGCCATCATTGAAGCTAAGGCCGTTTCAAAATGGTACGGCCAGTTCCACGCGCTGAAGGACATCAACCTCACTGTGCACAAGGGCGAGCGCATCGTCATCTGCGGGCCGTCCGGCTCGGGCAAGTCGACATTGATCCGCTGCTTCAACCGCCTTGAAGCGCATCAGGAAGGCGACATCGTCATCAACGGTATTGCCCTGCATGGCAAGATGAACAACGTCGCTGCCGTGCGCTCCAACGTCGGCATGGTCTTCCAGCACTTCAACCTGTTCCCGCATATGACGGTGCTGATGAACTGCATGGCCGGACCGATGTGGGTCAAGGGCGTGTCCGCCGCGGAGGCGCGCAAGACCGCTCTCCAGTTCCTGGAACGGGTTCGCATTCCCGAGCAGGCGAACAAGTTCCCGGTCCAGCTTTCCGGCGGCCAGCAGCAGCGCGTGGCGATCGCCCGCAGCCTGTGCATGAAACCTGATGTCATGCTGTTCGACGAGCCGACCTCAGCTCTTGACCCGGAAATGGTCTCGGAGGTGCTGGAGACGATGACCGGACTGGCCCGTGACGGCATGACCATGGTGTGCGTGACGCATGAAATGGGCTTTGCCCGCGCCGTGGCCGACCGCGTCATCTTCATGGACGCCGGACAGATCGTCGAAGAGGGCACGCCAGACGAGTTTTTCGCCCGCCCGCGGCATGCTCGGACGAAGCTGTTCCTCAGCCAGATCCTGAAGCATTAGCGACGCGCTTTAGGCAGGGTTGCGCGGTTAGAAGCGTTAGTTCCGTTATTGATTGATACTTTCGATCAGCTCCGCCAACCTGGCGCCGGCACGAGTGCTCGTAAGTCCGAGGTCGCTCACACTGCTCATGTGGTTGGCGTTCGGAAGGCTACAGATCGACACGGCCAGTTTCTGTTGGGAAAAATGTTCGGCCATTGCCTGAGCTTGGGCGTGAAATGGGAGTGTTTCCGTGGCGCCGAAAAGAATTTCGACCGCCACCGTACTGTCGAACCGATGGGTGACTGGGGAGAACCGGGCCACTTCATCGTCGGTGATCGCGATCTCTGCAGCGAGGAAGGAGTCTTGCAGCGGCTTCAAGTCATAGAGTCCTCCGAGCAGCAGCGCGGCTCTGACGCCAGACAGGCGGTCAGGATCGTTGAAGAGCATTGTCGCGATATGCGCCCCGGCAGAGTGGCCGCTAACTGTGAACTGGCCGGCGTTGCCGCCGTAGCTGGCAATATTCTGCTCTATCCAATGCCGCGCACGGCGCACCTGGTCGACAATCGTCGCCATTCTGACGGTCGGCATGAGCGCATAGTCGACAATGGCTGCTATCGCGCCGGCGGCCGTCACCGTGTCGGCGATATAGGAATAATCGCGTTTGGAAAACATGCGCCAATAGCCGCCGTGAATGAACATGTGCACCGGCAGTCCGTCCCGTTCTCCTTGCGGAAAAAACAGGTCGAGGGTTTCGGTATGCGCAGCACCGTAAGCGACGTCAGCGACCATCGGGATGTTCTGCCTCGTCTTGGCGCTGCGCTGAACGATGTCCGCGACGATCTCGTCGAACTCTGCGACGTGATCACGAATGCGGAACGGATCTTTCGGCATCTGGCTCATCAGATCGTCACGGCGATGTATTTCGCCTCCATGAACTCGGCTATGCCGTGCTTCTGGCCGCCTTCACGTCCGAGCCCGCTCTGTTTGACGCCGCCGAAGGGCGCGGCGGGATCCGACATCAGGCCGCGATTGAGCGCGATCATGCCGGACTCGATCCTGGAAGCAACCCGCATGCCCTTGGCCAAGTCCCGGGTGTAGATGTAGGCGGCGAGACCGTACTCGGTGTCGTTGGCCCGAGCGATGGCCTCCGCCTCATTCTCGAATCGGCTGATGGGGGCCACCGGTCCGAAGATCTCCTCATACGCCATTTCTGAATCCGAAGGGACGTCGGCGAGCACCGTCGGCGGATAGAAGAACCCCCTGTCCGCCGGCGCCTCGCCGCCGCACAGGACCTTGGCGCCACGCGTCACCGCGTCCTGGACAAGGCGGTCGATCTTGGCGACAGCTTTCCTGGTGATCATCGGACCACATTCCGTATCGGCCTCCGTGCCCGGGCCGACACGGAGCGCCGCCATGCGTCTGCGCAGGCCCTCGGCGAAAGCGTCATGGATGCCGGCCTGGACATAGAGCCGATTGGCCGCCGTGCAGGCCTCGCCGGCATTGCGCATCTTGGCGATCATGGCGCCGTCGAGGGCGGCTTCCAGATCGGCGTCGTCAAAGACGATGAACGGCGCGTTGCCGCCAAGCTCCATGGAACAGGAGATGACATGCTTCGCGGCCTCGGCCAGGAGCAATCGCCCGATACCGGTCGAGCCGGTGAACGACAACTTGCGCACGCGCGCATCGGCCAACATGGCCGCGGTCAGCGGTCCAGGATCGGACGTGGTGATGACGTTGACGACGCCGGGCGGCACGCCTGCCTCTTCGTAGAGCGCCGCAAGCGCATAAGCTGTCAGCGGCGTCTCGCTGGCAGGCTTCAGGATCACAGTGCAACCCGCTGCGAGCGCCGGCGCGATCTTGCGCGTCGCCATGGCGGCAGGGAAATTCCACGGCGTGATCAGAATGCAAATGCCGATGGGCTGGTAGTCAACCACGATCCGGTTTGCGCCGGACGGCGCAAGATTGTACTCGCCGCTGATGCGAACCGCTTCCTCCGCGTACCAGCGAAAGAACTCGGCCGCGTATGCGACTTCGCCGCGCGCATCGCGCAGGGTTTTGCCGTTCTCCAGGGAGATCAGCGCGGCCAAGGTCTCAGCGCGTTCGGTCATCAACTCGAAACAGCGCCGCAGGATCTCGGAGCGGCGACGCGGCGGGGTTCCGCGCCACGCTTCGGCCGCGGCTGCGGCCGCTTCCACCGCGTCGGCGGCGTCGCCGAGCGTCGCGTCCGGCACCGCCGCAATCACGGCTTCGGTCGAAGGGTCAACCACTTCGATGACACGGCCGTCGGACGCCGGCCGCCACTTGCCGCCGATATAGAGGCCGTGGGCGAAGGTGATGTAGTCGGACATATCTTGATCCTGGTCGAATTGGTCTTGGAGGATGTTCATGGATTTGGCTCCAGCTCACACGGTGCCCGGCGCAATCTGACCTTCGTAGGCGGCTCTGACCAGGCTGCGCATCGAGGCGATGTCGAAGGGTCGCGGATTGTTCTTGATCAGCCGGTCGATGCCCAGCGCCTGCTCGGCCGTCCAGTCGATCTTGTCCTCGGCAAGCCCTAGTTCGGCCAGCGTCACGGTGATGCCGATGGCGCGGAAAAGGCGGGCAATCTCAGCGATGGTCGCGCGGGCCAGGCTCTGGGCATCATGGCCTTGGCCGGACAGGCCAAGGGCAATGCCGATCTCGCCAATCTCCGCCGCCGCGACGGGAAGATTGTAACGCATCACATAGGGAAGCATGGTGGCGACGCCGAGCCCATGCGGGGTGTGGGTCAGCGCGCCGACCGGATACTGCACGGCGTGGGCGGCAGCGGTTCCGGCGGTGCCGAAAGCGCAGCCCGCGGCGAGCGCGCCCATCATGACGTCGGCGCGGGCCGATTCATCTGAGCCGTCGCGGCAAGCGGTTTCCAGGCTGCGGCCCAGCAGCTTGATCGCCAAAAGCGCGAAATGATCGGTCAATGCGCTCTTGCCGATGAAAACGTGTTTCTGCGGCAGGTCGGCATCGGTGCCGCGTTTTGAAGCGGTGAACGCTTCGATGGCATGGGTCAGGGCGTCGGCACCGGCGATGGCGGTCAGTGAAGGCGGGCACGTTGCGGTCAGGTCGGGGTCGCAAAGCGCCACAGCAGCGATCAGATGCGGGCTCGAGATGCCGACTTTGAGCGTCCGGTCCGGATCGGAGATCACCGCGACCGGGGTGACTTCCGAGCCCGTGCCGGCTGTCGTCGGCACGGCGATGACGGGGAGGGTGGGTCCAGGGACCTTGAACTCACCATAATAGTCCTGGAGCCGGCCGCCGTGGCTGAGAAGCAGCGCGGCGCATTTGGCCATGTCGAGGCAACTGCCGCCACCGATGCCGATGACCATGTCCGGCTTGAACGCCTTCGCCTCGGCGATGCAGGTCGCCACGCTGTCGCGCGGCACGTCGGGCAAGGTCCTGTCATAAACCAGTGTCTCGACCGAGGCGGCTTTGAAGCCGGCGAGGATCTCGACGAATTCAGGCGTCTTTGACAGGCGCTCGTCCGTGCAGATGAAGGCGCGACCGCCGTGGCGTGCCGCGATCGCCGGCAGCGCATGGCGCTGGCCTTTGCCGAACAGGATTTCGCGCGGAAGGCGCGCGGCTGCAAACAAGGTCATGGATCAAGATCTTTCAAACGAAACTGATTGGCCAAGCGCCGTGTTCGTCACCGAACCCGGCTTGGCGAGTTTCATGCGTTCAGCTTTCTTGGCGGACCGGCAGCCAACCACGGCCGCGTCCATAAAGGGTTCTAGCCCATCCGTTTATATCCTCTATAAAATCGTATAGGATATAGTATTGAATTGGCCGGAGCATCGTGTTAGGGCTTTCTCCTGTCAAGAGGCAAAACGATGCAAGACCACGGTCTGACCGTCGACAACGAGGCCCGCGCGAGCGGCCGCATCCAGCGGGCCAACAGCCTGGCTGGAGATGTCTATGAAGCGATCTTCGCACAGTTGATGTCGCTGAGGATTCCCCCGGGATCGCGGATCACCGTCGACAATCTCGTCAGGGAGTTCAACGTCTCCCACACCCCCATCCGCGAAGCCCTCGGCCGGTTGGAAGGTGAGGGGCTGGTGTTGAAGACCCATTTGATCGGCTATCGCGCCGCTCCGCAGATCACCCGGCGCCGGTTCGACGAGCTCTATGAACTGCGCCTTCTGCTCGAGCCCGCCGCCGCGGCGAAGGCCGTGGCAACCCTGGACGAGGAGCGCCTTGCGGCCTTGCAAGAGGCGGCGGGCGTGATGGCGCGGCGGGTTGGGAAGGAAGAGCGTCTGCGCTATTCGAACTTTGCGCGCCAGGACGCGATCTTCCACGACAAGATCATGGAGTTCGCCCAAAACGAGCTCATCCGCGAGACGCTGAACCACCAGCACACGCACTTCCACATCTTTCGCCTGATGTATCATTCGCGCGTCACCGAAGAGGCGTTGGACGAACACGAGGCGATCCTGGCTGCCTTCGCAGCGGGCGATGCGGGCGCTGCCGCGAAGGCCATGCGAGTGCATATCGAGAATTCGCGAGACCGGCTCCTGCCAGCCTTCGAGTAACCGCACCGATGTCCATTGCCGCTCGTATCGACGAAGATTGCGTTGTCGCGCCGCCAGACGGCATGCTGGTCGCTCCCGCGATGCTGCGTGCCCAAGGGCTTTCCAAGCAATACGGCGCGGCGATGGTCCTGACGGATGTCACGCTCGATGTCCTGCCACGTCGTCAGGAAAGTCATCGAGGGCGACGCCGTGACGCCGGTCGAGACGCCTTAGCCGCCGGCGATGATCAAGACCGCCATCTACATGACGGTTGCCAATCTGATCGGCCAGGCGCCGGTTCGCGGTCACGTCAAGCTCGACGGCCGCTGATCCCCCAGGCCAACGCCAAGGAATATTACTTCCCCGATTCTCCGTTCTGAGGACCGCCATCGCAATCCTTCGCGAGGCGTGTTCGCGCCTCGTCATCTCAATCGAAAGGGACAAGTCATGCCAGCCAAGAAAATCCTGATGCTGACCGGTGAGTTCACCGAGGAATACGAAATCTTTGTCTACCAACAGGCCATGGAGGCGGTCGGCCACACGGTCCACGTCGTCTGCCCCGACAAGAATGCCGGCGACGTGATCAAAACCTCGCTGCACGACTTCGAAGGCGACCAGACCTACACCGAGAAGCTCGGCCACTACGCGCTGATCAACAAGACGTTCGCCGACGCCGAAAAGCAGCTCGATCAATACGACGCCGTCTATTGCGCCGGCGGCCGCGGCCCGGAATACATCCGCACCGACAAGCGGGTTCAGGCCATGGTGCGCCATTTCCACGAGACCAAGAAGCCGATCTTCACCATCTGCCACGGCGTGCAGATCCTGATCGCGGTCGACGGCGTGGTGCGCGGCAAGAAGGTCGGCGCGTTGGCGGCCTGCGAGCCGGAAGTGACGCTTGCCGGCGGTACTTACATCGATCTGTCGCCAACTGAGGCCTATGTCGACGGCACTATGGTTTCGGCGAAAGGCTGGACCGCTCTTGCCGCATTCATCCGCGAGTGCCTGAAGGTGCTCGGCACGGAAATCCGGCACAGCTAAAGCATGTCGCGCAAAAGTGACCTCGGTTTGCGGCAACGACATGCATCAAACAAAGGACCTAAAGCGCGTCGCCTGAATCCGTTTCTGCGCGACGCGCTTTAGACCAGCATCAGGCCGGCGCCCGTTGGCGCCGGCCTCGCTAGCTTGGCATATTCCTGGAGTTACGCCAGGCCTCATACTCCCCGCGGGCATCGTCATGCAGCGGATAGTAGCGCTGCAAAGGTGCGCCCTGCATCAGCTTCTCGCGGGAAAACTCCTCCCAGTCGTGATGCTTCTTCGCTTCCTCGATGACCTTGGCAGCCATTGCGACGGGAACCACCACCGCACCGTCATCGTCGGCGACGATGATGTCGCCGGGAATGACCGTGACACCGCCGCAAGCAATCGGAACGTTGACGGCATTGGGATAGATGCTGGTCTGCACATGATAGTTGGGCGTCCAGCCGCGCAGCCATAAAGGCAGATCGAGCTTCTCGACATTGGGTCGGTCGCGCATGCATCCGTCGATGACGATGCCCGCGCCGCCTCTACCCTTGAAATAGGTCGACATCATATCGCCGAAGACGCCCGACCTCATGTCGCCGCGAGCGTCGACCACGACCACGTCGCCTTCCTGTGCATGGTAAAGCACGTGCCGATGCAACTGCGTTTCCGGATCGGCATATTCTCCTTCGTTGAAGAGGTCCGGACGCTGCGGCAGGAATTGCAGCGTCAGCGCCGGCCCGACGATCGATTTGCCATGGTTTTGCGCCACCGGACCGACCATGTGCGGACTGCGGAAGCCCATGTGGCCGAGCGTGCCGGCAACCGTCGCGGCGCCGATCTCCCGCAGCGCGTCGATCAGGTCCCTGGGCGGCCGGGTTATGTCGGGGGTATGCGTCATGATGGACTCCGATTGGGATGGAACTACCAGTTGGTGACGGAACCGTCGCGGCGCCTGAGATGCGGCGCTTCCCAGAAACTGAAAGTCTGCGCCTGGATCGCTGCCTCGTTGACCTCGACACCAAGCCCCGGCAAATCGCCGACCGGATAATCGGTGCCGTCGAGCCGCGGCTGCACGGGGAAAAAGTCGGAATTGTCGAAGCCGAGCTTCCTTTCGGGCGCCCTGGTTTCGAGCCAGGCGAAGTTGGGCACCGCCGCGCCGAGATGGATAGTCGCGGCCGTGCATACCGGACCAAGCGGATTGTGCGGCATCAAGTCGACATAATGCGCCTCGCTCCAGCCGGCGACTTTCATCGCTTCGGTGAGCCCGCCGACATTGCAGACGTCGAGCCGATTGAACTGGTGGATGCCGCGCTCGACATAGGGCAGGAACTGCCACTTGCTGGCAAATTCCTCGCCGATGGCAAAGGGGATGTCCGTCATCCTGCGCAGGGATTCGTAGGCCTCCGGTGTCTCGTCCCGGATCGGCTCCTCGAGGAAATCGAGCACGCCGCGGTCGAGCTTGCTGCAGAAGCTCGCCGCTTCGGCCACCGACAGCCGATGATGATAGTCGATGCCGAGGACGACCTCGTCGCCAAGCGCCTCGCGCGCCTTGTTCAGCATGTTCGCCGTAGTACCAATCGACTCGCGCGGCTCGAAGATGTCCTTGCTGCTTTGCCCTGCGGGAAAGAAGCGGATCGCCTGCCATCCTTGCGAGCGAAGCTCACGAGCTCGTTCGATGGCCGCGTCGCCCTCGGCCTCGTCTCCGGTCGAGGCGAAGGTGGGAATGCGGTCGCGCTGCTTGCCGCCGAGCAACTCGTAGACCGGCACTCCCAGCGCCTTGCCCTTGATGTCATGCAGGGCGATGTCAATGGCGGAAATCGCCGCTTGCAGGACCCGCCCGCCTTCGAAGTACTGGCTGCGATAGAGCTCCTGCCAGATCCGGCCGATCTGCATGGCGTCGCGGCCGATGAGAAAATCGCGATAATGCTCGACCGCGCCTGTGACGGCCTTCTCGCGGCCGCTCAAGCCGCTCTCGCCCCAGCCCGAGATGTCGTGGTCGGTCTCGACCTTGACCAGCATCTGGTTGCGCGTTCCGACCCACACCGGGTAGGGCTTGATCGCGGTGATCTTCATCTTCGTCGTCATTCCCCCTCATGTCTCATGCGTTCGCCGTCTCAACTGGCCTCGAGCGCCATTTCGGTTTCGCCATCGAACAGATGCACCCGCTCCTGGTCGAACTCGAGCCAGATCCGCTCATCGGGCGCGACGGCAACGCTCGGCGGCACGCTGACATTGACGATCGCGCCGGACAGGAATGCCTGCACGAAGGTGACGTCTCCGGTCGGTTCCACCGTATAGGCCTTGGCCGGGATGGCGCCCGGCACCGCGCTCTTGTGCAGCTTGATCGTCGAGTGGCGCGCACCGAGCACGATCTTCCTGGTGGTCGCGTTCTGGACCTTGCGGGCGTTGCGTTGCGACAGCTGGAGGGTCCAGCCTTCCGCGCTTGTGAGGACGGCGTCGCCGTTAGCCGCGGATGCCTCCAGCGGAATTAGGCTCATCGCCGGGCTGCCGACGAAGCTTGCCACGAACATGTTGACGGGATGCGCGAAAACCTGCGCCGGTGAATCATATTGCTGCAGATAGCCGCCATTCATCACCGCCATCCTGTCGGCCATGGTCACGGCCTCGAGCTGGTCGTGCGTCACATAAACGATCGTTGCCTTCAGGTCCTGATGGAACCGCTTGATCTCGGACCGCATCTGCACGCGCAGCTTTGCGTCGAGATTGGAGAGCGGCTCGTCCATTAAAAACACCGCCGGATCTCGAACGAGGGCGCGACCGAGCGCCACGCGCTGCTGTTGCCCGCCGGAAAGCTCGCGTGGCTTGCGCTCGAGCAGCTGCGTCATGTCGAGGACGCGCGCCGCTTCCCTGACCTTCCTGTCGATCTCGTCCTTGGGCAGCTTGCGCATCTGCAGCGGGAAGGCGAGGTTCATATAAACCGACTTCTGCGGATAGAGCGCGTAGTTCTGGAACACCATGGCGATGTCCCGATCCTTGGGGTCGAGGTCGTTGACCACCCGTTCGCCTATGAATATGTCGCCCGACGTGGCGGAGGTCAGGCCGGCGACAAGATTGAGCGTGGTCGTCTTGCCGCAGCCGGAGGGGCCGACGAGCGCAACGAACTCGCCGTCATTGATCGTCAGCGAAACCTCGTTGACGGCTTTGAAGCTGCCGTAGGTCTTGACGAGATCTTTGAGGACCACATGGGCCATGCAGGCAGCTCCCTAGTGCTTGACCGCGCCTTCTGTGAGGGCGCGTACGAAGTATCGTTGCAGGAGGAGGAACAGCACCACGACGGGCACGCTCATCATGAAGCTTGCCGCCATCAGGCCCGGAAAGTCGGTCGTGTTTTCCGAGAAGAAGCGCTGGATGCCGACAGGCAGCGTCAGCTGCTCGTTCTTGGAGAGGAAGGTGTAGGCGTAGATGTATTCGTTCCACGCGCCGATGAAGGAATAGATCGCGGTCGCGATGATGCCCGGCGTCGAGAGCGGCATCACAATCAGGACGAAGGCCTGGAACCGCGTTGCGCCATCGATGCGCGCCGCCTGCTCGAGCTGCACGGGAATGTTGTCGTAAAATCCCTTGAGCAACCAGATCGCGAGCGGCAGGCCGAAGGTTAGGTAGGTGAGAACAAGCGAGCCGTGCGTGTTCACCAGTCCGATCGCGCGCATCAGGATGAAGAGCGGCACGAGAAAGATCACCGCCGGGAACATGTTGCGCAACAGGACGGCGAAGAACAGGAAGTTCCGGCCCGGGAAGGTGAAGCGCGAGAACGCATAGGCCGCAGGCACCGCAACGATGACCGAGAGGATGGTTGTGGCGGTCGAGACGATGAGACTGTTCCAGAAGAAGCGGAGGAAATCCTGGCCGACGCTGTTCTGCGGATCGAGCAGTTTCTGGTAGCTAGCGAGGGTAGGTTGGTCAGGCCACCATTGCGGCGGAAATTGCATTGCCGCGAAGCCCGACTTGATCGAGGTGAGCAGCATCCAGATCATCGGCAAGGCGGTGTAAAGCAGCATAAACACCAGGAAGGCGCGCCCGCCCCATCGCCATCCGTCGAAGCGCATGCGACGAACGGGCTGCGCTCGAAAGGCGGTCTCGGAAACCGTGCTCATGCGCCGCCATCCTTCCGCTCGTTGCCGCTGAGCGCGCGGACATAAAAGTAGCCAAGCGTCATCAGGATCAAGAAGAGAAACACCGAATAGGCCGATGCCACGCCCCATCGCTGGCGGCCGAAGGCGAGCTCGTAGATATGGGTGATCCAGATATGCGACGCGTTCGACGGACCGCCGCCGGTCATGATCCAGGGGATGATGAAGGAGTTGAAATTGGCGACCGCGAGCAGCAGGATCGTCACCGTCGAGACATTGCGCAAATGCGGGAAGGTGACGTGCCAGAAGCGTTGCCACGCGTTGGCGCCGTCGACTTTGGCGGCACGCAGCAACTGCTCGGGAACCGTCTGCAGACCGGCCGTCATCATGATCATGGCGAAGGGGAACTCGCGCCAGATGTTGACGACGATAAGCGAGGGCAGCACCGTTGAGACGCTGTCGATGAAATTCGGCGGCCGATCGGCCCACCCGAGTTCGACCAGGACCGCGCCGATGATCCCGAAATCCGAATGGTAGATCCACTTCCAGATATAGGATGCGGCGACCGCGCTTATGACCCAGGGAATGATCAGGATGGCGCGCAGGACGCCGCGGCCGAGAAAGTCGCGGTGGAGCGCCAGCGCGGCGGCAAACCCCAGGACAAATGAGATCAAGGTGGACCCTATCGTCCAGATCAGGGTGTTGAAGGTGACCTGCCAAAAGACCTCGCTGGTCAGGATCGCCGTGTAGTTGTTGAAACCGACGAAGATCTTGTCGCGCAGCTGCAGGCCGGGCGGCGTGTTGAAGAAGGACAGCTCGATCGTGTAGTAGATCGGATAGGCAATGACGACGAGCATCACGACGATCGCCGGCAGCACATAGGCGTAGTCGGCGCGATGCTGCCAGACCTGGCGCAGCATGCCGGATCCACCGGGTTGCAATCCTGGGCGAGCCTCGGCCTTCCCGGTCACGATCGTCACTGTGGCGTGCCCTTGTTTTCAGGAATGGGCCGGCTGCGCCCTGCGCGCGCAACCGGTCGGATCTCAGGTCAGGCCTGGGCTACAGTCCGCCGCCCATCAGCTCTTTCACCTTCTTGGCCGCGTCGTCCGCCGCCTGGTCGACGGTCATCGCGCCGGTCAGGGCGTTCTGCAGCATGTCCGGGACGATGATATTCATGATCTCGGGCGACTGCGGCAGCGCCGGGAAGGGGATGCCGTATGGCAGCATCGAGGTCGTGACGTCGAGGAACTTGATGCTGTCCAGACGTTCCTTCATCCATTTGGTCTTGAAGCCGTTGAGGTTGCCGGGGTTCGAACCGGCATAGGCCATCTTCAGCGACCATTCGGGGCTCGTCCACATGCAGATGATGGCCTTTGCGGCCGGCTCGTCCACCTTGCCGCCCTCGACATATTCCGGCTTGAGGATGTGGATGTTCGAACCGCCGAACACGACGGCGCGCTTGCCGTCCGGGCCGGTCGGGATCAGGCCGTAGCGCATGTTGTCGATGACGGTCTGCGCCTTGTCCTTGTCGGTGCCCGTCGCCTTCTTCTGCAGGTCGAGCATGACGTTGTAGTCGGACGGGTGCGAGATCATCATGCCGAGCTGGCCAGCGAGGAACAGCGGCTGGTTGTCGGCCTGCTGGTTGGTGAGCGCCGAAACCGGAACCGATTTGTCGCGAACATACATGTCGTAGGAAGCCTGCAGCGCCGCCTTGCTCTGCGGGCTGTTGAGCTCGATGTCCTTGTAGGTGGGGTTCGCGGTGGCTTCGTCGAAGACGCCGCCGCCATAGGCCCACAGCTGCGGCATGAAGCGGTAGGGCGTGTTGCCGGCATTCTTGCGCGCCACGAGGCCGTAACCGGCAATGCCGAGCTTGTCGTGGATCTGCTTGGAATATTTGACGACGTCGTCCCAGGTTGCCGGGGGCTTGTTCGGATCGAGGCCCGCACGCTTGAAGATGTCGGCGTTCCAGATGAAAGCCATCGTCTCATTGTTGGTCGGAATGCCGTAGGTCACGCCGTCCCAGGTGACCGCCTTCATGGCGCCGGGCCAGAAATCCTCGGTCGAATAGCCGACGTCCTCGGGCTTGAGCGGCTGCAGATAGCCCTTCGAGGCGAACTCGGTTCCGCCCAGGATCTGCAGGCGGACCGCCATCGGCGCGGCATTGCCGAGGAGCGCGGTGCGGAACTTGTCGAGCAGGTCGTTGTAGGTGAGGGCCTGTTCCTCAAGCTGGATGTTCGGGTAGGTCTTGCGGAAGGTAGCGAAGAAATCCTTGTAGTACTGGCGCAGGAGGTCGGGGTCGCCCTCGAACACGCCCTGGTACCAGAATGTCAGTCGCCCCTTGTAGTCGAGCGGGGTGACCTTGGCGCAATCGCCCGCCGTGTCAAAATCCTGCGTGCCGGCAATAGAACGCACATATTCCGGCGACCACTTGCTCAGGTCGACCGGCGGCGCGGCAAGCGCCGAAGCGGATGTCAACGATATCGTCAAAGCAGTGGAGACAGCGCCGCGCAAAACGGCACCGCCGGCTGTGATCCTCCTCATAAGTCTCCTCCAGGTTCTCCCATGCCGCTCTGCGTCGAGGCAAGCGGTCCTTGGTCGTTCGATCGTCGGGATATTCCTCCGCCCTAATGTATCCCTTCGATCACTTTATACGTTTTCAGATCGCAGAATAGCTGTCAACGCAACAAATCGTACATTGTTTGTCGAAGATGTGCATGATATCGGTCAGATCGTGTATTGGACTAAGGGGGACGGCCTTGGCGGAAACGAGCGATTTCAAAGCAGAGCCACCCGAGGGGATTGACGCTCTTGGAGCATCAAGCGAGGGCGCCTCGCTTTACGAGCAGATAAGGGAAGACATCATCGAGGGACGGCTGGCTGCCAACGAGCGGCTCGTGGTCACCGATCTCGCCCGCCGTCACGGCACCTCGACCAACCCCGTGCGCGAGGCGCTTCAGCTGTTGCGCGGCGAGGGCTTCGTCACCTTCATTCCCAACCGGGGTGCGCGCGTCCGACCCATAGATCAGGATTTCGTGCGCGATATCTACGAGATCGGCGTTCTCATCGAGCCCGCCCTGACGCGCTGGTTTGTGGGAATGGCGACCGAGGAGGACATCGCCGAGCTCGAACGTCTCCAGGGCCTGATCGAAGAGAACAACTTCGCTGATCCGTTGAGGCACAGCGAGCTGGATACCGCTTTCCATACCGTGATGTACCAGCGGCACTACAACCGCCACGCCGCCGAGCTCTGGTGGAAGCATCGCGAGGTGCTGCGGGCAGTCAGCCGGCGTTTCAATTTCACGCTCGCCCGTCGCGCCGCGATCATCCGCGAGCACCGCGAACTCATCGCGCTCGTGAAATCGGGAGAGGCCGACAAGGCGGCCGAGCTCATTGCTCGCCATGTCGAGGGTTCCGGCCGACATGTCTTGGAACATATGCGCGCGCGCAGCGCCGCCCGGGCAGGGTAGCCGATCCACAACACGTCAGCCTGGCCATTTCAGAGAGGATAGTTCAGATGAAAATCACGAGCATTCGGCCATGGCTGATCAAGTCCGATGCGTCTTATTGGGGCGAGTATCTGTTCGTCGAGGTGACGACCGACGAGGGAGTGAGCGGCTGGGGCGAGATCACCACCACGACGAAGCTCGCCAACCGCGCGCTGTGCACGATCCTGCGCCAGATCGGGCTAGCCGTCGCAGGCGAGGATCCGGCGCGCATCGAGCATCTGTGGCACAAGATCTTCCGCAGCTTCACCTACATGGGCAGTCGCGGCGCCGCGGTCGAATGCGTCAGCGCCATCGACATTGCGCTTTGGGACATCCGCGGCAAAGTCCTCGGCAAGCCGATCTACGAGTTGCTGGGCGGCCCGGTACGCGATGAGATCGCTCTTTACACCCATCCCAACCAGGCCAAGTTCACCGGCAAGGAGGCGGTGGTCCGCGAAATTCGCGACATCGTGGAGTCCGGCCACACCGGGCTCAAATTCGATCCGTTTCCCCACCAAGGCCCCAGCGTCGATGGCGTGGCCCGCGAAAGGCGCGACGGCTACCTCGACGGCGGCATGACCCGCAAGGACGAGCGCGAAGCCGCCGAGCTCACGGCCCTGATCCGCGAGACGGCAGGGCCCGATGTCGACATTCTCATCGACGCGCATGGCCGCTTCGACGTTCCGACCGCCATCCGCCTCTGCCGCAGCCTCGAAGAGGCGGGCCAGATCGACTGGTTCGAGGAGCCGTGCCCGCCCGAAAGCCTCAATGCCCTCAAGCAGGTACGCGACAAGGTTAGCGCCGCCATCTCCTGGGGCGAGCGCGGCCACACCAAGTGGGATTTCGTGCCGGTGCTCGAGGGCAAGCTCGCCGACTACATCATGCCGGACGTCACCTGGACCGGCGGCATCACCGAGCTCAAGAAGATTTCCGCCCTGTGCGAAGCCTACTACGTGCCGGTCTCACCGCATGACGCTGCCGGACCGATCAACGTGGTCGCGGGGGCGCAGGTGATGATGACGGTTCCCAATTTCTACAAGCTCGAAACCTCGGAGTGGGACCTCTCCAAATACGATCACCTCATCGACAAACCGCTCGATGTTTCGAACGGCAACCTCAAGCTGACATCGAAGCCTGGCCTCGGCGTCGATTTGAACCGTGACTATTTGCAGGCCCACGAGATCGAGTTGGGCTAGCGGCGTTCCAAGTCGGCAAGGGCGGGGCATAAACCCTATCGACCAGAACGAGGATAAGTCATGCCAAAGACCGGCGGAGCCGATGAGGCCCTCAATCGGGTGAACACGAATTCCAATCCGTCCGAGCTGCGCATCACCGACATGCGGGTGGCCGAGATCGTCGGCGCGCCATTCACCTCGGCGCTTCTCAAAATCTACACCAACCAGGGCATCGTCGGGCTTGGCGAGGTGCGCGATGGCGCCAGCGCCACCTTTGCGCTGATGCTGAAGAGCCGGCTGCTCGGTGAGAACCCATGCGACATCGACCGTCTGTTTCGCCGCATCAAACAGTTCGGCGGCCATGGGCGGCAGGGCGGCGGCGTGTCAGCGGTCGAGATCGCGCTCTGGGATCTCGCCGGCAAGGCCTATGGCGTGCCGATCTACCAGATGCTCGGCGGCAAGTTTCGCGATCACGTGCGCGTCTATTGCGACACCGACGCCGAGAAGCCGAGCGGCACCGAGACCGGCAAGCGCCTCAAGGCGCGCATGGAGCGCGGCTTCACCTTCCTCAAAATGGACCTCGGCTTGATGCAGATCGCCCATGTCCCGGGCACGGTTGTCGCGCCCGCCGGCGTGCTCGAAGAGCTTCGCGGCAATCCGCGCGGCCGCGGCGGCTCGTTGGAGGAACGCAAGGCCCGCAATCTCGCCTACGATGCGCAGAATGTGCAGCATCCGTTCACGGGCCTGCATTTCACCGAAAAGGGCATCGACCTGCTCGAGCAGTATATCCACGAGGTTCGCGAGGTCATCGGCTACGAGATCCCTTTAGCCATTGACCATGTCGGCCACATCTCGCTGCAGGACGGGATCCGCCTGTCGCGCCGCATCGAAAAATATGTCCCCGCATGGCTCGAGGACGTCATTCCCTGGCAGTACACCGCGCAATACCGGCAGCTGCAGCAGGCGACCTCGGTGCCGATCTGCACCGGCGAGGATATCTATCTCAAGGAGGGCTTCGAGCCGCTGCTTGCGAGCGGTGGCCTCTCCATTATCCACCCGGACCTGCTCACCAGCGGCGGCATCCTCGAGACCAAGAAGATCGGCGACATGGCGCAGGACCACGGCGTCGCCATGGCCATCCACATGGCCGAAAGTCCGATCGCCGCGATGGCTGCGGCCCATGTCGCGACCGCGACCGAGAACTTCATGGCGCTCGAATACCATTCCGTCGATGTCGACTGGTGGGACGATATCGTCACCGGCCTTCCCAAGCCGCTCGTCAAGGACGGCTTCATCACCGTTCCGGACAAGCCGGGCCTGGGGATCGACGACGTCGTCGACGAGGTGATCAGCCAGCATCTGCAGCCCGGTGTCACGGGGATATGGCAATCCACCGAGCATTGGGACAATGAATATAGCTGGGACCGGACCTGGAGTTAGCCCGGCCCCCTGCCTCATTCCCCAAGATTTAGAGGGCCAACGACCGACCATTGGTATCGACCTCTCCCAAGGGTGAGGCGAAGAAAGTAACGGACGAAACCATGATCTACGAGCTGCGTATCTATGACTGCCTGCCGGGCAGGCTGCCGGCTTTGCTCAAGCGCTTTTCCGAACAAACGCTGGCCATCTGGGAGAGGCATGGCATCCGCCAGGCCGGGTTTTTCACCACGGCGATCGGCGAAAACAGCAATCGCCTCACCTATTTCCTCGCCTGGGAATCGATGGCCGAGCGTGAGGCGAAATGGGCGGCTTTCGTCGCCGATCCGGCATGGCACAGGGCCGTGGACGAGTCTCAGCGCGACGGGCAGATCATCGCCAATATCAGCAGCCAGCTGCTCACGCCGACAGCTTTCTCGTCTGTGAAATAGGACTGCGCCATGAAGATCACCGACCTGCGCTGCGCTGTCATCGGCAAGCACCCGATCGTCCGCGTCGTGACCGACGAGGGGCTCTATGGGCTGGGCGAAGTCGAATACACAAAGACCTACCTGAAACCCTTCGTGCTGCACTTCCGCGAGGCGCTGATCGGCGAGGACCCGACCGATGTCGAGCGGGTGATGCTGAAGATCCGCCAGCGCGGCTCGTTCAAGCCCTATGGCGCGGCGGTGAGCGCTATCGAGCACGCGCTGTGGGACATTGCCGGCAAGGCCGCGGGCGTGCCCGTCTACAAACTGCTTGGCGGCAAGGTGCGCGACAAGGTGCGCGTCTACAACGGCTCGATCCGCCGCAAGCGCACGGGCGACCGGCCGGAGGATTATGCCGCCGACGTCAAATGGATGATGGAGCAGCCGCAGAACTTCTTCATGGTCAAGCAGGGCATCTCGTTCCACTCCAACATGAAGGACAGCGTCGATGGCTTCCATTACGGCGTGACGCAGAAGAAGGCCGGCTATCACGGCGCCATGGACCAAGGCGTGATCAGCGAGCGCGGTTTCAACCACATGCTCGACTGCGTGATCGCGATGAAGGAGGTGCTGGGCGACAAGGTCAGCCTGGCGCTCGACTGCGGCCCGGGCTGGATGCTGCCCGATGCGATCAAGTTCGCGCGCGCGGTCGAGAAGTACAATTTGATGTGGCTCGAGGACATGCTGACCGGCGACTATGTGCCGTGGGTCAATCCGCAGGCCTATCGCGAGCTGACCACGTCCACCTCGACGCCGATCCACACCGGCGAGCAGATCTACCTCAGGCACAATTTCAAGGAACTGATCGAGACGCAGGCGGTGCGCGTCATCGGCCCCGATCCGGCTGATATCGGCGGCATTGCCGAGCTCAAATGGGTGGCCGAGCACGCCTATATGCACTCGATCCTGATGGCGCCGCACGGCACGGCGAACGGCCTGCTCGGCCTCGGCGCGCTGATCAATGTCTGCGCCACCTTGCCCGCCAACTACATCGCCTTCGAATATCCGAGCGCCTCCGACCCGTGGTGGGAGGACCTCGTCATCGGTCTGCCGAAGCAGATCGTGAAGGACAGCATGGTGGACCTCTTGGAAGCGCCGGGGCTCGGTCTCGATATCGACGCCGAAGCCGCCCGGAAGTATCTCAAGGAAGAGGATGCGGGCTTCTTCGACTGAGCCCCGCTTGCTTCGCCAACCTACGCCAACGCTTCACTGTCGCGGCTCGATCGGGCGACGTCGACTGCGATGTTTCCCGCAAGCGGACATTTTCATTGCGACTGGTGGCGATTGAGATAGCGCTCCAGCAGACGCACTAAGGTGATCAGCAGGAGATTGATCGCCAGGTAGAACACTCCGGCGATGGCAAATATCTCGAACACTGCGAAGGTCTGGCTCATCAACCGCTTCGCGTAGCCAGTGACTTCCAGGACCGTAATTGTGGAAGCAAGGCTGGTGCCCTTCAGCGTCAGGACCAGTTCGTTGCCATAAGCAGGCAACGCCTGGCGGATTGCGAGGGGAAACTCGATGCGGCGGAAGCGCAAGGCGCGCGACATTCCGCAGGCCTGCGCTGCCTCGACGAGACCCGTCGGCACCGACAGCAAGCCGCCGCGCAGGATCTCCGACGTGTAGGCGGCCGTGTTGAGCGCCAGCGCCAGCACCGCGCAGCGCGCGCCGTCGCTGACCACCCACCACAGTGCCGCGTTGTCCTTGACGAAGGAGAGTTGGCCGAGGCCATAATAGAACAGGAAGATCTGCACCAGCAGCGGCGTGCCGCGAAAGACCGTGCTGTAGCCTTTGGCAAAACCGGAAACGAGCCTGTTCGACGACAGGCGCATCATGGCGAGCCCCAGGCCGAGGTTGAAGCCGATCAGCACCGACAGGACGGTGAGGATGGCGGTGACCTTCAGCCCTTTCAACAGCACCGGAACCGCCTGCTGGATGAGTTCGAGGTCCATCGCATTACTTCCTTGCGCGAAGCCTGAGCATGCGTTCGGCCTGGTCGACGCCGGCCTGGCTGATCAGTGTGATCGCGAGATACACCACCGCCGCGATGAGATAGAAGATGAAGGGGTGGCGGGTTGTGTTGGAGCCGATGAAGGCCGTTCGCATCAACTCCTGAAGGCCGACCACCGAGACGAGGGCTGTGTCCTTGATGGTGACCTGCCAGACATTGTTCATCCCTGGAATCGCGATGCGCAGCATCTGCGGCAGGATGATACGGCGAAAGATGCGGACGCCGGGGATGCCCAGCGCCCGGGCCGCCTCGATCTGACCTTGCGGGATGGCGGCGAGCGCGCCGCGCACCACCTCGGTGGAATAGGCCCCCGAGATAGAGCCGATGGCGATGACCGCGATGACGAAAGCATAGCCGCTGTCGGCAAGGCCGGCATAGCCGAAGGCCGTCGCCACCCGCGTCACAAACTCGACCGAACCGAAGAACAGCAGGTAGATGATGAGCAATTCGGGTACACCGCGAACCAGCGCCGTGTAGCCGTCCACGACATACGTCAGCGGACGCACGCGCCCCCATTTGATCAGGCCGCAGATCACGCCGACGACGAAGCCACCCACCATGGCGGCGATAGCCACGGCAATGGTGATTGCCGCGCCGCGCATGATGGCGCTGACCCAGCCACCTTCCCACACCTGCCAAAGACCAAATTCCATTGCGTGGCCCAAGCGTTCCGATGCCAATTTCGCCCGGACGGCGACATTGCCGCCTCCGGACCTAGTCGAGGCGACCGTCCTCGCTTCGTGCGGACGGTCGCCTCGGGGTGCTTATTTGCAGGGGCGAGAAATGTCGGACTTGAACCACTTCTCGCTCGCCTTGCCGACCGAACCATCGGCAATCAGCTCGCACAGCGCCTTGTCGATGTCGGCTTTCAGCGCGGTGTTGTCCTGCGCGATACCAACACCGATGCCTTCACCCAGCGACGGATCGAAGCTGCTTTTGATCTTCACGTCGACGAACTGGAAGTTCTTGCCATCCGGCTTGTCGAGGAAGTCCTGCAGCGCCGAAGCGTCGGCGAAGGCAGCGTCGATGCGGCCGGACGCGAGGTCGATCTGCATCTGGTCGAGGGTGTCGTAGGTCCTGAGATCGGCATTGGGGGCGCGCTTCTCGAGGAAATGCGCATGGGTGGTGCCGGCTTGCACGCCAACCTTCTTGCCGTCGAGCGACTTGAGCAGCGTGTCGATGTCCTTGATGCCGGCGAGGTCGGAACCCTTCGGCGCCACGAACATGTTGGCGAGCTCAGCGTAACCGACGCTGAAGTTGATTTCCTTCTTGCGCTCGGCGGTGATCGACATGCCCGAGATGATGACGTCGAAGCGCTTTGCCTTCAGCGCCGGGATCAGGCCGTCGAAGGCCTGCACGACGAAGTGGCACTTCTTGTTGAGCTTGGCGCACAACAAGGCGCCGACATCGGCATCGAAGCCCGTGACGTTGCCGGAGGCATCGGCCATGCTCCAAGGCGGATAGGCGCCCTCGGTGCCGATCGCGAGTTCGTCTCCGGCGTAAGAGCTGCTCATTCCCACCGCGAGGAAGGCGAGCAGTGACAAGATTTTCAGTTTCATTGAGTTCCCCATTGTTGGCGTTTGTGGGTGTGCATCGGGCTTACGCCCTGTTGCTTCTTGATTGCGCCACGGTCAGAGCGTCCGAGCCAGGAACTGGCGCAGGCGTTCCGAGCGCGGATTGGCGAACAGCTCCGCCGGCGCTCCCTCCTCCTCCACCTTGCCGCGATGGAGAAAGAGGATCTTGTGCGACACCTCGCGCGCGAACTGCATCTCGTGCGTCACGAGGATCATGGTGTTGCCCTCCTCGGCGAGCTGGCGGATGACGCGCAAGACCTCGCCGACCAGTTCGGGATCGAGCGCGGACGTGGGCTCATCAAGCAGGATCACCTTGGGCCGCATGGCGAGCGTGCGGGCGATCGCCGCGCGCTGCTGCTGGCCTCCAGACAGCTGGCCGGGATATTGGGCGTGCTTGTCGGACAGCCCGACCTTTTTCAGCAGCGCATGGGCGTATTCGACGGACTCTTCACGGCGCTCCTTCAACACGTGAACGGGCGCCTCGATGATGTTTTCGAGCACCGTCAAGTGCGGCCACAGGTTGAAGCTCTGGAACACCATGCCGACGCGGGCGCGGATGCGCTCCACCTGCCGCATGTCGGCCGGATGAGAGCGTCCGTCCGAGGTCTTCTTCATCCTGATCTCTTCGCCGTCGACGATGATGCGGCCGGCGTTGGGCTGCTCAAGCATGTTGATGCAGCGCAGGAAGGTGCTCTTGCCGGAACCGGACGAACCGATCATCGACACCACCTCGCCCGCGCTGGCCGAGAGGTTGACGCCGCTCAGCACCTCGACCTGACCAAAGCTCTTGTGGAGGTCGAGTATCTCGACGGCCGGCCTAGGCCGCACGGCGACGGCCGCGGGATGTGGCAGGGTGATGCTGGTCACGGCGAATGGCGCGGCCGTTCGCGGCTTGTCGTCGATGGCGGCGTCCACCGCCTTGAGATCGGCGAAGGCGCGATCGAAATAGCGTAGGCTCGTTGCCAGCGAGTTCCACTGCCAGTCGGCATCCTCGGGAATGAAGGCGGCGCGCAAGGCGGCCTTTATGCGCTGTCCGAGCGGGGAATCGACCTTGCCGTAGAGATGCAGCCAGTTGTCGGCCTGCACCGCGTCCATGACCGTGGCGCCGTCCAGCGTGCCGCACTCGACGACCAGCGGCAGCACGCGCGCGTCGGGCAGCGCCTTGCGAACGGCCGCCGAGACATAGCCTGTCGCGGTCGCGGCGATACCGGTGTCCGTCTTGGCGTCCCTGCCGGTCAGCACCACCGAGAGCGCCGGGCCGAACACGGATTTGCCCCATGCCAGGCCGTCATGCTCGCTTTCGGCGACCGACAGCAGCGCGGGATAGCCATAGGGGCCAGCTCCGGTGTGCATGTCGAAGACCAGGACGTGACGCGCCTGCGCGGCGAATGTGGCCAGAATGTCGTTGAGCGTGCGGTTCGACCAGACGGGTCCCGCACCGCCGTAGAATAGACCGTCAGGAAACTGGTACTGACCGGCCTCCACGATCGGCGCGATACCGGCATGGCCGCCGAGCCGCTTCCTTGCTGCGTCCAGTGCCTCGTCGGCCCGGACGCGGTCGGGGCCTTCCCATTCTTGGCAGACCAGCGCCGCATGTAGATCTGCGTATTTCTCGTTCTTCGGCGCCGCGGCCTGCCAGTCGATGAAATTGCGGTTGAGGTCGACATTGTCCTCGTTGACGCGGCGCGACCAGGCCGTGCCCCAGGGGTTGATGAGGTGAATGGCGAGGATTGCCGTATCGTCCGGCAGCCGCCACGGCGCATTCTCCTCCAGCCAGGCCGTCTGGCAGGCCGAACCGAACTGGCCTTCGACGCCATGCGTGCCCGAGATCAGCACCATCACCTTGGGCGCGCTGCGACGACCGATGAAGGCGATGTCGGTGGCCAGCACCTCCCCGGCCGGGCCGTGGAGGGGATGCACGTATTCCGTCAGCTCGGCACCGGCGCGCTGGGCCGCGTTGCGGAAGCGCTGGCGAAGCTCGGCAAAGCCGACCGAATAGGAGCGCGCCGCGGCTACATCACGCATGGGCTTCCACTCCGTTCCGGCTGCTGTCGTTGATGGGATGCGATGCAAGCGGCATCACCTTTCCCGGGTTCATCAGCGAATGGCCGTCGAGCGTATCTTTGACGCGTCTCATCAGCTTCAGCTTGGTCTCGTCGGCGGTGGCGAGCAGCGAGTGGATGCGCTTGGAACCGACGCCGTGCTCGGCCGAAAATGAGCCCCCAAGAGCGACAAGATCGACGTACAGCACCGCCTCTACGGCCGCCGCGAGCGCCGCCGGTAGAGGTCCGCCGCGGTTGAGCACGATATGCAGGTTCCCATCGGCGAGATGGCCGAAGACGTACGGTTTCAATTCAGGGTCGATACCGGCCAGCCCCGCGAGGATTCTCTCGACATATCCGTCGATCTCCGAGAGCGGCACCGACACGTCGTAGGAAGGCGCCGCCGGATGTGCTCGATAGATGACCTCGGTGTCCTCACGCAGTCCCCATAGCGCCTCTTCCTGTCGCTTCGAGCTGGCGAGGATGCCGGTCGTCCCGGGATGGCGATCCAGAATATCGCCGAAGAGTTTTTCGAACTCGACGCGCAGTGCCTCCTCGCGCGCGCCGCCAAGCCCCAGCAGAAGATAGATCGGCCGGCCGAGCTCGAAGTCGGGCTCCGACCAGCCACGCGCGGCAGCTGTGAGATCGATGAAAGACGGCCACAACGCCTCGGCCGCGCGAAGCTCGCCCGTTTCGCAGTCGAGCGCCAAGCGGATGAGGTCCAGCGCCGCCTTGACCGACGGCAGGCCGAACAGCGCCGTTACCGTCGCGCACGGCATGGGATCGAGTTTGAGCACCGCGCACGTTACGACGCCGAGCGTGCCTTCCGCGCCGATGAAAAGATGCTTCAGGTCATAGCCCGCGGCATTCTTTACCACCCGGGTCATATCGCAATAGACGCTGCCATCCGGCAGGACCGCCTCAAGGCCGAGCACCCGGTGGCGCATGACGCCGTTGCGGAAGGCCATGACCCCGCCGGCGTTGGTCGAGATCATGCCGCCGATGGTGGCACTACCGCGCGCCGCAAGATCGATGCCCGGTTCGAGCCTGTGTTCGGCAGCCGCCTTCTGCAGATTTTCCAAAACGACGCCGGCTTGCACAACGGCCGTGTGCTCGACGGCGTCCAGCCTTTCGATGCGGTTCATCCGCTCAAGCGAAAGCACGATCTCGCCGGGCTTTGAAATGCTGCCGCCGACCAATCCTGTGCGTCCCCCCTGGGCAACGACCGGCACCGCATACTGGCTGCACAAGCGCATCACTGCGGCAACCTCGTCGGTTGTGGCGGGTGCGACGATGATGCCGGCGGCCAAATTCTCAAGATTGGTGCCGGGATCGACATCCGCGGCTGCGCCGGTTCGCAAGTGCTGCGCGCCGACGACGGCGCCGAGGTCGTCGAGAAGCGCATGCGGGACTGCCCGAGGAGCATGTTGCAATCTCGCCTGGCTGACGTGTTGGCCGTTCATTGACGCGCGATCCTTGCCAGCGCGCCGATCAGGCGGTCATTGTCGGCGGGTGAGCCAATGGTGAGGCGTGTATAGGCTTCGTAGCCTCTTTCACGCCATGCCTTGACGATGATGCCTTCTTGAAGCAAGGCGCTCGCCAGGGCCGCGCTGTCGCGGCCGCAATCGAAGAACAGGAAATTCGTCTGGGAGGACGCGACACGGAAACCAAGCTCTTCGAGGGCGGCGCCGACGCGAGCTCGCTCGCTGCGCAGGCGAGCGACCGATGCACGCATCCACGCCTCGTCGCTGAGTGCCGCGATGGCAGCAGCCTGCGCCGCGGCGTTGACGTTGAAGGGCGTCTTGGCCGCCGCCACAACGCGCGCCAGTTCGGCGTCGGAGCAGATGGCATAGCCGACGCGTAGTCCCGCCAGTCCGTAGGCCTTGGAGAAGGTGCGCAGCACGACGAAGGCAATGTCGCTTGAGCGCAGCACTTCGAGCCCGTCGGGACAGGAACCGTCAGCGAATTCGAAATAGGCTTCGTCCAGCACCAACAACGTGCCGGGTCTCACCGCTGCAATCAGCCGATCCAGCGACTTGCGATCGAGCGCAGGGCCGACGGGATTCCACGGTGAGGACAGGAAGACAACGCGGGGACCGCTGGCGACAGCCTGCTCGAGTGCCGCTATGTCGAAGCCGAGATCGCCGGTCATCGCTACTTTTGTCACGACCGCGCCCTGCGCCAGCGGCTCGATCTCGTGCAGCCCGAAGCTCGGAACCACAGTGACCACGCCCACACCTGGAACAAGCATGGCGCGCGACACCGCGGCGATCAGTTCCTCCGAACCGTTGCCGGCAACGATGGTGTCCGGCTGGATCGACAGCCTCTGCCCGAGGGCGGCACGCAGAGCTGCGCAGGCGGGGTCGGCGTAACGCCATGGCTCGAGCGTCGGCGAGGCGAGCACCGCGAGGACGGCCGGCGAGCACCCGTCCGGATTTTCATTGCTGGCCAGACGCGCGATGTCGTTGCGCCCCGAGATCGAACGGGCGACCGCGATATTCATGCCGGCATTGTAGGGCGGCAGGGCAGCGACGTTGGGGTTGAATGCCAAGCCGTTTTGCGAGCCGCTTTTGACCGAATTGTCCACGCCGAAGCTTCCGTTCTCTGAGGGAGTGCGTACTTTAACGGGCTTCCGCCCGGTCAAATGTCCAGGATGACCGATCCTCTTGGCTTGGAGCAGCACAACAGGACTTCGCCGGCAGGCGGCTCGTCCAACGGCTCCTCGAAGTAATCGACCTCGCCGGAAATCAGGCGCGACTTGCAGGTGCCGCATACGCCGGCGCGACAGCTGAATTCGGGGGAAAGGCCCTGTTCCTCCGCAAAAGCGAGCAGCGATTCGGCAGTCGCGTCCCAAAGCACAGTGCGGCCCGACTTGCGAAACTCCACCGTCGGAGCTTCGTCCGAAACCGCCCGTGCCGTCGGCTGCAGCTCGACCGGCGCCGCCTTGGCTGGTGTTTCCAGCAGGGTTGCCGGACCGAAGAACTCGTGGCTGATGCGCTGCTTGGGAACCCCGAGCCCACGCAGCATCCCATACACGGCCTGCATGAAGGGCGAAGGGCCGCAAAGATAGAAATCGTAGTCGTCGAGCGGCAGCAGCCGCTGCAATAGCTCTCGCGTCACCACACCTTCGCTGTGGTGGCGGCCGGCGATCCTGTCCTTTTCGGTCGGGAAGCGGTAGCAGAAATGCACCGTCATACCTGATCGAGAAGCGGCGACCTCCTCGACCTCGTCGCGCAGGGCGTGCACGACGCCATTATCGCAGGCATGGATGAAGAACGCCTTCCGTTCTGTGGCGGCCAGGGCATGCAGCATCGCGACCAGTGGCGTCAGTCCGACGCCGCCGCTCAGCAGCACCGCCGGCCGCTTGCTCTCGCCATCGAGCGTGAAATCGCCGCGCGGCCCCTCGGCCAGCAGGACGTCACCGACCTCGACATGATCATGCAAATAGCAGGAACTGACGCCCTCGGGCACATCGGCGCTCGGTGCAGCCTCGCGCTTGACGGTAATGCGGTAGCTGCCCTGCCGCCGCGGCGAGCACGACACGCTGTAATTCCTGAGCACGAACGCGTTGCCGTCTTGGACCGGTATGCGGAAGACGAGGAACTGGCCAGGCTCGAAAGGCCGCCAACCTGCTGGTTCCAGCGGCTCCAGGTGGAAGGAGCTTATGGTTGCGCTTTCACGCACCTTGGCCACCACCTTAAGTTCGCGAAACCCGCTCCGGCCTGCGCTGACGGGCGCGGCGTAGGCGTTCATTCGGCGGCCGCCAGCTGCTGTTCCACAGCCGCGATCAGCCTCGCCAGGTTGCGGCGGAAGCGCAGCGGACCGACGTCGATCTTCAGGTCGAGATTCGGGGTGCGCATGTCGGCCATGCCCTTGTGCACGGCGTTGAGCACCACGCGATCCTCGTCGAAGGCTCCACGCACGGACTTGGCGAACTGGCGCGAGATCTCCTCGTCGTCGGGCGCGAAATTGCGCATCTGAAACCAATAGTACCTGGTGTGGTTCCCATCGACAGGAGTCATGAAGTTGTAGCTGTCCATGAGGAAGACATCTTCATGAAGGGGCTTGTCCTCCCCACCTGTGTTGGCTGGCACGAAGATCGCCTTGATGATGGCGTGGCTTGGATAGCGTACCTCGTAATGCTGCTTGCGGTCGCACTTGCCACGGAACTTGAGATAGGGTGCGTAGAATGGCGCGGGCTCGACATCCACCATCCAGCGCCAGACGGTGACGCCGTCCTCGCCGACGGTCGTTTCGAGTGGGGCCTCCTCGGCGGCGGCGTTACCGAACGAGCTCTGGTGGACCCAGGCGACATGCGAGGGGTCGAGCAGGTTGTCGGTCATGTAGAGATAGTTGCATTCGAGCATCATCGACTCGCCGCGATTGACGCCCCATGCTGGGTCGCCCCAATGCTCGACCTGGAAGATCTTGGCCGGATCGGCCTTGCCAGCCTCGCCCATCCAGATCCAGAGCAGGCCGTAGCGCTCGGCGATCGGATAGCTGCGCACCTGTGCCACATGCGGAATCTTCTCCGCGCCTGGAACGCGGGTGCAGGTGCCGGTGCAATCGAAAGTGAGGCCGTGATAGCCGCATTCGACATCGTCGCCCTTGATACGGCCCATCGACAGCGGCAGCTTGCGGTGCGGGCAGGCATCTTCGAGGGCGGCGACGGCGCCGTCGGTCTTGCGGTACAGGACGATGTCCTCGCCGAGGACCTTCACCGGCTTCAGCTCATTGGAGCCAACCTCGTGATCCCAAGCGGCGACATACCAGCAATTCCTGAGAAACATGGCCGCTTCCTCTCCGAGATATCGATCCTTCGGGAAAAGTTCTAGTGTCGCGGCGGGGGTGCAAAAAGCGCTTGCAGCTGGCTTCTATTTTAGAAAAACTAAAACAAAGCCTCGGAAACATATATCGTGAGAACCTCGCCACCCTTGCGCGCGATACAGGCCTTCGAAGCCTTCGGACGTCTGGGCAGTGTGACGGGCGCTGCCTACGAGCTCGGCGTTTCGCCCGGCGCTGTCAGCCAGCAGATCCGCAAGACGGAAGAATTTCTCGGTGTGCAACTTCTGGAGCGCCGCGGCAGGATACTCACGCTGACCTCTTGGGGACGGCTCTACCACTCGGCGGTGTCAGAGGGCTTCGATCGCATCCGGGGCGCCGGAGAACTGCTCGAACGGGCGCGCACCGAGAGCGCGCTGACTGTCTCGTGCCTGCCTTCGCTCGCCAGCAAGTGGCTGGCGCCTCAGCTTTTCGACTGGCAGGCGCATCATTTGGGCGCCACAGTGCGCCTGATCGGCGCCGAGGCCGAGGCGCGCTTCGGCGACGAGCAGCTCGACTTTCGCATTTCCTATGGCGCGAAGAATCGTGGCTACGACCACTATGTCGAACTATTCACCGACTGGGTCGTGCCGGCCTGCTCGCCGGCGCTGCTGGAGCGGCTACCTTTGCGCAAGCCGGTCGACATCCTCGAACGGCCATTGCTGGCGATCGAATGGGCACGCGAGCATCGCTCGCCGCCGACCTGGAGCGAGTGGGCGGCAAGCATCGGCGCGAAATACCGCAAGACATCGGGCGAGGTTGCATTCTCGCTGTCTAGCGCGGCCATCGACGCAGCCATCAACGGTCGCGGCTTCGTCCTGGCGCAATTGTCGATGGCGAAGGACGACATTACCTCCGGTCGGCTGGTTGTGCCATTCGACGTCCCCCTTCGACTGCCCGATCCCTATTTCCTTGCCTGGGATCGATCGGCGCTGCAAAAGCCTCATGGCGCGGAGCTTCGCGCCTGGATCGTCTCGATCGCAAACCGCCAGGAGGCGGAGTATTCGGATTTGCCGCGTTCAGAGGGCGTAGGCGCCTCGCTTGGGTAAGGCGCCGCGGACCACTAGGATAGAAGAGCACCTTCGGGCCGGTTTCGCACGCTATGCTGCCAGTTCGCTTCCGGCCCGTTCCAGACATTTTCTTGGAGTGCGGTTTTCGCCTGAATCGGCCACAGCAGCGGCCGATGGCTGACAGCCTGAATTGCCAGACGGCGGAAGCGGTTATCGCTGCATCGTCGACACGAGACCGGCTCTGGCGACGGCGAACGTCAGCTAAGACTTGAATGGAAGGACGTGGTGGCGCGACGCTGCCAAAGCATGCGGCGTGGTCCCTCCGTTCGGCTACGGTTCGCAAGGCCATATGAGATCACACGGAGCATATGGGTTGCCTTGGGTGCTGCGTTTCCAGTCTTTCAGCTGTTGCTGCTTGTGGTGGCAGGTTTGCCCGCCAGTGCCGCCGGCGCCAGCGAAACGATATCCGGCACCAGGATGTCGTGACGACGGGCGAAGGCAACGAGGGTTGCTCTGACTGTTTCGGGCTCGATATCGCCGGCAAGGCCAGCCTTGCAGGCATTGAGAGCAATGGCATGGGCATTGCTCCTGGTCGCGGCAGGCCAGTCCTGGAGCACGGCATAGGCTTGCATCACCGTCTCAAGTCTCACCGGCAGGCCCATGCCGACGAGGATGGTAACCGCTTCCTTAAAGTGGTCGTGTTTCATTGTCTGAAGCTCCTTTCGACTGTGCCGCCATCCCGCCGGCGCGACGGTTACCGGCGACGGCGTGGCGACGCGGATAGGAAGGTCGAAGGACAATCCCTTTCGACGCTTCATGCTTTGTTGTGTCGGTCTCAGAACTCAGGACAGCCAACCGCTCCATTGGCCAAGCCAGCAACACGGATCCCGACTGGGCCAGTCCTGGCGGCGGCAGCGCCTTGTGAGCCTTCACCAATGCCTCGAGCCACGCGGCGACGGCAAGCGGCACCTGGGCGCTACCGTCCAGCCAGCGAGCCACCTCGCTCGGCGGATAGTCAAGTTCCTCTGCCAAGTCGGCGGCGCCCCACCTCAGTCTTTTCAGGCATTCGCGCAATCGTCCCGCAATCATGGCTATCCTCCTCCATCCGCGATCATGAAACGTCGTCCCGAGGCGATAGAAGCCGAGGCTGGCCCGTCCCGGTCAACTTCGTCCAGACGTTTCCGCTGACACATGCTGCGCTGCCAAAAACATCAACGTCGAGGCGACAGTACGCCGGTTCCATCCGACGGATTCGGCGGTGTCTAGCAAGCCTGCCAGTAGCGGCTTCAGCGCGTTGCGGCATTCGGCTTCGTAGGCGAGGAATTCGCTTGCCGGATGCGTCGGTCCCGGAACCGACCTGCTTATCGTGTCCATAGATTTCTCCCATCTTGTCCGTCGCAAGCGCCCGCTCCCCGGACCGGGAGCGGGCGACGTCTGCGTTTTAGAAGTCCATGCCGGCGCCGGCGGGCATGGCGGGGGCGGCTTCCTTCTTCGGCTTTTCGGCCACCATGGCCTCCGTGGTGACGAGCAGTCCTGCTACCGAAGCGGCATCCTGAAGCGCGGTGCGCACTACCTTGGCTGGATCGATCACACCCTGCGTGTAGAGGTCGCCATATTCGCCGGTCTGGGCGTTCCAGCCAAAGGCGAAGTCGGTCTTCTCGCGCAGCTTGCCGACGACGATCGAGCCTTCCGATCCGGCATTTTCAGCGATCTGGCGCGCCGGAGCCTCGATCGCCCGCCGCACGATGTCGACGCCGTATCTCTGGTCGGGATTGTCGACCGCAACGGCGTCGAGCGCCTTGGCCGCCCTGAGCAGGGCAACGCCGCCGCCAGGCAGGATACCTTCCTCGACCGCGGCGCGCGTGGCGTGCAGGGCGTCGTCGACGCGGTCCTTCTTCTCCTTGACCTCGACTTCCGTCGCGCCGCCGACACGGATCACCGCGACGCCGCCGGCGAGCTTGGCCAGCCGCTCCTGCAGCTTCTCGCGATCGTAATCGGAGGTGGTCTCCTCGATTTGCGCCTTGATCTGCGTGACGCGGCCCTGGATTTCCTCTTTCTTGCCGGCGCCGTCCACGATGGTGGTGTTCTCCTTCTCGATGGCCACTTTCTTGGCGCGGCCGAGCATCGCCAACGTTACGTTCTCCAGCTTGATGCCGAGATCCTCGCTGATGGCGGTGCCGCCGGTTAGGATGGCGATATCCTCCAGCATGGCCTTGCGACGGTCGCCGAAGCCCGGAGCCTTGACGGCGGCAACCTTCAGCCCGCCGCGCAGCTTGTTGACGACGAGCGTAGCCAGGGCTTCGCCCTCGACGTCCTCGGCGATGATCAGCAGCGGCTTGCCGGCCTGCACCACGGCCTCGAGCACGGGAAGCAGCGCCTGCAGGTTGCCAAGTTTCTTTTCATGGATCAGCACATAGGGCTCGTCGAGCTCCACGCGCATCTTGTCCTGGTTGGTGACGAAGTAGGGTGAGAGATAGCCGCGATCGAACTGCATGCCTTCGACGACTTCCAGCTCGGTCTCGGCCGTCTTGGCCTCCTCGACGGTGATGACGCCTTCGTTGCCGACCTTTTCCATAGCCTCGGCCAGGAAGCGGCCGATTTCGGCATCGCCATTGGCCGAGATGGTGCCGACCTGAGCGATCTCGTCGTTTCTGGTGATCTTGCGGGCATTCGTCTTGAGTTCGGTGACGACCGCGTCCACCGCCTTGTCGATGCCGCGCTTGAGGTCCATCGGGTTCATGCCGGAAGCCACCGCCTTGGCACCCTCGCGAACGATCGCCTGGGCGAGAACGGTAGCGGTGGTCGTGCCATCGCCGGCGAGATCATTGGTCTTCGAAGCAACTTCGCGGACCATCTGCGCGCCCATGTTCTCGAACTTGTCCTCGAGCTCGATCTCCTTGGCGACGGTGACGCCGTCCTTGGTGATGCGCGGAGCGCCGAACGACTTGTCGATGACGACGTTGCGGCCCTTCGGACCAAGCGTGACCTTCACCGCGTCGGCGAGGATGTTGACGCCGCGCAGCATGCGCTCGCGGGCGTCGGAATGGAATTTGACTTCCTTGGCAGCCATTGGATCACTCCTTTTCTAGGCAGTTGTCTTTGACTGGGTTGCGGTTCGATCGAAGCCCCCGGTCAGGCGGCTTTCTTCAGCGTCGCGACCTGCTCGATCACGCCCATCACGTCGCTTTCCTTCATGATGAGCAGGTCCTCGCCGTTGAGCTTGATCTCGGTGCCGGACCATTTGCCGAACAGAATGCGGTCGCCGATCTTCACGTCTAGGGGCGCGAGCTTGCCGCTCTCGTCGCGGGCGCCCGGGCCCACGGCGATAACCTCGCCTTCCTGCGGCTTTTCCTTGGCAGTGTCGGGGATGATGATGCCGCCGGCGGTCTTCTCTTCAGCTTCGATGCGGCGGACCAGGATACGGTCATGCAATGGACGGAACGTCATATCGTTCTCCTTCAGGACAAACAGATTTTTGAGGTTCCTCCGCTCCGGGCCGGTAGGACCGGAGCGGGGCTCACGCGACCCTTTCGGCGTCGCGCGCATGTCGAGCTAATTTTGCCTTCGTTCACTTTCAAGAGGGGGCCGAAAATTTTTTGGCACTCTCGAATGTTGAGTGCTACTGCTCTGAAAACATGCGGTAAATTCGGGTCACGTCGACGAAATGAGAGACTTGAATTCGCGATTGAGCTGAACAAAATTATCGGCGCCCCGGCACCGCCGGGGCCGCTGAGAAGTTGCACCCCGAAACAAGGAGTTTTGGAGACGGAGGACAGAAATGAACCGACAGACGCTTTCGCCGATCATCCCTTCCCTTGCTCCCGAAATATCAGACCTTTCCCTCGATCGGCTGCTGTCGCCGGCCAGCCATTTTCAGCACCCGCGGGATGTGCTGGAGGACGGCTCGCTCGACATATGGGAAAAGCGGGCGATCCTTTCGTCCTGGGCGTCCGACGCCTGCGCCGTGGAATCGATGCCGGCACTGCGCCAGCCGCCAGGCACCGGGCGGCCGGTCTCCTTCGACGACATCATGGATGCGTTGCGCCGGCTTGATGCGCTCGCCCCGCCGCCCAGCGGCGCTGCCGATGACGACCATCCGCAGTTGATCGATCGGCTGAGCGCGTGAGGCGCAGAAGGCGATGGCGAACGCGGTCAGCAGGGAATTCCGCTTGCAGATGAACGGCTACGGCTTGACCACTGCCGAGATCCATTATCATCTGCCCGACCATCCCGGCCTGCTCCAGCTTTACGTGTGGCAGGATTATGATCTCGCCCCGGATTTCCCCGCGCTGAGGGGCTTTCTAGGCTTTTGGGAACGCGATCTGGCGGGCGCCTTGCATTCCGTCCGGGTCGCCCACCATCGGCTCATTAGGCCCTCAGAATGGCGGGCTGTCGACGGGGTCATCGCGCTCCAGTGAAGATCAGCGCCGCAAGGCGGTCGTGTCGTGCGGCCGCCTTCACTTCATCATTTGCTCGCCTGGATGCAGACGAAAAGGGTGACTTTTTCACGACCTTGAAGGCGGGTTCGCGGCCGGGTCTTGACGTTCCGGTGTTGAATTCCCAGATCGATTTTGCCGGTGCTTGAGAGACCGGCAAGGTCAAGGGGCGCCGCTTCCTTGGCGCGCCTCGTATCTATGTTGCTCAATGGAGGATGTAGCTATGAGAACCAATTTTGACTTCACTCCGCTGTTCCGGTCGAGCATCGGTTTCGATCGAATGTTGAACGCGCTCGAAACGGCGAGCCGCATCGAAACCGTCGACAATTGGCCACCCTACGACATCGCCAAGACCGCCGAAGACGCCTACCGCATCACCATGGCGGTGGCCGGCTTCGCGCAGGACGAACTGGACCTTACCCAGGAGCAGAACATGCTCATGGTCTCAGGGCAGAAAGCCGGCGAGGATAAGAGTGAATACCTGCATCGCGGAATTGCCGGTCGCGCATTCCAGCGCCGCTTCGAGCTTGCCGATCATGTGAAGGTCGTCGACGCCAGCCTGGTCAATGGCCTGCTGACGATCGATCTGAAGCGTGAGATTCCGGAAGAGATGAAACCGCGCCGGATCGAGATCGCAGCTGACAAGGCGATGCCCAAAGGCGCGACGAAGAAGATCGAAGCCGACAAGCAGGCTGCCTGAGTGTCTCTTGTCGGCGCACTCGCGCAAGCGCCGGGCACATTGCCCGGCGCAATAGGAAGCCTTTTCAACAGAGAGGAGGAAATTATGAGTGTCCGTGATCTGATCCCCTGGGGCCGGAGCAACGGCAACCAGCTTCCAAGCGTGTTCCACGACGGCGAACGCGATCCGTTCCTGTCGCTGCATCGTGAGGTAAACCGCCTGTTCGACGATGTTTTCCGCGGCTTCGACAGCCGTTTGCCGTCTTTCGGCGGCGTCTCCGCCCTCGGCGCCGGTTGGCCGAGCGTCGAGATCTCCAACGGAGAGAAGGAGATCAAGGTGACCGCCGAGGTGCCGGGCCTCGAACAGAAAGACATCGAGGTCCTGCTCGACGACGGCGTGCTGACGCTGCGGGGCGAGAAACGCTCCGAGACGGACGACAAGGATAGGCAGTTCTCCGAACGCTACTATGGCCGGTTCGAGCGCCGTATCCCGGTCGGCTACGAGGTCAAGGAAGACGAGGTGGAGGCGCGCTTCACGAATGGCGTGCTGACTGTCACCTTGCCGAAGAGCGAAAAGGCGCAGTCGCAAGTCAAGCGCATTGACATCAAGAGTTGATGCATCGACGCCTGGGTTGCGGCCCGCACGCGGCAGCCCGGGCGACTTCGTTGACGGTCTCTGGAAGCTGGTCGTCCGGGTAGAGGCCCAATCAGGTGCCATAACCCCAGTCGTGACCCACGTCGCTCCACAGCCGCAGCTCTCTGCTCAGCCTGTATCCAGCTCGGGCGCGCAAACTGCGTGCCCCAGATGCCTGCGCCCGCTTGAAGAGCTTGCGATCGATAATCGCACCTATCGTTCGGGAGATTTATCCTGCGCTTGCCCTTCAGTTTGTAGGAGCGTCAGTTCCAAACATGTTGCGAAGGTATTTTCATTGGCGAGGAAAGTCGCCCCCGGTGGTTTCCCACTCCGAATAAATGGCGGGGCGCTGAATTGCGCTCCCGCCAGGGTTCGCTTGTCAGTCGAGAACTTTGACGACGGTACGGGTTTTCGGATCGACGACCACGGTCCGATTGTCGATCACGGTGTATTCGTACGTCACGTTGGGTACTTTATGCAGCTCGACCTTTTCCGGCACCGTGCTCCCGATCTTCAACTCCACGCCTGGCAACTTGATCGAGGCAAGAGGTTCCTTCTTCACATACTCGCGGATGGTCGTCTCCTGTTCAGGTGCCAGAACCACCGTATCCGCTATTGCGACGCTGATGCCTGACAAGAGCAACAGGCCGGCGATAGAATTGGTGATCATCGTCTTCATTCGATACCTCCATTATATGTGCCCCTTGCCCAATGCCGATGCGAGACCGGCAGAGCCGCCGATAGGGGCCGTTCTCAGCGATCCACCAAAGCAATGTCGTTCCGGCTTTGATGTTTCACTGCGAAGGTCGATTGAGACCAATGCGCGAAGCCATTGGACTAAAGTCCCATGGATCAGTAGGAGGTGATCCTCCGCCAGTTCTGGGGCCGGGGGTAGCGCTTTGCCTCGCCTCACCCTCCTGTCGGGGAGGGACGTCGCTAGACTCTGTCATGGGCTCGGGCAGGTCCGGTGGTGGCTTGTGAAGCAGGTCCCTTTTATTTTATCGGCATCGAAATAGATAAGGGCTATCTCGGTATTGCCGAGGGCACGACTTACGTGCTGCCGGATTATCCTGCCCAGCCGGGCCCAAACAGGAGTGGCTGTTTGAGGCCGAGGTCTTTCTCAGAACAATTCGACGACGCCGCTCCGTTCCACCCCATCGAACATCGCCGATCCACAGGCGCGGATGCCCGCCCAGCGTGCCCATGCAATAAACGCTTTCCGAGCCACGTCGGCCTCACCGCGTCCATCATACGCGGCGTAGCAGGCCTCGCAGGCGCATGCATGCAGCTTGCTTCGTTGTTCGAAAGGCCACTCTTCGAGGAACTCGATCGCGTCCATCGCATTCCGGATCGCCCTCATGCCGAAAGATGGGTCGTCCACCAGCACCGGCGGTTCAAAAATGTCTGCCATACTTTCCTCCGCTTAGTTTCGGCCGCTCTGCGGCGGCTAAAGCGCGTCGCGCTGAAACGGATTCAGGCGACGCGCTTTAGGTCCTTTGTTTGATGCATGTCGTTGCCGCAAAACCGAGGTCACTTTTGCGCGACATGCATTAGAAGCAAACATCCACAACGTGTCGAATAGCGCTCGCTGCGCCATTCGGAAGATATTGGATGCGGGACTTCCAGCTTCAAGCAACCGGCCAATGAGGGCTGCCGCGCCGGAGAGCCCTTGATAGGTGACCGGCGCCTGTTGCCTGTTGGGAGAGTGTCCTGGCGCCGGCCCGGCGAATCGGAGTTCGCCGCGCGATCAGAATGAACCGACAGGCCGAACTCGGCGACCTCAAAGGAGTCATTTGCACAAGCTATTTTAGCGATTCTGCATGAGTGAGCTGATGGGGTCGGAACCTTTGTTCTCAGCTCATGTTGATTCATTGGACGGCGCATCTTCTCTCCAACCTAGAGCGCGCCGCGTCGGGATGGATTGTCGCCTTTCACCGCAAAGATGGGAGACGCCGGCTTTCCTTAGGAGGTCCCGACAAAGAGCCCGCCCCACGCCAGAAGAGCGGGCTCTTTCATTGCGCAGCACACGCACGAAAAATTCAGTTGAAATGCCCAATTTTCCCGACTTATAAAACATGACGTTCCCATTGCTTTCTCGGGAAGCATGCGATGGATAACGTCATTCCGATAAGACCCAAGATGTCAGCTCGCGTCGAGGTGGTGAAAGCCAGCGACGAATGGCTCGTCCTCGTGGTGGAAGACCAGCAAGAACTCACCCGCTCATTCGAACTGGAATCGTATGCGTTGGCTTTCGCGGAAGGCCAGCGCATACGGCTAGGGTTGGATAAGATCACCCGAGGAACCTAAGCCGGTGACTGCGGCTTATGGAAAACGACCTTACGGACTCGTAAGGTTCTCTCGAGACGAGGATTGTGGTTTGCAGTCTCCGCTGCCTTCCAATCGCCCGTTACGGATGGATTTGATGAGGTCGCTGACGCGGTCTGCCGGCTCGACCGATGGTTTCATGCTGCTTCTTACGATCGAGCTCCGGCCGGTGCCATAAAAGCGTTTCAGGCAAGCTATCTTGGCGCGCCGCCAAGTGCGGCCAACAAAGCTCGCAGGTACGTTCCCCGATCCGTGTGCCAGATGTTTCAGAACGGTAATGGAATCCAGCTTTTCCGCGACCTTCCATGGTTCAGAAACGGGAAACCGGCGCGGGAGTTCGCTACTGGATGCTGTCGTGGTTAACGCCGCGCGGATTTACGCGCCCGCGGCCTAATCGAGGTATCATCGTGTCGACCGAATATTTTGGCGCGACAGACTCCGGTCTGTGAGGCACCACCCGGTTGCGGCCGGCCTGCTTGGCCAGGTAGGGTGCTGCATCCGCCTGACGCTGCAGATGATCCAGAGAAATGGTCTCGTCGGCCGCCTGAGCCGAATCGCGAGAGCGCTATTGTGTTTTCGTACATTCGGAAACGCTTTGATATTTTCCACGAGTTGGCCTGTCTTGGATCTACAAAAGACCAGGGAACGGTATGGTTGCCCAGTTGTCGACGTACGTTTTCCGCGAAGCGAACGGCTGCTTTGCGCCGCCAAGTGGACGTTAGTCGTCAGAAACAAGCCGCCCAATAACGGTCATCGGACAGACATAAAGAGCCGGCTCCAACTTGGACCGGCTTTCAGCCTGACCTTCGCTGCGAGCCGATTTCCCTCACTGTCCGTCCTTCGAGGTATCGCGGACCATCTGCCTTTCCATCTGTCGAAATGAGGCGATGGTTTGAATTTGGCCCTGAAACACAATCCAGCGATCTTTTGGTCGGAACCTGCCCTAACCAGCCTGATCCAGCCGGTCGCGCAACATGCTCCAAGGCAGCAGTATGTTGGGCGCGTAGCGCAACAGGCTGTGGAACGGGATCGGCGCCGGCGGCGCGAATGGCAGCGGT
Source organism: Mesorhizobium sp. CNPSo 4661 (assembly GCF_057784215.1). NCBI lineage: Bacteria > Pseudomonadati > Pseudomonadota > Alphaproteobacteria > Hyphomicrobiales > Phyllobacteriaceae > Mesorhizobium > Mesorhizobium sp. CNPSo 4661. The sequence continues at coordinate 12,889 of NZ_JBWGIO010000018.1, read as the reverse complement.
AGGTCGCGGCCTTCTGTCCCAGCCGCCCAGTCGGCCAGCACCTTGCCCATGGCCGTGGTCATGGCAATGCCGCGCCCATTGCAGGCGCGGGCCGCCATCAGACCTGGGCCGAGGTCGATCAGATGCGGCAGAAAATCCGGTTCGACGGCGGCGATCCCCGACCAGCTATACTCGAGCGGCGGCAAGTCAGGCAGCTCCAGACACCGCGCTAGTCTTCGCCAGATTGTCTGTGGCACTCGCGTGTCGGCGCCCGCGCCCACCACATGCATGCCGCCGCTGATCAGCCGATTTCGGGCATCGAAGCGGAAGGTGATGAGATTGCGTCGGGTGTCGGAGAAACCCTGCCCTCCAGGCAGCAAGCGCTGACGCATCTTCGACGGCAGGGGCTGTGTCGCGATCTGGAAAACCTTCAGCGGAAAATAGGTCCGCTGAAGTGTCGGGTTGAGCGCTCCGCCATAGGCGTTGGTGGCGATCAGCACCTTGCCGGCACGGACTGGACCCGACGGCGTCGTCAGCGTCCAGCCATCGGACGCACGGTCGATCGAGGTGACGCGCGCGCGCTCGAAAATCCGCGCGCCGGCTTTTTCGGCCGCATCGGCCAGGCCGCGCGCGAATTCAACCGGATTGAGCACGCCGCCAGAGCGATCCATCCATCCGCCGGCATAGCCTCGCGCGCCGGTCAACGCTTCGGTCTGCTGACTGTCCAGCATCACCGCCGGCCTGCCGCGCTCCTCCCACTGCCTGGCGCGGGATTGTATTGTTCCGAGAGCAGCCTGTGAGTGCGCCGCCTGTATCCAGCCGTTCTGCACGGCGTCGCAGGCGATGCCATGGCGCTCGATCAGGTTGAACACGAGGTCGGCGCTGCCTGCGGCGAACCCGATCAGCCGCTCGCCGAGCTGCGCGCCGAGATGCGCCACTATGGCGTCTGGATCCATCTTGGCGAAGTTCGGCACGACGAAGCCTGCGTTGCGGCCGGTCGCGCCCCAGGCGATGATTTCGGCTTCGAGGACAGCAACCGAAAGGCCTTTGCCGGCGGCATGCAGCGCGCTCGACAGGCCGGTGAAACCGCCGCCGACAATGGCAAGGTCGACATCGAGCCTGTCTTCCAGCATTGGCCGGGGATGGCGATCGCGGCTGACCGCGTGCCACAGGGAAAGCGCCTCCTGCCGCGCCATTGCGTTCAGGACCCGCTCTCGCCGGCGATGACCTTCGCCTTTTTGCCGAAACGAACCTGCCCTGGCCGTTGACCGAACAGGCCGTTTGGCCGAACCAGCAGGATGACGCACAGCATAACGCCGATGGCGACGATTTGCAGAGATGCGGCTCGTGCCTGTTGCTCCGGCGCGAAGATCACGCTGGTGAGCGCGCCCGAGCCTGCCCATATCGCCCAGACCAGCACGCTGCCTGCAACGGCGCCGGCATTGCTCCCGGAGCCGCCGACAATCAGCATCACCCAGACTTGGAAAGTGAGGATCGACAGGTAATTGTCGGGCGCGATGAAGCCGATGAAATGCGCCTGGAGCGCGCCGGCAAGCGCCATGATCGCGCCGCCGACGGCAAAGGCCTGGACACGATAGAAGCGCGCGCTCTTGCCGAGCGAGATTGCGGCGCGTTCGTCTTCGCGCAGGGCTTTCAGGACGCGGCCCCACGGACTGCGCGTCAGATGTTCGAGGGCCAGATATGCGGCGAGCGTCACGGCCGAGATGATAGCCAGATTCGACAGGTTGAAGAGCAACGGCGTTTCGGCGAGGTCGCCGAAGGGTCGCGGGATGAAGCCGATGCCGAAGGGACCACCCGTGAGCTTCTGCGCGTTGAGCGCGACCAGTTGGACGACGACCGCGACGCCGAAAGTCGTGATAGCCAGATAATCCGATCTGAGCCGCAGCGTGGCGATGCCGGTTAGCGCCGCGGCAACCCCACCAACGAGCATCGCCCCCAGCCAGCCGATGAGGATCGGCAGGCCGAAGCCGCCCAGCCGCGCGGGGTCGTCGGGCGTGGTGAGTAGCGCCGAGGTGTAGGCTCCGATGGCGACGAAGCCGGCGAGGCCGACATTGAACAGGCCGGTCAGCCCCCATTGCAGGTTGAGGCCCAGCGTGATCAGCGAGAAGATCAATGCCGTCGTCAGGAAGAAGGCGCCGTAGCCCACCAGATCGATCATCTTTCGCGCACCCCGAAGAGCCCGATGGGGCGCACGATCAGCACTGCCATCAGGATGATGAAAGAAACGGCGGCGCGCCACTCAGCGCCGATCAACTGTACCGCGCAGGCTTCGGCGAGGCCGATGATCAGGCCGCCGAGCACGGCGCCCGGAATGCTGCCGATGCCGCCAAGAATGGCGGCGGCGAACATCGGCAGCAGCATGTCGAAGCCCATCAGCGGGCGGATCTGCACCAGGACGCCGATCATCACGCCGGCGACGCAGGCGAGTGCGGCACCGATGCCCCAGGTGACACGCACGACGCTGGCGACGTCGATACCGGCGATGCGGGCTAGCGCCGGGTTCTGGCTCATCGCCTGCATGGAGCGGCCGGTCTGGGTGCGTGTCGTCAAAAGGTGCACGCCAAGCACAAGCACGGCGGTCAGCAGCAGCAGTGCGATCTGATCGGGGGTGATGCGGATGCCGAAGCCGACCGGCATCGCGATCTGGATGGCACGGCTGAAATAGGTTGGGCGCGAGGTGAAGATGAATTCGAGCAGGCTTCTGAGAGCCATCGAGGCGCCGAAACTTCCCATCACCACGATGATCGCCTGCTCCTGCTTGCGCAGTCGCGAAAACAGCACCTTGTCGAGCAGCAGCGCTAGCAGGGCCGTAAATGCCATGCCGGCGACCAGCGCAACGATGAGCGGCCAGCCGAAGGACAAGGGCGCGATCGGCGCCACCTTGCCGAACATGGCGGCAATGGCGCCGACGACGGCCAAGGTCGCATAGGTGCCCCAGGCCATGAAATCGCCATGGGCGAAGTTGGAGAAGCGCAGGATGGAATAGGTCAGCGTCACGCCGATGGCGCCAAGTCCGATCATCGAACCGGTGAGCAGCCCGTCGACGACGAATTGCAGGCTCATGCCGCGCCTCCCGTCTCGGTGCGTCTTGCGCTGTCCTTGTGAAGCGGCCGCTGGCCGAGATAGAGCTCCGCGACGACTGGATCGTTCCACAGCGTCGAGGCAGCCCCCTCGTGCCGTTCCTTGCCTTCGACCAGCACATAGGCGCGATCACCGATGGCGAGCGCTGCCTTGGCGTTCTGCTCGACCAGCAGGATGGTGACGCCGGACTTGCGAATGGCCGAAAGCATCTCGAACACCGTCGACACGAATTTCGGCGACAGCCCGGCCGAGGGCTCGTCCAGCACCAGCACCTTGGGATGGACAATCAGCGCCCGCGCCGCCGCGAGCATCTGCCGCTGTCCGCCCGAGAGGTTGCCGGCAGGGGTCAACCGCTGGCGCAGAAGGTCGGGAAAGGCTGCGTACATTTCGTCGATGCGGGCGGGCGCCTGGCGTCGTTCGAGGATCCCGCAGGCGACCTTCAGATTGTCCTCCACCGACATCCGCGGAAAGACGTTTTCGGTCTGCGGCACGAAGGCAAGGCCGAGGCGGACCATGGTGTGGGCGGGCGCCGTGGTGATGTCCCTGCCATCGAGCAGCACCTTGCCCCGGCTGATCGGGACAAGGCCGGCGATGGCCTTGATCAGGCTCGACTTGCCGGCGCCGTTCGGGCCGAGGACGACGACGATCTCGCCCTTGTTGACGGTGATCGAGGCGCCGCGCACGATCGGCACGCCGGGCTCGTAGCCGGCCTCGAGATCGCTGACGTCAAGCACGGGTTCGGTCATGCCACACCCCCGAGATAGGCCTCGATGACGCGTGGGTCGCGCGCCACCTCGTCGGCGGTGCCCTCGCACAGGAGTTCGCCGCTCGCCATCACCAGAACGCGGTGGCAAAGCCGCGTCACCATGTCGATGTTGTGCTCGATCAACAGGAAGGTAATGCCACTCTCGTTGATATCGCGGATACGGTCGATGATGACTTCGAGCAGTGTCGCGTTGACGCCGGCAGCCGGCTCGTCGAGCAGGATGATCGCCGGATCGGCCATCATCACACGGGCGAGCTCAAGCAACTTGCGCTGGCCGCCGGAAAGCACCCGAGCCGGCTCGTACGCCAGACGGGTCAGCGAGACGAGCTCCAGCAGCTCGGCGGCTTTCTTCTTAGCGGCTTTCTCCTCGGCGGCGACCCGCCACGGCGTGAGGAAATTGGCAAGCAGCCGTTCGCCGGTCTGCCCTTGCGCGGCAAGCATGACGTTCTCGATCAGCGTCAGGTTGGGAAGCGGCCGTGGGATCTGGAACGTGCGGCCGAGGCCTCGTCCGATGCGGCGGTGCGCGGCCTCGCCGGAAACGGGCAGACCGCCCAGATAGATCTCTCCGCTGGATGGCAGGATGCTGCCGGCAAGCAGGTCGAACATTGTCGTCTTCCCCGCGCCGTTCGGGCCGATCAGCCCCAGAATCTCGCCAGGGCGGACATCGAACGAGACATCGTTCACGGCGACGAGCCCGCCGAAGCGCCTGACGACGTTTTTTGCCGCCAGCACCGGCTCCTGAGTTCCAGGCCCGTGCCGTTTCACTGTCTCACCCATCAGTCCCTCGGGCCGGAAGCGTTTATCGTTCCTGATTTTGATATGTGATCACACTTGCTTTGATCACGCTAATCAGCTTTAATTTTCTCCGCAAGCCGAAAACAGGCAGGTCGGCCAAAAGGCTGGAGTCGGGAGCGCATGCACAAGGCAGCCGTGGAGCGGAACAATGACGCTTTCGCCGCGCAACTTGCGCCGGTCGGCCGCGAGACTGTGCAGGATCGCGTCTATTCGGAGCTGCGCCGCGCTCTGATTGGCGGCCTGTTCGAACCAAGCCAGGTGCTGACCATTCGCGGACTTGCCGATGCGCTGGTCACCTCGACCATGCCGGTGCGCGAGGCGCTCGGACGGCTGATCACGGAAAAAGCGCTCGAGGCGCTGCCCAACCGCTCGGTGCGCGTGCCGCCTATCACGCTGGAGCGGATCGACGACCTGCTGCGCGTGCGCATCCTGATCGAGGGGGAGGCGATCTCGCTCGCGGCAACGCGGATGGGGCCGCGTGGAATCGCGACCGTCGAGGCCCTGCTGCGCGAATGGGACGAGGTCCGGGCGCTGAAGCACAAGAAGGATGTCGACCGCGAGGTTACGCTCAACCAGAGCTTTCACTTCGAAATCTACCGTGCCTGCGGGTCTGCAGTGCTGATACCGATGATAGAGAGTCTCTGGCTGCAATCCGGCCCATGCATTCGCGTCGCCATCTACGCCTTTTCCGAAGCCGGCGAAGTGGACACCGCGCATTACCATCGCAGCATCGTCGCCGCGCTTGCGGCGCAGAATGCACAGGCCGCGCGCGAAGCACTGGTGGCCGACATCAGTCGGCCCTTTGCCTTCCTTCGCGACAAGCTGCAATCCAAGGCCCGAACGGAGTGACATGACGAAGCGAGCCATAAAAATCACCGAGCCGCGTTCGGGCCTGTCGGCGACGGCGCTGCTGCTGCCGGAAAAGGCGCCGGGCAATGCTGCCTTTCTCTGGAGCTATCTGGAGGAGCCGCGCGTGGTCGCCGGCATCCACGCGATGTGGACCGGTCCTGAAATCTCCTGTCCGGTGCCGCCGTCGCATCTGGAGGGCCAGCTCTATGCCCAGCCGTTGCCGGCCGAGAATGCGACACTGACGCCTCAGCCCGGCGACATCGTGCTCTCTTATGTGCCGCCCCGCATGTGGGGCGGCAATCCTGACGCGATCTTCGACATCGGCCTGTTCTACGGGCAGGGCGCGCGGCTCTTGTTTCCGATTGGGTGGCTCGCTGGAAGCGTCGTAGCACAGGTGCTGCCGGAGCAGCGGGAACAGTTCGCCGCCGGCTGCGGCGTCATCCGCCGCAATGGCGCCTGCGACGTCACCTTCACGCGAGTGGAGACCTGAAAAATGGCCGAGCGCGACGACAGTTTCGAGCTCTTCGACCTTCGCGTCGAGGCAGTCATCCCCGAGGGCAAGCCGATCTATTGCGGCGCCAAGACCGGCGACTATTTCGAACTGAAGGGCGAGATGCTGTCGCTGCCGGCGGGGCAGGGCTTTTCGATCTATTCGATTGCCGCCGTGCTTCCGCTGCTGGCGGCCAAGCAGCGGCCGACGCACGCCAACGACTGGATGACGTCTGACGCCGAGATCGCCTGTCCCGATCCCAACTGCGCCAGCCGGCTCAGGATCGTCAGGGTGGCCAAGCGGCGGTTCAGTCATGCCGAAACGACGGCGGTGCCGTTGCCCGGGAAGACGGAGCATAAATGACCGCCAAGACTTTCGAACTCGCCTCGGGCTACACCATCTCGCGCGTCATTCGCGGCGGCTGGCAACTGGCCGGCGGCCATGGCGCGATAGACCGTGAGCAGGCGGTGGCCGATCTTATCGCCACGTTCGACGCCGGCATCTTCACCTATGACTGCGCCGACATCTACACCGGCGTCGAGGAACTGATCGGCGCCACGCGTCTGCGGCTTGCCAACGAACGCGGCCTCGATGCCGCCGCCAGGATGAAGGTGCACACCAAGCTGGTGCCCGACCTCGAGCGGCTGGCCGGCATCAGCCGCGACTATATCAGGGGAATCGTCGACCAGTCGCTGCGCAGGCTGAAGACCGAGCGCATCGACCTCGTGCAGTTCCACTGGTGGGACTATGCGCAACCTCGCTATGTCGAGGCTATGGCCTGGCTCGACGAACTGCGCCGCGAGGGCAAGGTTCGCAATCTCGGCGCCACCAATTTCGACACGCCGCGGCTCGCCGAGATTCTCGCGGCGGGCATTCCGCTGGTCAGTCAGCAGTTGCAATATTCCGTGCTCGACCAGCGGCCGGCGGGCAGCCTTGCAGCTCTTGCCGCCAGGAACGACGTCAGCTTCCTCTGCTACGGTTCCGTCGCCGGCGGCTTCCTCAGCGATCGATGGCTTGGCGCTGCCGAACCGGCGACGCCGCTCGAAAACCGTTCGCTGGTCAAATACAAGCTGATCATCGACGATTTCGGCGGCTGGGATCTCTTCCAGCAATTGCTACGCGTATTGAAGGTGGTCGGCGACCGCCACGGCGTCGACATCGCCACCATCGCCAGCGCCTGGGTGCTGCAACAGCCTCAGGTCGCGGCCGTCATCGTGGGCGCCCGCAACCAGGCGCATGCGCTTGCCAACGCGGCAATCATGGACGTGCAACTGAGCCTTGAAGACAAGGCGGCGATCGGGGCGGTGATCGCGCAAAGCCCAGGTCTCGAAGGCGACGTCTACACGCTGGAGCGCGACCGCTATGGCCGCCACGGCTCGATCATGCACTACAATCTGAATGCTGGCCGGGTATGAGCGCCATGAGCCAGGAGGCCTCGCTGTTTTCCCGCGCCAGCACCGAGATCGTCGACCTGCACCGCTTCTTCGTTGACTGGTTCGTCGCCGCGCGCGCCGACACTGTCGACTTCGCACGTTTCGAAGCCGTCATGGGCGAAGGCTTGACCATGGTCGCGCCGAGCGGTGCGGTCCTCGATCGCGACGCCGTCGTCGACCATGTCAGGCAAAGCCGCGCCACCTGCGACGACGGCCTTGCGATTTCGATAGAGGATATCCGGCCCGGCTGGCAGACTGACGACACGATCGTCGTCCTCTATGTCGAGGCGCAGCTTCGCGACGGCAAGCGCAGCCGCCGCCAGTCGAGCGCCGTCTTCACCACCAGTTCATCGGCGCCCAACGGCGTCGAATGGCGACATCTGCATGAGACCTGGCTGCAGGTGCCGGAACGCTGAAACAGGCTCAAGAGATCAAACCACTGTCGAGTAACTCAAGGGGAACAACAATGAGAAACACGATACTGAAACTCACCAGCGCGATTGCTCTCGTCACGCTGGCAGGTGCGGCTCAGGCCGCCGATTGCAAGATCACCGTCGGCCTCGTCATGGAGCTGACCGGCCCGGCCGGCGAATACGGCCAGGCCGGCGCCAAGTCGGTCGAGATGGCCTTTCGCGACATCAATGCCGCCGGCGGCGTGCGCGGCTGCGATCTCGCGACCGACACGCGCGACAGCCAGAGCCAGGGCAATGTGGCGGTCGACGCCGCGACCCAGCTCGTGCAGGTCAAGAAAGTACCTGTGATCATCGGCGGCATCATCTCCTCAGTCTCGATCCCGATCCTCACCTCGGTGACCGCGCCGGCCAAGATCGTGCAGGTGTCGCCCGCGTCCTCCTCGCCGACGCTGACCGCGCTCGGCCGCGACGGCAAGACCAACGGCATCTTCTTCCGCACCATCACCTCGGATGCGCTGCAGGGCGTGGCCGCCGCCAAATACGCTATCGACAAGGGTTTCAAGAAGCTGTCGATCATCCACGTCAACAACGATTTCGGCGCCAACATGGTGGCCGAGTTCTCGCGCGCCTACAAAGCGCTCGGCGGCACCATCGTCTCCGACACGCCCTACAACGAGAAGCAGTCGAGCTATGCCTCGGAAGTGACGGCGGCGATGGCCGGCGAACCAGACGGGCTCTATCTCGTTAGCACGCCGGTCGACGGCGCCACCGTCGCCCGCACCTGGATCTCCCAGGGCGGCGTGCAGAAGTTCCTGCTCAATGACGGCATGAACAGCCCCGATTTCATCGATTCCGTTGGGGCTGACTATCTCAAGGATGCCTATGGCACATCCTCCGGCACCAGCCCGACCCCGTCGACCGACTATTTCAACAAGAACTACAAGGAGTTCTCCGGCATCGAGCCGTCGAATCCGGCTGCCGACCGCTCTTACGATGCCGGCGCCATCGTCGGGCTTGCCATCGCCATCGCCGGCTCCGACGAGCCGGCCAAGATCAAGGACGCCATCTACAAGGCGGTCGATCCGACGGGCACGCCGATCTATGCCGGCAAGGGGGAATTCGCCAAGGCACTCGGCCTGATCAAGGACGGCAAGCCGATCCGCTATGAAGGCGTCATCGGCCCGGTTTCCTTCGACAAATATGGCGACATCACCGGGCCGTTCCGGCTGTGGAAGATCGTCGACGGCAAGGTGACGACCGACGGCGAGATGACGACGGATGACGTCAACGCGCTGCAGGCGAAATTGAACAAATAACCCCTCCGCGAAAGACCCCGGGTCGCCCGATCCGGGGTCTTCGTGCGGGAGGACGTGAGACGGCCGACCATCTGGACCGGTACTCGGCGTCGACCTAAAGCAGGTCGCGTGAAAAAGAATTCACGCGACCTGCTTTAAGTTTTTGATTTTAAGCATGTCTTTGTCCCGAAACCGGGCCCACTTTCGGGAGACATGCTTTAGTCGACGCTCTGCCAAGCCAGGCGCAAATGGAAAGCGTGCGATCTTTCTTTCAGGTCGCCGCGTCGATCAATCGCCTGTGAAGCTCGGTCGTCAATGCCTCGACACGCTCGGTGAGAGCCTTGATGGTTTCGGTCAACTGCGTGTTCTGATTCGCGAGATCCACCAGCATGGCCGTTTGTTTGGCCATCAGCGCCTGGCGCTCCTCACTGGCGTGGGCAATGTCCTCGCGATGCATTGCCTTGGCATCGGTCGGTGCGATCACGATGACAGCGCTGTGGCGAAAGTGGTTATCGGCATCCTGCGTGGTAAGTGTCGCGTTGGTTTGCGTCGTCTGCCGCGCCTGCTCAAAAGCCCGATCCAGACGGGTTTCGTCCGGCTAGCCCGCCGCGACGGGACGACCATCCACTACCGCATCACCAGACCGGAAGTGCTGACGGTCGTAGAGGCGCTGCACTCTGCCTTCTGCCCCAAGTAGCAGCCTCCGAACAGGCCGACTGACAGAACGGCGTCCTTTGCTCGATCCAAGTCAAGGACATGTCGATCGGCCATCTCCAACGCTGTTCTCACACCCTTCCGCAAGTGAATCTCAGCGGCATGCATTCAGCTGGCTTCAACTCGACATCAGCCGATTGAGCCAGACCTCATCCAGGAGCGAACGGGTAACCCCGCCAAACACCCATTCCCTCATTCGGCTATGACCGTAGGCACCAGATACGACCAGATCCGCTTTGACGGACGCCAAGAAGTCTACGAGGCGATTTCCTTCTTCGTCCGACTTTAGGATTTCGGTGCGCGCCTTGATGCCGTGCCTGGCGAGGAAACTGGCAACGTCCCTGACGCCGTCGCTGATCCAATCAGCCGGATTGCGATCGACCGCAACCACGGTGACTTCATTGGCCATGGCCATCAGTGGCACCGCGTCTGCCACGGCGCGTCTTGCCTCGCGTGTGTCCTTCCAGGCGACGACGACCTGGCCGAGCGGCAAGCTCGCAGCGCCCCTGGCGGCGACCAGCACAGGTCTGCCGGCGCGAAGCATCAGACTGCCCGGATCGGCCATACGGTATGCATCGCCTGTGGATGCGCCGAGCGAAGCGCCCGTGACGACGAGGTCAGCGAGAAGAGAAGCTCTAGCGAGGGCATGATCTGGATTCTCGACCGTGTGCCGCCAGTCCGTCGTGACTGCTCCGGCGACGAGGCTGTCGAACTTGGAGTGGCGATCATTCAGCCTTTGCCGGATTTCATCCCGCGCCTGCTCCCACAGCTCCGCCGCGATGGCAGCACCCTCGGGTGCCATCGTGACGGGCAGCGGAGCGTCGGCGGCGCAGAAACCGATCAGCTGCGCGTCAAAGCGCTTGGCAAGCTCGATACCGACCCGCGTGAGCTCTTCGATTGAACCATCGATGCCGAGGTTCAGGAGAATGGATTTGTAGCTCATCGAATCGCCTTCACACGTTGAATGGTTTCGGTGAGCTGACGCTACCCCGTGGTCAGGGCACCAGACCTTGATGGGGATCAATGTCGCGGCATCGGACCCTCAAGGTATCCGAGACTCGAAATGGATCACTTCGCCGTCCACCGTAAAGGCACCGTTTCCAACGTGGTGGATTGTTTTCGGCTTCGGTTGTGCCGGATCGATCCAGGCTTTGAGGACTTCCAGAACGAATAGATTGTACCTGTTGGCCATGCGCGTATCGACGACGCGACATTCGAGATTGGCGAAACATTCGGCCACCAGCGGCGCCGACACCCGCTCGGCGGGCAACGGTGTCAGCCAGGCCGTTGCGAACTTGTCCGTGTCGCGGCCAGAGCAATTGCCGACCTTGACGACCTTGTCCGCCAATCCCACGGGAGGCACTGCTATCACGCACTCCCTTGTCTGACGCAAGGCGAACAACGAGAAGTCGCCGCTCGACACGATGCAGGCAATCGTCGGCGGCGCAATTTGCACCATCATGTGCCAGGACATAGCCATGACATTCGCGCGGCCTCGCTTGGACCTCGTCGTCAGCAGGACGACCGGACCGGGCTCGATGAGCCGATACACTTCGGCAAGCGGCAGTTCCTTCATCTTTATCCCTCGCTTTGCACTTCTTCCCCCATCGACTTTGTTGCCGCCAATATCTTCCTTCGCCTTGATCAGGGTCAAAGCTTCGATGCCGGGTTGCGGGGAGGGCGCTCGGACCAGCGTGACAACCGGCACCGATTGATCACGATCGATGCCGGCTTGAGCGTGTCCCGCCCTTGCAAGGAAAGCGTCCGAATGTGCATGACGCCTATTCCTTGGTGTCTGCCTCTCGTCGTGCTCTGGCGGAGCGCGCGGCGGGCTGTTTTCCGTTGCCGCTGCCAGCGACTGGTCCCGACTGCGCGACCATATTCATGGCATCCAGAACATCCCGATCCGTCAGCTGTGGGAAGCTCATGTAGTAATAACTCAGCGCGCGGAAACGAGCCGGCTGACTCAGGCAGATGACCAGATCGGCTTCCTGAGCCAGCTCGGTCGCGGTATCTGGGGGCGACACCGGAAGCGCAGCGATGATCTTTCGCGGCGAGCGTCGCTTCAGCGCCCTGATGGCAGCTTTCATTGTCGTGCCCGTGGCAGCCCCGTCGTCAACGATGATCACGGTTTTGCCGTCGACTGGCAAAGGTGCCTCGCCGCCGCGATACGCCATGCGGAGGCGCGCCAATTCCGGACGCTCTTTCGCAATCCGCGCCCGGAGCGCATCGTCGCCCAGCCCATAGGTTTCAACGATCTCCCGATTGAGAACAACGTCCGGGGGATCCCCGTCGACGATGGCCGCGACCGCCAGCTCGGGGTTTCCCGGCGCTCCGACTTTGCGGACGAGGATCAGATCGAGTCGCGTCTGGAGGGTCTTGGCCACCTCAACTGCGACGGGAACGCCGCCTCGCGGCAAAGCCATGACTATCGGATCTTGCAGGGTCAGTTTGGCGAGCTCGAATGCGAGCATCTGTCCGGCTTCCTGGCGATCGCGGAACATAGGTCAATTCTCCGGCCACAATTGACGGAGCGACTTCCGGAAGAGCCAGTCGCGCAAAGCGTGCAGGACCGCTTTCAACAATCGGAACGCGCTCTGCTCGTTCCAGCTCAGATCTCTGGCGAGCTCGTTCACCCATTGCTGCGCCTGGTCGGCGGCATGTTGGATGGAAGCGTGCGAAACCGAGTGGGTCATCGTCGTTGGCTCTCAAGTCTGCGGAGATCCACACGCGTTGCGGGGATCAAGTTCGGCGTCCTGTGGTTTTCACCCACCTGCCTTGTTCACCAGGAGCGGAATGATCCGGTCGGTCTTGGCGACGGCGGGACGGCCGGAGCTGGCATAGGGGATGCCCAGCGCATCCCAGGTCTCGACCAGCGCGTCCTGCAATTCGGCGATCAGCGCGTCCGAATGGAACGGCGTCGGCGTGATGCGCAGCCGCTCGGTGCCGCGCGGCACCGTCGGGTAGTTGATCGGCTGGATGTAGATGCCGTGCACGCCAAGCAGGCGGTCGCTCGCCATCTTGCAAAGCTCGGGGTCGCCGACCAGCACCGG
>NZ_JBWGIO010000017.1:0-164201 GCF_057784215.1 Mesorhizobium sp. CNPSo 4661 | reverse complement strand
AGTACAACGGCGCCGTCAGATCGTGGATGAAGGAAAAGTCGATCGCTCGATCGATCTTGCGAAGCAGATGATCAGCCGGAACCAGCTGATCCAACGTTACCATCTCAAGCGCGGTCTGTTCGGGGGCGGGTCGCTTCAACATGACCCAGTGAATCAAAAACCCCCGGCTAACGCCAGGGGTTTGTCAGCAGTCTGAAGGCCGGGCAGTGCCCGGCCTTTTTCTTGAATTTTCAGAAACTTAGAACTTGATCTTAAGCCCACCGGAAACTGCCGTGACGAGATCGTTGCCGAAGTCGTAACTGGCATCGGTGCCGGCCACATAGCCATTCTCGCCGGCCAAAGTTCCGGAGTGGCCGCTGGTCATGACACCAACCGCACCAGCCAAGCGAAGTTCAACGTTCGGGCTTGGCGTATAGGCAACACCGCCACCGAGCGTCCAAGTATCGGTCTGGGCACCATAGCCATGCGACGTGCCACGGTCCCAGGTCAGCTGGCCGGCGGCGCTCCATTGATCGTTGAATTTGTGGCCGATACCTCCAGAAACAGTCCAGCCGTCGCGATACATAAGGTCGAGCGAGGTGACCGCGCCAGGGGAGCCCGTGAAGCACGACGATGATGGAACAAAAAGAGTCGGGCAAATCGGAACGCTTTGCAGCACACTCCAATTTACCCATTTGATCGAGCCGAAGGCAAGCCAGCCGGGCGCGATACCCGACTGGAGCTTGAGTTCCACCGAGTCGGGCATATATTGCGTTGAGCCGTAAATCGGCTGAGACCCTTTCGGGGTCGTGAGCGTGCCAGAGATATTGTCAAGTTTGACCTGCGAATTGTAGACCAAGCTGGCCCGAAGCGCGATATCAGGAATTTCGTAGGCAATGCCGGCGCGCCAGCCCCAACCGTTGGCCTCTAGGTCGACGCGGCCAATCGGTGACGGTCCAACTGGATTGAAACCCACCAAGCTTTCCTTGAACCCCGAAATGTCCTGATAGAACACGCCGCCGATAAAACGTAGCTGGCCCTTACCCGCATCAAACTTATATGAGCAGGTACCAGCATAGTTATTGCTCTTAATATCCGTTTCGACGTTGGAAAAAGCGCCATTCCACGCCGCGCCGGGTGCGGTGTGGGCACCCCACGGCTGTGAATAGTCGACCATGCAGTCGACGCCTTGCACAACTTGGGCTTTGACCCCAATGCGCGGCACCCAATAGGGCTCGGCGCCATCCGCAGTAGAACTGAGGAAATTGAAGCCGAGCGGACCGCGCGCATTCTTGTACTTGCGGTCTGGCATCACATACGTCGCTTCAGCCTCCGTCGCGACCGGCGCCGGATCGAACAACAGGTCGATGTCGTAGCCGCCACGCTCCAGGCCGCCGGCATGCGCGGGATGCATCGCGGCGCCGATCAAAGCGATCGAAAAGCAGCCTGCCCCCGCCAGAGCTTTAAGCCGCAAAATATTCATGGAAATCCCTCCCCGAAATACAAGTGGCTCAAGCTAGAACCAATTCGGGTTAACGGCGCAACAACGTTTTCAAGAGCTGTACATGTACACCTTGGCAGCACGTATTTTTGCCGTGGTCAGGGGCGGCGCAATTGGCGCCCAAATCGCGCCAACCAGCGTCAAATGATCGAAAAAATCGGAAGAAACTACCCCGAAACAGGGCAAAAACAGCCATTTTAAGGGCTTGCAGGCCCCATTGTTACATTATGGCAACAATGGGGCGCAAACTTTCCGTTTACGTCAAAATTAACGTAGCGGCACGCCCATTTTCGAGGCAGCTAACGTACCGGAAAGCGCCTCCTGAGCGAGGGCGATTCTTGCCGCTCAGCCGGCGTCGCGGACCCTGGTCAAAGCCACCGAAAGCTTCTCCTGCGCCTCGCGATATTCGGCGAGTTTCTCGCGCTCGGCTTCGACCACTTCTTCCGGCGCGTTGGCGACGAACTTTTCGTTCGACAGCTTCTTGTGCAGGCGCGCGATCTCCTCGGTGACCTTGGCCAGTTCCTTCTGCAGCCGCGCGGCCTCCGCCTGGAGGTCGATCAGGCTGCCGAGCGGCAGGCTCACTGTCGCCTCGTTGAGCACGATCTGGGCCGAGCCCTTCGGCGGCGCATCGGTGAGCGCGATATCGCCGACGCGCGCCAGCCGCTTGATCGCCTGGGCGTGACGCTCCAGCCGCTCCTGCGTCAGCGTGTTGGCGCCGATCACCATCAGCGGCGCGATCGCCGCCGGCGGCACATTCATTTCCGAGCGCACCGAGCGGATGCCCGAGACGAGGTCGACCAGCCAGTTGATGTCGGCGGCGGCCTCGCCGTCCTCGAAGTCGGGCGACGGCCAGGCGGCATGGCAAAGCAGCGAGGAGCGCTCCTTGCCCTCGCCCGCGGTCTGCGCCCACAACTCCTCGGTCATGAACGGCATCATCGGATGCAACAGCTTGTAGATCTCGTCCAGCACGAAGGCGACGCAGGCCCGGCTCTCGGCCTTGGCGGCCTCGTCCGTGCCCATGAACACCGGCTTCAGAAGTTCCAGGTACCAGTCGCAGAACAGGTTCCAGACGAAGCGATAGGCCGCGCCCGCCGCCTCGTTGAAACGATAACTGATGATGCCTTCGGTGACCGCGCGCGCCGCCCGAGTCAGCTCGGTCAGGATCCAGCGATTGACCTGCAGCTTCGCGTCGTTCAGCCAGAACTCGTCGTTGCGCGCGACCTCGTTCATCTCGGCGAAGCGCGTCGCGTTCCACAGCTTGGTGCCGAAATTGCGGTAGCCGGCGATGCGCGCCGGATCGAGCTTCACGTCGCGCCCTTGCGCCGCCATGACGGTCAGCGTGAAGCGCAGCGCATCGGCGCCATATTCGTCGATCAGGTCGAGCGGATCGATGACGTTGCCTTTCGACTTCGACATCTTCTGCCCGTTCTTGTCGCGCACCAGCGCATGCACATAGACGGTGTGGAACGGCTCCTCGTCCATGAAATGTAGACCCATCATCATCATGCGGGCGACCCAGAAGAAGATGATGTCGAAGCCGGTCACCAGCACGTCGGTCTGGTAATAGGTCTTGAGCTCCGGCGTCTGGTCCGGCCAGCCGAGCGTCGAGAACGGCCACAGCGCCGACGAGAACCAGGTGTCGAGCACGTCCTCGTCTCGGGTCAGGATCTCGCCCGGCTGGAAATTCTCCAGCTTGTCCTCCACCCAGGCCTTCCACGGCCCTTCCAGCGCAAGGTAATATTCGACCGCCGAGGCCAAGGCTTCTTCCTCGGTCTTTTCGACGAAGACGTGCCCGTCCGGCCCGTACCAGGCCGGTATCTGGTGGCCCCACCAGAGCTGGCGCGAGATGCACCAGGGCTGGATGTTCTCCATCCAGTCGAAATAGGTCTTTTCCCAGTTCTTCGGCACGAAGTTGGTACGGCCCTCGCGCACCGAGGCGATCGCCGGCTTTGCGAGCTCGGCGGCGTTGACGTACCACTGGTCGGTCAGGAACGGCTCGATCGGCACGCCGCCGCGGTCGCCATGCGGCACGGCATGCCGGTGCGGCTCGATCTTGTCGAGGAACCCGCCAGTCTCCATTAGCTCGACGATCTTCTTGCGGGCGGCGAAGCGGTCGAGCCCGTCCAGTTCGTCCCACACGGCCTGGCGCTCCGGCGTGACCTCGAGACCGGCGAGGAAATCCTCATTGTCCTTCAGCTTGATGGCCGCTTCGACCGTCAGGATGTTGATCGCAGGCAGCTTGTGGCGCTTGCCGACCTCGAAGTCGTTGAAGTCATGCGCCGGCGTGATCTTGACCGCGCCGGACCCTTTCTCCGGATCGGAATACTCATCCGCGATGATCGGAATCTTGCGGCCGACGATCGGCAGCACGACGTTGCGGCCGACCAGATCGGTGAAGCGCTCGTCGTCCGGATGCACGGCCACGGCCGTGTCGCCGAGCATCGTCTCGGGGCGCGTCGTCGCGACCGTGATGAAGGTCTTCGGGTTCCCAGGGTCGAACGCCTCGCCTTCGATCGGATAGCGGAAGTGCCAGAGATTGCCGTTGACCTCGTGCTGCTCAACCTCGAGATCGGAAATGGCGGTGAGCAGCTTCGGATCCCAGTTCACAAGGCGCTTGTCCTTGTAGATCAAGCCTTCCTTGTAGAGCGTGACGAAGACCTCCAGCACCGCCTTGGACAGGCCTTCGTCCATGGTGAAGCGTTCGCGCGACCAGTCGGCCGAGGCGCCGAGCCGCTTCAGCTGGTTGAAGATCGCGCCGCCGGATTCGGCCTTCCACTCCCAGACCTTCTCGATGAACTCTTCACGCGTCAGATCACGGCGGTGGATCTGCTTTTCCATGAGCTGGCGCTCGACCACCATTTGCGTGGCAATGCCGGCGTGATCCATGCCGGGCTGCCAAAGCACGTTCTTGCCGCGCATGCGCTCGAAGCGCACGAGAATGTCCTGCAGCGTGTTGTTGAGCGCATGGCCCATATGCAGCGAGCCGGTGACGTTCGGCGGCGGGATGACGATAGTGAAGGCTTCGGCCCCTTCTTCCGCGCCGGCGCCTGCCCGGAAGGCATCCGCGTCTTCCCAGATTTTGGCGATCTTCGGCTCGACGGTTTTGGCGTCGTATGTCTTTTCAAGCATGGAGGAGGTCCGAACTGTCGGGAACAAGCGTCCGGTGTAAATCGGAAGGTCTTGGCCGAGTCAACCGCGAGAGCTGCGATCACTCTCACAGATAGGCGTGACGCGCCCGGCGACAATCCCGGCCGGTGCCGCAATGGCGGCTCGCCTGACTCATGTCGCTCGCAAGGGCGCGGCGGGTCCTAAAGCAAAAGCGCCGCCCCGAAAGGCGGCGCTTTCAGCATTCGTATTCCGGCAGCTTACTGCGCCCCGCGCGCCACCCGCTCGATCTCCTCGCGCACCAGCCTTTCGACCAGCGTCGGCAGATTGTTGTCGAGCCAATCCTGCAGCATCGGCCGCAGCATCGCCTCGGCCATCTCGTCGAAACTCTTCTTGCCGCGGCTGGCGAAAGCATCGGAAAGCTCGCCGAAGGCCGCGGCAACCTGCCGGCCCGCATGCTCGGAAAGGATCGCGGGCCGAGCCGGCTGCGCCTCCGGTTCGGATGCTCGGGGAGCGCCGGCATGCGCGGCAGCTTCAAGCGCCGGCTCTTCCCTCTCGATCTCAACCCTCGGCGCGGCTTCCGGGGCCCGGACGGCTGGTTTCGCGGTGACCGTGCTGCCGCCGACCGCGGCTATTTCGCGCCGCCAATCGGCGACGATGGTCTCGGCCGTCTGCGGCGCATTTGCCGCGGCCGGCCTGCTCGTGGCGGTTTGCGCGCTCGGCTCGGCGCCCTCAGGATCGACCGCAGCCGGAGCCGCCCTGACCGGCTCGGGACGAGCCTCGACGCGCGCGATCGCCGGATCGGCCGCAGCAAGCTGAGCCTGGACCTCGGCCAGCGTCGCCGGCTTGCGGGGGCCGGTGTCGGCATGCAATTCGGAACGAAAGGCGTCGACCTCGACCGTCGGCACGCTAACCGCGGCCGGCTCCAGATCCTGGCGCAGCTCGCCGGCCTCGGCCGGCTGCTTGCGCCCGGTGTCGCTGTCTTCGATGATCCTTCGGATGGAAGCCAGTATCTCTTCCATGGAAGGTTCGCGCTGCGCGCTGCTTGCCGTCGCCATCGTCACATCCGCCGCCCTAGTGACCGTTCAAGAACTGACGCGTTCAAGAACTTGACCATTCCAGGAATTCCCGCCTGCCCAGGTTGGAATTCGAATCAATGCCGACAGCGTAACCGACCGATCGTCATCCGAGAATCCCCAATCTGGGGACTCTTTGGATTTCAACAGATTAGGGGGATTTCAACAGATTAGGCGACGCGCGGCCCGACGAGCCGCCCGCAAAGACAAACGCCGCGCATCCATCGGACACGCGGCGTTTTGCCGAAACATGCTGTCGGGAATCAGCGCCCGTCGGGCGTGCTCGTTCCTATCCACTTGTCCTTGACGGCGTTGTAATGCTCTTCCGGTCTGTACTTGGTGACCGGCAGGCCCAGTCGATCGACCGACAGCCGGCCCATCGCCGACAGGATGGCGTAGCTCGCCACGACCACGTCGCGCTCGGAACTCGCCTGGTTGATCTTGGCGGTGATGACCGCGTTCTGTGCGTTCAAGACGTCCAGCGTCGTGCGCTGGCCGACATTGCGCTCCTCGATGACGCCGTTGAGCGCCAGTTGCGCGGCATCGATCACCTGCCTGTTGGCATCCACGCTTTCGCGCGCGGCGACATATTGCGTCCAGGCCGAGACCACGGCTTGGCGCACCTGGTCGCGGCTGACGTCGACCTGAATGCGCGCCTCGCTGAGCGATTCCTTGCTCTGCCGCACAACTGCCGAGGTGCGACCGCCCGAATAGATCGGAATGGTCAGCGTCGCGCCGATATTGGCCGATGTCGAGCTGCCGTTCGGATTGCTGGGGGAACCGGGAACGGTGTGGCTGTAGTTGTCCGAAATACCGGCGGAAGCTGAAAGCTGAGGCAGCAGCGCGCCTTCCGAGGATTTCACCGAGAATGCCGCCGCATCCACAAGGTGCTGCGTGGCAAGGATAGCCGGATGTTCTGCGGAGGCGACAGCCAGCGCGGAATCGACGCTACCCGGCAGAAGCTTGCCCAGCGGCGAAGCCGCCTTCAGCTTGCCCGGCTCGTCGCCGACGATCTGGTGGTAGGTCGCGGCGCTCGCCAGCGCCGTCGCGCGGGCGGCGCTCAACTGCGCCACGGCCGTCGCGCGCGAGGCATCGGCCTGGGCGACGTCGGTGCGGGTGCCCTCGCCGACCTCGAAGCGCGAGCGGGCGGCGCGGGCCTGCTCGGTCAGGAATTGCAGGTTCTGCGCGGTCAGCGCCGCGACCTGCCGGTCGCGAATCACGTCCATATAGGCGCTTGCCGCGTTGAACAGGATGTTCTCTTCGGTGTTGCGCAGGCTTTCGACCGAGGCCTTCACCTGCGATTCGGCGGCGGCGACATTGTTCTTGGTCTGAAATCCATCGAACAGCGTCTGGTTGATCTGCACGCCGAAGCTGCCCGTCGTCAGTCTCCTGCTGGTGCCAAAACCATGCGTGTTGGTGTAGTCGATGTTGGCCGAGCCGGTGACGGTCGGGCGCCAGCCCGACTTGGCGATGGCCACGCCTTCGTCGGTCACGCGCACGCCGGCGCGCGCTGCGTTGAGCTGCGAATTGTACTGATAGGCCTTGGCGAGAGCGCCCGTAATGGTTTCGGCGGAGGCGGCCAGCGGCGAAAGCGCCGTGGCGGAAACAAGGATAGCTACTAAAACACTCTTGCGTAGAGGCGGCACGTTATTTCCCTCATTCGTTTTGCATGGGAACCACGCCACGTCAGCCCACCCTTACGGATCGGCCGGCGCCGCGTTGTTTATCGTTCCCCCGCTGACTGGCCTCCCGGATGCCCGGTTAACCAATCAGCAACGATTGTCAGGCGCAAGCGATCATGACAGCGCCTTTGCTGCAAGGCAAAATCACTCAGAATTCGAAAGCGTGGACGCGTTCGAAGCCCGGTAGTGGCTTAATTGCCGCATTAAAGGCCCTTCTTCCGGTTACAACCCCCCCTGCCTTGAAAAACAGCCTGGCCACGCCAGAGTTGCCTCGCCCTTCGACCACAACCAGGCGACCTTCTTCCGCAAGCTGGTCGAGCAATGCCGGCGGCACTTCCTCGACGCTGCCACCGATGAAGATGGCGTTGTAGGGCCCCTTGGCGGCGTGCCCTTGCGGCAGCGGCCCGGTGACCACCGTGACGTTTTGGCAGCCAAGGCTGGAAAGCGTGGATTTGGCGGCCTCCGCCAGCGCGGGATCGCTTTCCAGCGCGACGACGGAGCGCGCGAGCCGGGACAGCAATGCGGCGGAATAGCCGGTGCCGCAGCCGACATCGAGCACCGAATCGCCCGCGTCGATTTCAGCAAGCTGCAAGAGCTTGGCGAGCGGCGACGGCTCCATCAGATAGCGTGCGCCGCTGCCGTTGGCGCCCTCGGAAATGCGGATGTCTTCGTCGATATAGGCCAGATCCTGCTGTCCGGCGCCGACGAAGGCCTCGCGCGGAACGACCAGCATCGCTTCGATGAGGGGCGCGCTGGTCACATCGGTGGTGCGGACCTGGCCGTCGACCATCTTCACGCGGCGTTCGGAGAAATCAGCGCTCATGTCCCAACAATCCGCTCTCCGCGCCAGCGCGGCTAAAACTTCGACTGGAACCCCGCTCCGGCGCGGTTGCGCTGGAGCCCAAGCATCTGGAGGCCTCGCCCGGAATCGAACCGGGGTGCAAGGATTTGCAGTCCTCTGCGTAACCACTCCGCCACGAGGCCTCGCAATGCTCCCGGCGTTCCGAGCGAACTCATTATGTTGGCGCTCAAAGGTCGTCAAGCGCCCGCGCGTCATTCCCGGCGCTTTCGCATGGGCGGCGAAAGTGGTGATTACCAATCGGTTGTCGTTTGGTTCAGGCATCGCCGCGGCGGAGCCGCCGCGCTTTTCAGTCGGGCCGGCGCCGGCGTCCCCACCAGACGATGAAACGCCGCCGGTGGCGCCGGATCATGGCGAATTCATAGGATAGAACCAGCAGACCGAGCGGAATCATCCAGAAGCCGAGTATCGGCAGAAAGCCTAGAAGCCCGCCAAGGGTAAGCAGCATGCCGATCGCGATTCGCCAGCCGCGCGAGCGCGGCATGGTGAATTCGCGGCCGAAGATCGAAATCTTCCGCGCCGGGGCGCTGTCATCGTCCGCTGCGGTCATTCAAACCAATCCCATCTACTGCCTAAGTCATCTCAAGGCGATGACCGGCCGCTTTGTTCCGTGCCGTGTGAAGCCCTTCATATGTGGGCGCGCCGAACGATGGCACAAATAGCCGCATCAAAAACTGGAGAAAAATTGCGAATTGCTGCTTTGCAAAGCGGAAAGGTGTTTGCTATAGGCTGCGCCACTCACGTCAGAGCCTCCGTTCCCCGGTAGCTCAGTGGTAGAGCAACCGGCTGTTAACCGGTTGGTCGCTGGTTCGAATCCGGCCCGGGGAGCCAAGTTCCACACGGAACACCTTATTTCTCAACGTTTTCAAGGCCAAGCCTTTCCCAGCGGTCCACATTCCGGTACACCGGAGGTCCACAATGGGGCTTGTATTGAAGAACGTAACGCAGACCAAAGCTGGCACTTGGCACTATCGTAGAAGGCTTCCTCGCGACATAGCGCCACTCCTCGGACAGGGCGAGTTCAAACGCCTGCTCGGGGGTACAGAGCGAGAGGCTCTGCGCAACTACCCAAAGGTCAACGGTGAATTTGAGCGGCTCGTGGCCGAGACGCGGCGGCGTAGTGGCCGGCCTGACCTATCTACGCTCACGCCCATGGAGTTGCACAAGCTGGCAGAGCGGCGGGCGCAAGAACTGGCGTCTACCACGGTTCACATCGGCGACGAAACGCTGCCCGGTAGCCATCCTGATGCGGTGGACGTGATCCTGGAGAGTTTCCTATCGAGGTCCGAACAGCACCGTGACCCTATTGAGGGTCGTGCAGTGGCTATCCTTTCCGGCGGGGATAAGCTGTCTCGCCCTGCCCCAACGCTTGAGGACGCCCGAAAGCTCTATCTCAAAGAGCGCGTTGGAGACGACACTAAGAAGACCATGGAGTTGGAACGCGTTTTCAAGCTGGTGAGCGAGGCGCTCCAGAGTGACCGGACGTTGGCGAGCCTCAAGCGTGAAGATGCCAAGGAAGTCCGCGACCATATGGCGGACGGGCGTAAGGCGTCGTCCGTAGATCGCTATTTGAATGTTGTCCGCGCCGTCACCAATCACGCCATCCGGGAATTTGATCTGGCCGGCGTAGCCAACCCATTCATGAACCTTGAGGCTGACCCCACAAGAGCCAAGGCAGAGCCGGACCGCGACAAGCGCCGTCCCTACACGGAGGAGGAAGCGAAGGCCGTGACAGCCCGTATCGCGTCGCACGCTCGGCCGGACCTTCGCCGGATATGGCAAATCATGGAGGGGACCGGATGCCGCATCGCCGAGGTGGCGGGGTTACGGGTGGCCGATGTTCGCCTTGACCACGCCATTCCACATATGACTGTTGAGTGGCACGATAATCGGCGCATCAAGAATGCTGTATCGCGGCGTAAAGTGCCGCTGTTCGGGACCGCGCTCCAAGCAGCCAAGGAAGCCGTGAAGGCGGCCAAGGGAGGTCTGCTGTTTCCGGCCTACGGTCGCGAGGGCGGCCCCGCCTCGGCGTCTGCTGCTCTCGGCAAGCACGTCCGGAGTGTCGTGGACGATCCCAAAATTGGCCCATCCCACTCCCTTCGCCACCTCATGAAAGACCGGCTCCGGCTGGCTGGTATCTCGAAGTCAGACCAAGACATCGTGCTCGGCCATTCCTCGGGCAGCGTTGGCGAAGACTACGGCGGCGACGAGGCTAGGCTCAAGGTGGCCGAACGGGCGCTCACGGCGGCACTGGGTATCCAGAGCCAACGCCGATAGGCCTGCCCTATGTCTGGTGGCGCTGTTTCACTCGCTTCGGGGGTCCTGTTGGTAGAATGTACCGACCGGACCCGAATGGCGCTCTACAGGCCGCACCGGACACAAACAGCAAAGGGGTGAGTGGAGGGTAGAATGGCCATATCAGACATTGGAGGGAGAGAGCGCGCAGCCGAGGCTCAGGCCGGGGACCGAGCGGTAGCGGCCGTAAACGCGGTTCTTGCCGAGTTTGACGAATACTACCGTTGGATGGACAAGACATATAACGGGAGGCTGAACGACCAAGGGATCGATGTCAGAAAGAGGATTGCGCAGGTCCGGTTGGTCCTCCAGCTCTTGAACGCTGCCCTTGCCGAGAGCAGCCAAATTAGTGAGCTTGGGGACGAGCCCGCAAACGCCGCAGACGGGAGTGGTGATGAGTGGGCCCCTCTAAACGCGAGGGTGGCTGCCCTAGAACCATATACGCAGCGACAGAGCGAACTCATGGATTTGGTCTGCTTGTACTCAGAAACGTTCTACTGGATTGCAGGCCGTGCGATGAAGGCCGCGAACCCGCTACCCGGCTTGAAGTCACTTTCCGCTCCGGGCGTTCGAGATGCCAGAAACCAATTGATCGAACACCCGGAAGGCAACGCCAGTCGCGTGTTCAATGGCGGGTTTGGATACGGAACCGCAGGAGGCCCGGTACTGGCTGCTCTGCGAACCGACAAGACCCCTGACGTTTGGCAAGACGCTGGACTGTTCGTGAACGCTGTCGAGTTCTCCAAAGCGTTCGTGAAAGGGCTGCGGGCCGCGCAAACCACTTCGGCTTAGGAAGCGAAAGCCGAAGGCGTCTCGGCTCTACTCGTCCCGCCATACGACGCGCTTCTCCCACCGGATTTCCACGAGCCGCCTGTACCTGATGGTGTGCGCCTGCTCTCCGGTCGGATGAAAGAGCTGGGCGCTCATCCACTCCCTGCTCTTGCACGTTTGGCACCGCACCTTCTCCCGTACCTCGTCAATCGTGACGTTCCCGATCACCTCCTGCAGCTCCGCCGGCTTGTAGTAGCGCGTGATGCTACAGCGGGCGCGGCGAATGCCCGCCACCTGCCCCGCGTCATGGGCATGCGTCAGTGTCCAGGCGGCACCTCTCGGCCACTTCTCGGGTTGCTCGGGCATGACCTGAAATGAGGAACGGCGGCGGCTCCGGTCAAGAGGCGCTTGACAGATTTGTTCTCATTTTGTTCACTGTTGTATATGAGCGACGAAATCCGAATGCCAAGACCTGAATATGCCACTCCGCCCGGCGTCCAGCATCATGTCTGCGAACACGAAGGCTGCGCCAAGGATGCCGGCTGGGGGTTTGCGAAGCCGAAGCAGGCACCCCACTGGTTCTGCTTTGAACACCGGGCGGAGGGCGAGCACTACCTATAGCTGGAGGCCGACCATGAGCCGTCATGACATTGCCGCCGATCTGGAAAGCGCGGCCAATCACATCGCCGAGGTTTCCCGCGCGGACCTTCAGGTGATGCTCCGACGAGCGGCTCTCATGCTGCGAAACGTGACCGGGCTGGTACTCGATCCGAGCGTGCAAGAGCCTCTGTCGGCCGTGGCTGAAGAAATGGGGCTCACGAGGGCGGACCTCATACGAACCATCGTAAGCGATTGGCTTGTCGCAAATGCCTATCTGCCGGTTCCGTATGCGTTGGACGAGGACAGTACAGTGGAAGGCAACGCATGATCAGCGCACCCCGCCATGACCGCGATTACCTCGACCGCGAAATTGACTGTCAGGAGGCGATGGAGCCCGGCTTTCAGGCCATTGTGGATTGCATGCTGGAGGCCGGGTGGCAGCGCGGTGAGGTGATGCGGTCGCTTCGTCGGCTGATAGCGGCGGACAACATGGCCCAGAAGGAAAATGCCAAGGCCGAGGCCGAGTTGGCGATCGCGAGGGCGATGATCCGGGCCGGAAAGCCACTCTAGGATAGGTATCGGCTCACAGCCTCCACGTCATGCGGCGGTTCAAACAGCGCAGTACAGTCGATCACCTCGTGAAATTCGGCGTCTGGGTCGAGCCGAAGGCAAGTCCTGTAGGATCGGAGGCTTCGGAGCCTTACGATTTTCTGTAGCCTCGCCTGACGTTCCGCGTCACCCGGCAACGATCGAGGTGGGCTTTTGTTCTTTTCTACCGGAGACTGCATCTTTTCGCCTCGGCATTTCCGGGGGACCCGCGCGAGGTCCCCAGTCGTTTCAACTCGATCCTATAGCTCCCAGGACGGACGTGCCATCATCTATTTGGAGGCGATGGACATACAGTCGGAGTAGGCTGCGAAGCTTGCTAAAGGCGCAGCCCGCCGCCTTCGGCTGGGCAGCTTCCAGCGACGCGGCCGGCAAATGGCTACGCTCCCGGAAGAGCAGGCCAGCTTGGTTCCGGCAAATGGCCGGGGCGCGGCGGGAGAGCGGTGAGTTTGGGCAGCATTTTTCATTCCTCTCGGAAGTCCTTCAGTGACGCATGGCGAAGCTTCTCCTCGCCCTTCAGGAACTTGACCCGCCCCACCAGACCCGGCTTGAGCCACTCGGCCTTCTCTTTTGCGAGCCCTTTGGGCGGCGGTGCGCCGGCCTTGCCCTGAACGCGGTCCCATAGTGCCTGCCGCTTGTCGGCTTTGAAGGTCACGAAGGCACCACCCATGTAGTGGCCCTTGTCAGCCATGAGCACCATGGCCGGCTTTCCGGTCTCCCGCTTCACGCCGATGATGTCCATCTCCTTCTCTACGTAGCACTTGATCTTGCGCCAGTTCATGGTCGGGCCGCTGCGGTAGAGGCTGTCGAGACGCTTCGAGACGATGCCCTCTAGGCCAGCTTCACAGGCAAGATGGTAGACGGCCTCACCCGTGCCAGGCAGAGCCTCGCTGAACTGGATACGACCGCCGGCCGGGATCAATGCCTGCAAGATTTCGCGCCTGTCCTTCAGCGGCATGTCGCGCAGATCGTGGCCATTGAGGTGCAGAAGGTCGAAGGCCACGAGGTAGAGGTCTTGGGGGCGTTTCGTGATGGCCGAACGCAACGCATGGAAGTTCGACAGCCCGGCCTCATTGGTGACGATTGTCTCGCCCTCAATGATGAAGCTCTCCGCGTCAATCGCCTTCGCCTCCTCGGCCAGCGGCCGGTACTTGGCCGTCCAGTCGAAGCCGTTCTTGGTGTAAAAGCGGATGCCGTCAGCGTCCTTGATGACTTGGGTCCGGTAGCCGTCGAATTTGACCTCATGGCCCCATTCGCCACCCTTGGGCGGCTGTTCGACCAGCTCGGGCTCCATAGGGCGGATGAACGACAGCCGAACGCGGCCGGCAGGCTTACGCATAGGCACTCCACGCGACACTCGAATTTTATTCAATATCGCACAGCCGTAAGCGTTCCGTTAGCTGGCGCTCATGGAACAATCGAGCGCGGGCGCTGTTCTCCTTTGCCGAGGAGGAGGAACGAGCATGGCAAACGACAAGAGCAAACGCGGCGGCCGGGACCGTGACCGAGTGTCAGCGGAAGAAGACTATGAAGTCCGGCACTTCGCCAACAAGGTGGGCCTGACGGTTCAACAGGTCCGCGATCTGATCAAGCAGCACGGCAACGACCGCAAGACGCTGGAACGCGAAGCCGACAAGCTTAGAGGATGACCAAGCTATCGGATCTTGGACCGCCCATCACAGGCAGGCGGCACGGTGGCGAGATGCCGAACGAAGATGACCACTACTACGCCTGCCCCTCATGCGGTCAGGCGGTCGACAAGCGCGACCTCCGACAGGTTATCTGGCATGAGCAGCAAGGACACCAGCCGCTCGAAATGGACGCGTGACAACGCCACGCGACCAGACAGGTCCTAGTCTGTGTCCGGTAAGCACGATTGATCTGCTTTTGGGGTTGGGAGGCAGAAAGACCCGTCCTAGATCACACGCCCCTGAAATGCCCCGACCGGACACAATCATACGCTTAGGTCTGGATAGCTGCCCCTGACGTCCGCAGCATGTTTCTCTGCCGGTGTCATCGCCGCCGGCGTCTTTGCCTGTGCATCCATTGAGGGTGCATCCTGCATAGCCTTTTCGTCGTCCGCCGTCCCCGCTCCGGGACTAAGGTGGCCGTAAGGAAAGTGTAGACGCTCTTTCGAGCCCGGTCTGGTCACGACCCAGCCTCCGTTCCCGTCGCTGGCGATGCGGTAGAGGTGCGCCGTGCGGGAGCGGAGGACGTAAGCCTGCCACTCCCCAAGCGAAGCGTAACGCGATGTCACTTCTCGGTGGACGCCACCATGGCGGCATATGCGGCGGCTTCTCGCAAACGAGCTTCCGCGTGTTCGGCCTGTCGTGCCGCTTTGCTGGTCGAAGGGGCGAGCATGTGTACGGCGCTGGCGACGGTGGTTGCGGGCGCGGTCTTGGCTTCTGTGGTCATGGGTGATCCTTGGTGTTGTTGAGGGCTTGGGTCGGCATTAGCCGATGCGGACGAGGCCGGCGCGTACTGCGGAGCCGAAGGACATGGCCTGTCGGCCCGGAACCTTCACCATCCACTCCCGGCGCTCCTCGTTGAAGGACAGAGTCTTGCGCTCCTTCTCCGGCATGTCAGCTATGAGGGCCTCGAACCCCTGCGGGTTCTGGTAGGGCATCGTTTCCATGCGGCCGAGAGCGGTCTTGCCAATGTGGGCGAGCTTCTCCCGGTCGTTGTAGATGGTCGCCATGCGGGCCTCTCGAAGCTCGTTCTCGTTCAGGGTCTCGGTGAGCATATCCACGGACACGACCCCGGCGGGGAGACTGCGGAGGACGGCATTGGCTTGCGCGGTGAAGCCCTCGACAATCGCGGACACGGCGTCGTCCGTGACGCCCTGCGGGATGCTGGCCTCATAGTCGCCGCTCTCGGCGGCCTGCCAAATGCCGGTCTCTACAGCGTCAGCACCCAAGGCTCCCGCAAGCGTGTCCATCACCATTGCGGCGAGGTCGGTTGCGGCGTCACCTTCAGCGCCACCCTCGGCGGCCTTCTGGTCAGCTTCAGAGCCCTTTGCGTCGTCTGCGGCGTTAACGGAAGTGGCCTGCGCGGTGCCTGCCGGGGTGGCCTTCTTCCCGACAGGCCCATCAAAACCCGGAGGGAGCAATCCGGCGGCGCGGGCGGCCTCGATAGAGGTCTCTACACCTCCGACGAGAACGTTGCCCGGGCGGACTTGTCGCTGCGTCTCTACGCTGCGGGGGCTAAGGTCTTTCGTGACGACCCGGCCATCGCCGTGAGTGTCCACCTGGACCTTGCGATTGGTCTGGACCGTGGGGGTTGCGGCTGGGGTGCTGCGGGACTGTGAAGCGGCGGCCTGTGCCTCAAGGGCGGTGTCTGCGGTGATCTGGAAGTCGGCATAGTTTGCCATAGGGGTGTGTCTCTCTTTTCTACTGTGTTGGAAGCTTGTCTGGTTAGGGTCGTGGAGAGGTGTTCAGGCCGGGACGGTACTTTCTACGTCCAAGGCGGCCGGAGCCTTCGGAATGCGCTTACCGGTCGGGAATGCGCGGTACTTCTTGCGCCTTAGCCCCCCGGCACCCGCTTCGGTCCAATCCTCACCGGCCCACGCGGACAATTTGCGGTCTCGTTTGAAGACCGACACTCCGTCGCGGACGACATGCATCCGGGTGTTAGGGTGGAAGCCTTCGCGGATGAGAAGGCGGGCTAGTGGGCCAAGCGGGTCTTTGGGGCTCTTGTCGTTGCGGAAGTCTACGACGTAGCCCTTGTGTCGGGCACCGTATGAACCGAACAGTTCAACGGTCAGGGTCGCGGCGTTTCCGCCGTGGGTATGCGTGGAGATACCTTTGCTCCTTTTGTGATGGTGATGAGGGTTACGGCCGAGGGTCGAAGATGTCGTGGGCCGTCTTGTAGGAAGCTGGGGCCGCCGCCTGTGGCCGGGTGCGGACCGTTAGGTGGTCGAAAGTGGGCTCGGGAGAGAACCGCTCGGGCAGATGCGCCAGCGCGGCGTCAACCACCTCTTGCGTGATCCCTTGGTCTTTGACGTAGCCCGAGTGCATGAGCGGGATGGCACGTGAGGCGAGGCTCTCCCGGTGCATGATGAAGGAAGCGACAGAGAACCACCGCCCATGTCCACCGCCCCGCGCTCGGCGCTGCTGTAGGTTCCAACCGAAGCCCCTGCGGTCCACTATGACGCGGAAACGGGGGCCTATGGTGGCGACGACAGCGCGGTACTCGTCCGACCACTCGCAAGTTTCCAAGAGGCTCATTGATCGCAAGCCTCCCGCACGAGGGCGAGGTCGTGTCGCCTACAGTTCTTTCCCATGCCTCCGGTCTTGAGCCGGAGGTTGGTTTTGCGAAGGTCGAGACGGTTACCATTAATGTTCTGGACGTACTCCCCTGCCTTCGCGTTCATGATGAGACGGGGAATGGTCACAAGTCGGCCGCCGATCATAGCGCGAACGGAGACTTGCAAGTCGTCGGTGGCGGTGCCGTCCTTGACGACCACCCAGCGGGCCTTTCGTACTCGCTCCGGCAGGCTGTCAAAAGACCGCTGGTCCACCTTGGCGAACAGCACTCGGCCGCGCTTAGGGTCGTTGATCGGCACCAGCACGATTTCGCTGGAGACGCCCCACTTACGGTGATCGTTAGGGGCCTTGAGGTAGGTATCGGGGCGTCCTGGAGTAGGGCCGCCACCCTGTTCGATGATGGTCATGTTACGAGGTCCAAAAAATAAGAGGGAAGTAGGGAGCGGCGGGCGCTCGGGTGGGACTGAAGGGGGCCTTACGGGGGCCGGAAAATAGATACAGACAGACACACTCTCACTTCGCAGCAAAAGGAGACGCGGGACGCTGAAACACCATTCGGTGGGAACAGCATGAGCCTACACTCCGTCTCGGGCGGTCTATGGAGACGGAGCCACCGGAGAAGGCATGAGGTCTGGATGAAGGGACGTTGCTGGCGTCCCGCGTCGAAGGAGGCAGAGGAGAGAGAACGAAGGAGGAGCCCCGTTACGGGCAAGAAAACGATAGATGTCAGGATGCTCTATCGAACCCTGTCACATCGAACGCCTATAACGTTCAGCGCAACCGGGGAGCATTCCTAACTGAGGGGGTAATCATCCAGCCTCCATAGAACGTACCGAGGGACGGTTCCTAAGGTGGGGGGTAATTGACAGGCAAGCCCAGACATACCTTCAGAACAGCGTGAAGGGAAGGCCATTCCTGAGGGAGGGGGTAATCACCCCGCGATACCGTCAACACGTTTATAGCCACGTTAGGGAGGCGAGCATTCCTGAATGGGGTGGTAATTGAACCGGAGGCCCGTTCCTAGAGCAGGCCCTAATCATATCAGGGCAACCGGACTGCCATTCCTGAGGTGTGGGGTAATTGAAGCGGAGCCCCATTCCTGAAGCGGTCCCTAATCACGTAGGACACCCCATCGGAGCCGTCATTCCTGAGTTAGGGGGTAATTGGAAAGAGCCGCCGTTCCTGAGGTGCGTCGAAATTGAACCGGAGCCCCATTTCTGAGTGAGGCCCTAATCACGTAAGACCCACAACCGGGGCCGCCATTCCTAGAGTAAGGGGTAATTGGGTAAGCCCCTCTCAAGACACTCATAACCACACATGAGGGAGGCGGGCATTCCTAGGGTAAGTCGTAATCGAAACGGACCGCCATTCCTAAGATACGGCCTAATCACGTAAGACCCACAACCGGGCCGCCATTCCTAAGTGGAGTTGTAATTGAAACGGGGCCGCCATTCCTGAAGGAAGGGGTAATTGGTTTCCTGTCCGGTCAGCCCCAAAAACGGCCTTCAGGCTCCGGACGGTACATTCTACCTCCGGGACCCTCGAAGCCGCTGAAACGCCCTAACGGGACACGAAAGAGAGCCTATCGGAGCCGAACGGGCATTGCCTCTCGGCCCCATGTGTCCCGGATGGCCCCTTTGTACTCCTCCTCCGGGATCATGCGGACGAACTGGGTGAGGTGACTGTCAGCCATCAGGACGTAACGGAGGACCGACTTCACCCCCTCTCCGGCGGCAACGCACTCCAGCGCCTGCGATATGGCCTCGGCGACAAGCGCAAGGGGCGAGACCGCTGTCAGGGTGTCGCTGGCCTCGGCCGAGCCGGCGTCCTGCGATGCCTTCGACAGCCGATCAAACTCTGTCAGGGCCTCGCTGGTCCACCCGAGCGGCTCTTGGGTGAAGGGTGCGTGTAGCTCTCGGCCGGACCCTACGGCGCGAATGGTGGTCGTAAGTCCGCCTATGGCCTTCGCAAGGTGGGCGATGGCTTGCCTGTGGTGGCTTGAAGGGGCGGCGGTGGTCTGGTCAGTCATGTCTGCGGTCCTCGTGTGTTGAATGAGACGGTCACGGGATGCCGCACGGCCTGCGATCAATCAATGGAGAATAAAGCTCCCGCAACCGGGCCAATAAGTGAGTTGTCCCGCATACGGGCCAAACAAAGTCACCCAGCGATCCAGAGGAACGCCGGATGCTTCGTAGACTGTCCCGCATCCGGGCGGAACTGATACATGGTTATTCTGCCGGCTGGCCCAACGTCTTCTTAGCTCGACAGCACCTTCTGCACTGCCGAGGATGAGCAGCCCGCCTCTTTGGCAATCTGCCGTACGGAGCGACCCTCGGCCTTCAGGCTGCGAATGAGGTCATGGTCCAGCGTCACAGGCCGCCCGCCAAGAGTGCGCCCCTCGGCCTTTGCCTTGGCGATGCCTTCCATCTGGCGCTCCTTACGCAGGGCCGTCTCAAACTCTGCGATGCTGGCGAGGATGCCGAAGACCAGCTTGCCGGTTCGGGACGTGGTGTCGAGGGACTGGTCATCCAGCACCTTGAAGCCCACCCCTTTCGCGTTCAGGCCCTCCACGATCTCGTGAAGGTGCGCCGCAGAGCGGGCCAGACGATCAAGCTTGGTGACCAAGAGCGTGTCGCCCTCATCCCGGAGGTAGTTCAGGCACTCCTTCAACTTCGGTCGGGTCTTGTCGGTGCCGGACTGCTTCTCCTCAAATATCTTGGTGGCCCCGGCCGCCTTCAGCTTCTCAATCTGTGTGGCAAGGTCCTGCCCTGTCGAGCTGACCCGCGCATATCCGACTACCGCCATTGCTGTGCCCTTTCGTCTAAGACCGTTAGTGCACACTAGTTAGTGGACGCCTAGTGCACATGTCAAGCGGAATGTGCACCAACGTAAACCTTAGTGGACACGCCTTCTGTCCGGTCCGGTCCGTGGAGAGGCGTTCTTGTCGGCATGATGCATTCCACCTCTGGCACCCTCGAAGCCACTGAAACGCCCCAACGGGACATAGAGGAGAGGCATCCGGGCGGCCTGCCGTGGGCCAAGAGTGGACCGGGCGTGAAGCGGCCGCGACCCTGCGGGGGGTATCGCGCTGCTGAAACTATCCAGTTCGACACTTCGGATTTTTGGGCCATTTTGAAACCGACCGGAACCGTTGTGCTCTGGCGGCGTTTGCCTATGGGGGAGACTTACCAGAAAGCATTGCCCAAATGCCCGGCGAACCCGAAGCGGACGTCGCAAGGACCTTGCGCAAGCTCATCAGGACCGAAGCAAACCGGCGTGGTCTTCAAAAACTGCTCGGCCTGGAGGTGGAGCTGTCGCTTACCACCCAACAAGTCTCACTGCTTGATCAGTTGGAGCGATTGGAACAGGCCAACTGACCATTCTTTCGTTAGCCGTGAGGGGTGGCGTCCGTAGGCTCTATCCGCGTTGGGACCTAAGTCCGCATAGAATTTTCTCGTGTCTGACTTTTTCTGGGTGTATCTTTTCCGGGTCGTCCATAGCGAGCGGAGGCAACGCATGCTTGGGAACCATTCCCCGGAACGGTCAGCATTGCCATACGGCGTGGCCGACGCAGACGAGCTGGAACTGCTGGGGCAAGTTTTCAAGGACTATTGCGAACAGCATCGGATCGTTAAGGAGGAGCACCGCGAGACGATTGCGCTCAAGGTCATGTGCCTTTTCAGACGCGGCCTTGATCCAGCCCAGATACCTGCTGAACTTGAAAAGGTAGGCTAGCCGACGCTGGCCTTACGGGGCGGCTCGGTCGGCAAAATCCTGTGTCACCTTGATAAACCGGTCGAGCCGCCTCGGTTCCCGTCTAGCTCACCGGCCCCGTCCCGTTCCATCTGATGAATGCCGCATCCTGCCCAGTCATTTCCTTGACCGTCTTCAACAGCGCCTCGTGCAAATCCTGAAGGGACCTGTAGTGGTCGCACTGGGGCGATATGAGGGGTCGCGTGATGCTGTTGTGCAGCGCCTCGGCCGCCCTCAAGAATTGCTCCAGCTCCTCCCTCGATAGCTGCTTGGGTTTATTGCGTCGGACCACTGCGACCTCCTGTTGAGTGTCGCCCCATCTAGGAGTATGTTCCTACGCCATCGGCGTGATAGCAAGGGGGGCATAGACGATGACCAGCCAGGAAAGCGAATTCTCGGAGACGTATTTTGAGGGCCTCCTGAAGCACCGGGAGGCGATGGTCGAGTTGCGCTCGGACCAGCTAACCACGCTGGACAAGTCGCTGTTGAGCGTGTCGAGCGGTGCCCTCGGTATCTCGATTGTTTTCATGGACAAGATCGGAGGAGGCAGCGCGGCGGTAAGCGGGTTCCTGCTTGCCTCATGGATTTGTTTCGGTGCTGCCATATCGGCAAACATCACGTCGTACTTCACGGGCGCGGAGGATGCGCAGAGAGAAATCGACAAGCTGGACAAATGCGTCGTCAACTCCACGGCTTACGAAAGCGGTGGAAACCCATTCCGAGGGGCGACGAAACTCCTCAATGTCGCGGCGCTCGTGCTATTTATTGTCGGTGTAATTTCGTTGGCACTCCATGCCTACACAAGCACGAGGACCGTCCCAAATGGCGCGACCACCAACTCCCAGCTACGAACAACGGGGAACCCCCAGCCACCGGCCAGCGCCAGTAGTCCCTAGCGGCGTGGGCAAGCCGGATGCTGGCAAGCCGTCGTCAACCCCCGCTCCGACACGGCCTACAAAGAAGTAGCGACTGCGTTAGCTCCTCGTGATGAACCGGGCGCGTTCAAACAATTCGTCGTAGGTGATGATATCCAGATTTCGCGTGTCGCGCCGAAAGAGTTCGAACGTGTCACGCTTCACCGCCGCGTCCCTCAAGGTGTCCGAGGCATCGAACTCATTGCGGTTGCCAATGACCAAGATGGTCTTCGCGTCACGCGTTCTCGCTTCCAGCCGCCGCGTCCCGGATTTGTCGAAGCGGTCGCTGGATTGGGCCGCAGCCATCCATTCGGCCTTTTGCTCAAGAACCTGCGAAACTGCGTCCATGAACTCTACACTAAACCGCCACGTGCCCGAACGGCCCTTCCGGAGCTGGAATATCTCGGTGTCGGGCCGTTTGATTTCGACCAGTACCGTGTAGTCCGTGAAGCTCATCAAGAAATCGACCGTGGGCTTGTTCTGGTTGTCGGTGCCCGCCGTCCCCACCACCAACTCGCGACCAAACAACCGCATGATCCGGTAGTCGAGCCCGTAGCCAAAAACCCAGTTCTGGGCTTCGAAAAAGTCTTGCCAATCGACCTCCGTCCAAGCCCCGTCCTCAAGTCTGGCTTGGAACTGTTCCAGCGCCTGTCGCCTGCCCAAGAGAAGATTGACTTCTTCGGGTGAGAGACTGGACTGCAAGGACCGGAAGAAGTGCTCCCGCTGGCTCTCATCCATGCGCCTAATGCGATCGATCAGGGAGCGGTCAGAGGCGTCGGTGATGATTTTGGGACCCGCTGTGACAGAGATGTCCTCAACCTGAAATCGATCCTCGTTAGACAGGTCTATGAACTTGATCCGCTTCAAGAACTCGAGAAGCCTTTCGAACTCATCTGAACGGAACGTGAAGGCATCTTTTGCGTAGCCTTGGTACCAGTCCCCCACACGGCTCTGAAAGGTTTGCAGGGTCACCCGCCTTACAGACGCGTCATCCTGACTGACTAACGCCGCAACTTGGGTCTTCCGCTGTTCACCGGTCAGCCGCAGGCAAAGAGCACCTTCAATTTCGCCGAGTAAGGCACGTTCGGTCCCCTCGAAGACGGCGTAGGCAAAGCGCCGCCTTTCAGGATCGATCGTACCGTGGGTGAAGACCCTGCTAAGATAGGTCTTTCCCTCCTTGCGAAGCTGGAAGAATTTCGCGTCGTCCTCATTCATCGACACCCCCTCACCTTTCGTCTCGCAACAGTACAACCCATCAGATCAGCTTTGCATACCTCGCGGCAAAGCGGGAGAACCCACCGCACCTTGGCAATCGGACGGCGTTGCGGTACACATTCCTTCCGCAAGAGGTCCACAACAGCGGAATGGGTTCAGCAGAGGGACATTGCGCAAGGCTTTGGTATCGTTGAGATAATAGGACTTTGCCACGCGGTTCGATTTGGCTCCTATAGCCCGGCCCGGGGAGCCAAACTTTTCAGAGACTTAGCCGATCCTGAAAATTTCTAAAAACCGGCTGATCTACAGCATGTCTACAGAATCGGGTTTCGCTATGGCCTGATCTGATGATTGCCGCGATCAGACGAAAGGCTTTGACGAACTCCAGTATCGCCCAACGCCCTTCCCTTTCGCGGCGGTAATAGAGTTCGATTCGCCCGGCGGCTTCGGCTTTCGGACCGTCGCCATTCCCTCAGTCCGTCAACGCTTCAGGCGCCGGTAGCGGTTACCTCCCGGCGCCGCCGCTACGATTCCGGGCAGCCACATACGTAGCGATTAATGCGCTGCTCACAGCGGTACTTGCCGCCATGCGGACAGCCGAAAATCAAGGAATAGATGGTCGACACCGCAGCGAGTAGGAACATCAGCGCCGCAATGCCTACAATGACCTTTCCCACTAAGCCTCTCACAGCAGTTCTATTTGTGCCTTGTGCCGACCGGAGGACGCTTAATCACAACGCCGCCGCCCGGAGGATTTGATGTGGCGCTGCAATCTTCGGTTCCGGAGGTGGACGGACACAGCCCGTGACCATCGGAGCCGCACTTTCCTGTTATCGATTCGCCTTCGCTATTTGTGCAGGTGACCTGAGTGGATCCTACATTGGGCGAGCATTTGGCGCCCGTTCCGCCAACTGAGACGTGAACACTACCATTCTTACATGCTACGCCATCCCCCGCTGCATGAGCCTGGCCCGAGATGCAGCGAACCGCGAGCGTCAAAATCGCTGACGTGGAAAGAATAAAACGTTGCATGGCGTCTCTCCTAACGACGCCTCTCCGTCCCGTGGGAATCATACTCCAGGTTTGTATATTAGGTCATCCTAACGCAACAAGACTTGGTAAACGAGTTCTTTCCTAACCCGCGTGGCGGTCCAAGCCGTCATGGTTTCTCTCGCCACTAACGAAAAGCCCCGGACGATGCCGGGGCCTGATAATCGTTGATGGCGGTCCGATCAGAATTTGTAGCTCACGCCAACGCGAACTGCGTGGTCCCGGATCTTCATGGTTTCGATCACGCCCGGGAAGGACGGCGCGAGACTTCCATTGGCGGTCCCGAAGTCCGTGTAGCGATACTCAACACGCGCGCTCCATTTGTCGGCGAACGCGTACTCCAATCCGGCACCGATGGTCCAACCAGTTTTGGTCTTCGTCCAAGACTGCAAAGTTGCCGGGTCCGGACCGCCCTCGAAGCGGAAATTGCCAAAGGCCACGCCACCGGTAACATAGGGCAAGAAGCGATCGACGGCGTAACCGACCCTAACGCGCGCGGAGCCCTGCCACCGCAAATCGGCGCTACCGGCGCTCAAATTGCCAAATGGATTGTTGAAGCTGGCTTTGACATTGGCGTATTCGATATCGCCTTCCACACCGACGACGAGCGGCGAGTCGAATTGGTGATTGTACCCAACATACAGACCACCCACGAAACCGCTCGGGGTAAAGGACCCGCTTGGGACAGGGCCGTTGAAGCTGTAGCTCGTCCTCGCCCACTCATAGCCAGCCTGAGCGCCGACATAGAGCCCAGTCCAGTTGTACGTAGCGGCCACAGGTTCCTGGGTTAAAACGTCAGCCGCGAATGCGCTGCCGGTTGCTGCAATGAGAGCGGCGGCCGCGAGCAGAATCGATTTCATGGCAAGCCCCTTTGCGATCGATACGAAATCTTAGAACGAACCTCCCAATCGGAAAATGGTTTGGGTGGCCCCTGGCAGCGATTTCAATATCTTGTTGCGGACGGGTCACAAGGCGACCCCCGCCGTTCTGGGGACCACAGTGGGGTTCTGTGGCCTTGCAATCCTTCCTGCCGGGCGAAGCGTGAACCGCGCCGACGAACCCGCTGTTGTCATGGTGATAGCGGCGGGCTCTCGTCTGTGAGTCCCAAATCCTACTGGCTCGCGCGGCCTGTCGCCGCGAATCATAGGAAAAGTTCCCTTGGTAAGGTATATAATTTAGATACCTATGCCACGCCCCCTGCCGATGCCATGGCTGAATGCGAGTTCCGCGCCAAGGCGCCGGCCGGATTCGACCTGGATGCCAAGCGCCTTTTTGCGATTGGCGAGCAGGGATTCAAGTTGCGGATCGCGTTCAAGGCTCTTAGCCATGTCGGACATTGCCGCGCGCGTTGACTTGTAGCCCGACATGTCGCCGGCCTGATATTGACGCTGGCTTGTTCGATCGAGTTTTTGCCAACGTTCCACGAAACGGTCTGCACGGCGGACCGGATCGATATCCAGTCCGGTGCGGATTTCCGTTTCAAGCTGGAGAGCAAGGACGATGCGGTTGACGCGGCCCGCCCCCGCTTCACGAACCAGTTCGGGATTTTTGACGTATGCCGCTTCGGCATCGCGCCAGCCATGCGGCCGAACCTTCTCGAACGCGCTGCGGGCATCCCTCAACTCGCGCATCTGCTCGGGACTGCTTTGCCCGTCAGCATTTCCGGTGCGAGTGATCGCGTCGATCGCGCGCGCATGACGCACAAGCGCATTGGTGCGTTCCCTGCGCAACACCGCTTCCGGGTCAACCTGCACATCCGTTTCGCGCTGCGCTCCCCTGGCCGAAGCGTCTCTTGGAGGCACAGCGCCGCCATCTGCGCTTAGCGCTCCAACATGCTCCCTTCCCGGACTGCGTCCACTGTCCTGGCCGTGCTCGGCATCTGCGGCTGAGCGCAACCCGTCCAGCAGCTCACCGATCCGGTCACGCAGCCTCTCCGGAACGACACTGCGCACGATATCGACCACACGCTGTTGGAAGCTGATCCCTCGCCGCTCGGCATAGTGTTGGGCCGGGTCGATCTGGTCGTAGTCCGACGCCATGTCCTTGGCGTGGTCACGCGACAGCGTGCGGACGAGCCGCTCGCGGGTCGCGAAGTCATCGCTGCCATAATGCAGGTCCATCCAATCTCGATGCCGCGACAGAGCCACGTAGCTGCCATGCGCATCCATGCCTGGCGTCGCCAGGACATGGGTGCGGTCGACTGTCATGCCCTGCGCCTTGTGGATGGTCGCCGCATAGCCGTGGTCGATGTGGGCATAGTCTTTCAGCTCGAACCGTACGGACCTGCCGTCGTCGGTGCGCACGGCCATGCTCTGTATGCTGACTTGTTCCACGATGCCAAGCGTGCCGTTCTTGACGCCGAGGCCGCGCTCGTTGCGCAGGAACATGACACGATCGCCGCTGGCGAAGTTTCGTGCCCCGCGTTCGACATCCACCCGAACATCGTGGCCGAGATCGCTGGCGGCGCGCATGCGCTCGCGCGCGGCCTGGTTGAGCGCGCGCACCTCGTCGTTTGTGTGGGTGAGAATGATCCGGCTTGCGTCTGGCTCTGCCTGCCTTTCGCGATCCCAGCGGTTGACGAGATCGCTGCGCGCCGCCTCGCGCGATGCAGTCTGATGCACCATGCCTTGCGTGTCATAGGCGCTGATCGCAGCGCCGATCCTGCCGGTTGCCAGATCGCGCGTTGCGTCTCGCTGCCAGTCCTCGCGCTGCCGGCGCACCTGGCCGATCTCGACGCCGCCATGTCGCTCGTGAATCGAACGGAACGCAGCGCCAGCCTCGATCGCCTGCAACTGCTGCGGATCACCTACCAGCACAACCTTTGCGCCAACTTTGGCGGCATGGGAGAGCACGCGCTCCAACTGGCGCGTGCCGACCATGCCTGCCTCATCGATCACCAGGACATCGCGCGCGGTAAGCAGATCACGACCCTGTCCCCAGCCATGTTCCATGCTGGCGATGGTGCGCGAAGCAATTCCTGAACCGCTTTCGAGATTCTCGCCCGCAATGCCGGAGAGTGCGGCGCCTCGAACCTCATAGCCCGCTGCAGCCCATGCCTGGCGCGCGACACCCAGCATGGCGCTCTTCCCCGTTCCGGCAAACCCGACAACGACACCAAGACCGCGGCTGTCTGTGACATGCGCCAACGCGTCGAGCTGCTCGCCTGACAGGGCAAGCCCGCGTTGCGCTGCGCGCGCGAGACCAGCCTCGCGATCCTGATCACTCACCGCATAGTGTTCCTCCCCGGCCATTCGTTCCGCCGCGTGGTGAAGGCGCTGTTCGGTCTCGATCATCTGCCGGGTGGTGAACCGGTCTTCGCCGCGTCCGTCCTTGCCGAGTTCGATCAGATCCGCCGCGTTGCCGATCGCGCCCATCACCTCGTTGAACTGCTCGATGTCGTCGCTGTGCCGATGCGCGAACTTCGCAATGTCCTTTCGGGTAAAGGTCGATTGCTGATGCGTGATGGCATCCAGCGCCACGGATGGATCGGCAATGATGCGCGCGCCATTGTTGCGCGCGATCTCGCGATGCAGTTCGGCGCGGTCTGCTTTAGTGTCGGCAACGTCAAGGCCGCTGCCCTCAATGCGTTGCGCCGGTGCACCGATCTGGGTCTGCGGCTCCAAGGCAATGCCCTGCGCTTCCAGACTGCGATGATCGATGCGAGCGTCGATGTCGAGCTCGGCAAGACGCTCATTGGCAAGCCCGGCCCATCGCTCACGCCAGCGTTCGACCATTTGGGTAGCGTTCCAGTCTCGAACCTTCGCGCCGAAACCATCCTCGTCCACCGACCGCATGGTGAGCATGACATGGGCATGCGGTTTGGGACTGCCATCCTCTGCCCTGTCCCAATGCACGTTGAGATCGGCGACCATGCCTCGACTGACAAACTCGGCCTGCACGAAGTCGCGCGCCAGCTCGATGCCTTGCGCCTGGCTCAGCTCACGCGGCAGGGCAAACTCCACCTCGCGGGCAAGCTGCGCGTCCTTGCGCATCTCGAATGCCTCGACGTCGTTCCACAGCCGCTCGCGGTCGCTCCAGGCTTTCGGTGCATTGTCCGGCAGCATCACCTCGGAATGGATGACGCCGCGCTTGGCCGAGAAATTGTGCGTGCGTTCGATCCGCTCGTCGCGCAGCCGCGACGCCGAGCGGTAGGCGGCGGATGCCACAGCGCTGCTCCCAGCCTTGCGGCCAATGACCTTGACGTGAAGATGATAGATCGCCATCGCGACCAGACTATTTGCACGGCAAAGCGCACGTCGGCACGACGTATAAGCGCGCCCTCCCTCGAAAAATTCTCGGGATGGACCAGCCCGTCCCGGGCTGTCTCGGCAACCCTGAAGCCTTCTGGCAACGGCTCGCCTATCATCGCCCCATCGCAATCGATGGAGACACCTATGCGCAAACCACGCGACTTCGACGCCGAACTGAAGGCACTCGAAGAGAAGGCGCGAGAACTCAAGACGCGAAAGGTGCAGCAGCTTGGCGAACTGGTGATTGCCACCGGCGCCGATCAGCTTAGCACCGACGAACTTGCGGGAGCATTGGTTGCAGTCGCCGAAACGAAGGACGCCGCAAAGCGTGAGGCATGGGCCAAGCGTGGGGTGACGTTTTTCGAGAGCCGGTCACGGCAAACTGCTCCGGCATCTCAGCGCAACCCTCGCAGCGCTCCAGGGCAACCGGGCAGCACACAATCGCTGGCAAGCGGCAATGGCTCGGCATGACATGCGCACTTGGCAGGTCGAGCGCCGCAAACGCACACGACATCTGATCGAGCTCGGTGGTCTCGTCATCAAGGCAGGCATCGTCGAGCTGACCAATGACGATCGCGCCGTCATCTACGGCGCGCTGCCGTGGATCGCCGATAAGCTGCAGAGCCATGAAGGTGACAATGTGCGACATCTATGGGCCGCAAAGGGTAGGCAGGCGTTCGATGGTGAACGGCGTGAAGAGCGGATGGGACGGCGAACATAGCGGTAGTCGCCGAACAGAGGGTTAGCCGAAGCCGCCCACCTGGACACCTGGCGCGAAATTGGGCATTCACACTGACAGCAGGTTTGACACATGTGATCTCGCACCGACGAGACAGCGGAGCCCTTCACACGGGAGGGGTTCAATCCTTGCATCGCCCACCATCTAACCTGCGCAGGCCGCAAGGCCACTGTCGCAAGGATCCGCGCCCTGCTCAGAGCACACTCGGCCAGACAGGGTGATCCGCCAAGCGCCGAGATCATCCCACTCACCCTGAGAGAGCCATGCCCCGAGTGTGGCGGCCCGATGCGCATCATCGAGATCTTCCGCCGCGGCCAGAAGCCCAGATCCCGTGCGCCACCGCGGGAGCAGGCAGCATGACGAGCCGCCCGTCATATCGGCCAGGGCTGACCCGGAAAAACACGGCATTCCGGGATCGCATCGGTTTGCGCCACATAAGGCTGAGCACCGCAAAACAGTCGAAACCGCCAGGAAGGAGACCGGCAGATCTGCTGCCGATCATGCCACCGCACCCCCTCAGGCCGGCGCGGTTGCTTATGCCGTCAGCGCCGAACTTCTCAACAGACACCCGCGGCCGCGCTTTCCCCATAGGTCCCACCCAGCCCCCCGCGGCTTCCTCCTTCGACGGTTTGTCAACGCGGGCCGCCAATGCTGCCAGCGGCAGACGTTGCGCTGCGGCCCGCATCGAAAAACCTCCACGTTTGCTGACGGACAGGTTTGCGCTCGAACAGCCGGGAAGCTGCCCTTCAGAAGCGACCGATAGCTGCCGTTCCGGTGATACAAAAGCTGTTGCAAGCTAGACAGCATTGAGTCGTTGCGGAACGCGTACGAAAGCATATCTTGGGTAGTGTGATGTGAGCCGGCGATGCTGCGCGAGGTTCCCCAATGGCCTACGAGGCCGCCAAAAACCATCGTTTCGAAAACTCGACAACTATCTACTGCATGTAAGCGATCTTGAGGAAGCCATATCCTTTTATCGGGATCGGCTCGGCCATGCCCTTATCTGGCCGGACGCGGAAGCCGCCGGATTGGCGTTGCCTGATGCAGAACTAGTAATTCATCTTCGTATTCGTCCAGAGATCGATATTATGGTTGATGACGTGGACGCAGCATGTCGAGAGCTTTTGGCAGCGGGCGGAAGGGCAGTGGAACCACCCTTCGACATCGCGATCAGGGGATGCGCCCGTATTAGTGACCCTTTCGGCAACGTGCTTGTTCATGGCCAGCCAGATTGACGCAGGGCGGGAACGAATGCGTCCGCCCACTGTTGTTGTGGCGAAGGGCATTCCGCCCTCGGAGCAATTCCCATGAAATTTGTGATTTTGAGCGCTTTGGCGCTGAGCTTTGCTGTCCCTGCAGCAGCTTCCGCAGCCGAGACGTACGTGGTCATCAAAACCCACCATAAGCACTACAACACCAACCAGGATACCACTGCGATCAACGAAGACGGTCAACGTCTGCACCATCGGCACCACGGTCAGCTTGCATTCTATGATCAGGGCCAGCGCAACTGGCATCGGCATCACCGACACAACACCGTGGTGGTGGTGAGTTCCGTTCCGACCCGTCACCTCCACCGGCCCCATCCGATCGTAATCGAGAATAATGATTACTGATTGAAACTCTGCGGCCCGGCTTCTCGAAAGCGAGAGTCGGGTCCGGCCATCTTCCGGCGGGGGTCGCGAAGAAACCAACCTTATCGGACGGTTGTCTCCTAAAGGAACTCGCAACATTCATCGCTATCACAGTTCCAGACGCGACGGCCCGTCTCCATGTCACGGAAATGGTAGTAGAGGCCCATATAGCCAGTGGCGTCGTGCTCCGGCCCATGCTGCGCGTTCCAGAAGAAGCGAAGCGTGGCCAATGTCCG
Source organism: Mesorhizobium sp. CNPSo 4661 (assembly GCF_057784215.1). Lineage (NCBI taxonomy): Bacteria > Pseudomonadati > Pseudomonadota > Alphaproteobacteria > Hyphomicrobiales > Phyllobacteriaceae > Mesorhizobium > Mesorhizobium sp. CNPSo 4661. The sequence continues at coordinate 133,671 of NZ_JBWGIO010000017.1, read as the reverse complement.
CCCGGCGGGCGGCGGTGCGCGTTATGAAACCGTGCTCGACACCGACGGGATAGGACGCGCCAGGCGAGCCCGACGGCCGCTATGCGAGCCTGGGCGTTGCGGTCGGCGATCAGGCCATTTTCCGGGTTTGCCTCTTTGAGAAAATATTCGAACGACAGGCGCTGGATGTCCGAAGCAAGCTCGTAACAAAGCGGGTAGTCGCTCGATGCATCCATGGCTGCCGATATAGAGGCTTTCGCCGCGGTTCCTACCCTTGGGCCGGTCAATCAAAGTAAGGTCGGCCGCATTTTTGCCGAAACCGTGGCTGGCAGGACGTGGCCTGTCGGTCAAGCCGCCTTGAGGCTGGTGAAGCTACCTATGGGGTCGATCGCCTCGCCCGGCGAGTTTTCCCGCATGGCATGGAGTTCCGATCGTGCGGCCGGAGCGGCATTCATGGCAATAGATGCTAACGCGGGCCGGCGGCGGGCATCCGGTGCAACGTCAGCGATTCTGCCGTTAGAGCTGCGGGGGGCGTTGTCCACGATCAACGAGGTGCGGACCAAGGCTCGCTGTCGGATATGCGGAAGCCGCGAGTGGATCGATGCTGAACTGTTCCACTGTCAGGCGAGCAGGCTCATACGATCGATTTCGGCCCGGTAGAGATCTCTCTCGCACCCGGCTTGCTTCGAGGATGGCGAGCGAAAAAGGCCCGCCATCCCTGCTAGTTAATGATCAACGTCAGTTTGCGCCGCCGAGCTGCTTGGTCATCTTGCAGAAATTGTCGTGCGCCTTGGCTATCGCCTTGTCGCCGCATTCCTTCATCATTCCAGCGCGGTCTTCATCCTTCATCGCCATCCATGCGGCCTTGAATTCCTTCTCGGACTTCAAGGTCTTCATTCCGGCATCCGTGAAGAAGGGCGACATCTTGGCCGGATTGTCGAGCGCTGAGGTGTTGCCGCTGGCAAGTGCGGCACCGGTCATCATCGCAAGCGCTATCGCGCCAGCGCAAACCATCTGAATTTTCATGGGAATTTCCTTTTTGGGTGGATCAACGAAACGCCGACCCTGCATTGTACAACCAGCGAAATACAAAATAGTTCCAAGAAACCGGGAGTTGGTTAGAAATAAATATCTGCCTGAGCGCGTTGAAAATACAGTTTTTCAAGGTAATTGTTATGAAATTTTGATGCTTTTCTCTAACCCACAGAACCCACCGCGTCGAGCCGAGCTTGGGAAAAGATTGTCGGCGAGACGGAGGTTGATAGCTTTGGCGCAGCGAAATGACCAGCAACGCCGATCTCCTGATCCGGCATCCGGTCGTCCGCAAATGGATACTAGCCTTTCGCCTTAAGATCCTCGAAAAGAATCTCGGTTCTGGCGGTCTTGAGCTATCATTTGCGCGCCGCACGCCTACATTCCGGTGCGTCACTGCGCGATCGAGACAGTGCGTACGGGCACGCTGACGGCCGCTAGATTCGGTACGCTATCCACTCGATCGAGCGGCCTGGACATGCCAGGAATGACCAAGACAGCAAATGCGAGCCATGATGGAATTCGACCGTTCAGTCGAGCAGATCCTGGGGATCGGGGCACTGGTGCTGCTGGGAGTGGGCTGCTTAGTCGTGCTTTGGCCTTTTCTATCGGCGTTGCTTTGGGCGGCTGTGCTCTGCTTCTCCACGTGGCCGGCGTATAGCTGGTTCGAACGACTGCTGGGTGGCCGAAGGACACTCGCTGCCTTATTGATGACCTTGCTGATCGCACTTGTGGTCGTGGCGCCATTTGCCATTTCAGCGGCAACGCTGGCTGAAAGCGTGTCGAGCATCGTTACGGGCGCAAATCGTGTCCTTGAGCAGGGTCCTCCCGCGCCGCCAGCGTGGGTTGCAGGGCTCCCGCTGGTTGGTGAGCGCTTGGCCGCTTACTGGCAAGGCTTGGCGTACAACGCACCGGCTTTTCTCATTGAAATCACGAAGCTGATCCGACCTGCCACCGATATCGCCGTCGCGAGCGGCGCAATTCTTGGCGTGGGCCTGCTAGAGCTTGCCCTCAGTGTGTTTATAGCTTTCTTCTTTTATCGAAGTGGCCCGCAGATGGCAGCTTACGTGCGCATCAGTTCCGAGCGCATAGCGGGCGCTCGAGCTCGACATCTGCTGTCTGTGGTAGGTCTAACGGTAACGGGTGTTGTTTACGGCTTAATCGGCACTGCCCTCGCGCAAGGGCTGCTGGCCGGCATAGGCTTCTGGATAGCGGGCGTGCCTCAGGCACTTCTGCTCGGCTTCATCACCTTCATTCTGTCCTTCGTGCCCTTTGCCGCCCCTCTTGTGTGGGGCTCGGTCACGCTTTGGCTATTCCTCCAAGGCGAGGTCGGTTGGGGTTTCTTCGTTGGAGCCTGGGGCTTGCTGCTCGTCAGCAGCGTCGATAACGTGTTGAAGCCGTATCTCCTTGCCCAGGCAAACAGCCTGCCAGTGCTGCTCAGTTTTTTCGGGCTCGTCGGTGGAGTTCTTGCCTTCGGCTTCATAGGGATATTTCTGGGGCCAGTATTGTTAGCAGTCGGGTACAGCGTCTTCCTGGAATGGCACACGGCAGTAAACGACGACGTTGTTAGCCCGCCCGGGCCTATGCCACCACACAAAGAATGATCGCCCTTGCAACCGCTATGACGCCGGGACAAAGAGGTGAAATGGAGGCGCGAAAGATGGGCGGCGATCGGCCGGAAATGATCACGCAGCATGCCTTTCAAATCTGGGATCGGGGGGCCCGTTTGTCCGGCAGTCACGATCGGCATTGCCAGCAGGCCGGGCGCGATCGGCCGCGAGGCCGCTCTGGGTTGACGGGAGGACGCCTTGCCGCGAACGGGCGAGATGGCATATGGCCGACCATGCGACCAAGCGCAGGATCTGATCGAAGGGTGGGCTGCGACTGCGACGCAATTAAGCTGCCGCCGACAAGGATCAGGGCGAAGGACCGGGGTTAAGACGGCCGATTTGTCAGGCGAAGGTCGGGAGGTTGCAGAAGACCAGCAAGGCAGTGTTATCGCGCTCTCCGGAGGCGAGGAGCCAACCCCGTCAGGCGCGGAACCTCACCAGCGCCGCAGGGCTGAGCGCACCAGCCTGAAAAGCCCGGCCGGCTCGTTGTACGGCCGGGCAAAATCATAAAACTAATGCTTTGTGGCGTGGATAATTATGGATCCGGCCGAAACCTTTGGCGCAGCCGCGCTAATGTCTGCTGCATTTTTTGAGATCCAATCCTTCGCGAGGCGGACACTTTCTTCGGTGCCTGCCTTGTCCTGGCATACGGTCATCGATAGGCCACCTTCGCTGTCACTGCTGCGTGCGAGCGTGTAGCTCTCAAAGCCTTTCACAGAACGCATGAGCTTTTCAATGTTAGCCTTATTCTTTTCCAGGAATGAAAACAGCTCTTTTGAGCCCTTACCTGAGTAAGTTCTTACAACGACATCCATAATGGATTCCGATCGGGGACTGCGTTCATCATCTGAACGCGTTTGTGGAGAGCATCAATCGGAACCAACGGGTCCGGTCCTGCTGACCAGCCGCACTAATATGGTACGCCCATCGACCGAATGCGATGAAAATAATGACCGGGGATCGGGCAAAACACCGTCGATCGACCTGAACCTGCACGCTGATCGTGGCTGTTGTTTCGGCACCAGCGTGGAGCGGACGGAAGGTATCACAGGCAGTGAACGTTTTGCTGTCGATGCCAGCCTGATCGAGACGAAGCTCGCCGGCAACTCGGATGCGAGGCGAGCAATCATCCCGACCACAAAGCTAAAAATGGGTCGTCTCGGAGCCTCTCACCACTTTGGACGATGGAGCCTGCCAGACGGCCGCCACACCGGTGAACCGAGTTCTTTTGGCGCCACACCGCTACGGCATTGCGGGGCCACGGCCGCACGCTAAAATCAAATTTCCCGGCATGTGAAGGACTGGCCATGAACAGCGATGAAACAAAAGTAGCAGACGACGAGCCGCAGATCGCCGAACATGTTTCGCGTTATCTAGGTAGACCGATCGAAGCTCTCGATGAGCGCGAGCATTCCGTCTTCCGGCATCTGGTTTCCCGCAGAACTGTGACTCGCGACGTTAATCGATCTTTCGATGAAGGCCAGACTCTTGGACAGCGTCTGGCCGACAAGGTCGCCGAGTTCGGAGGGTCATGGAAATTCATTGGGCTATTTGGCGTGGTGCTAGCCTTCTGGGTGCTGGCGAACTTGCATTTTGCAGCGCAAGCGTTTGATCCATACCCCTTTATCTTTCTCAATCTTGTGCTCTCAATGCTGGCAGCGATCCAGGCTCCTGTGATCTTGATGAGCCAAAACAGGCAGACAGCGAGGGATAGGCTTGACGCGAGCCATGACTATCAAGTGAACCTGAAAGCTGAGATTGAGATTATGGCGCTGCACGATAAACTCGATCAAATGCGCAGCCAGGAACTACGGAACCTCATTCATAAGCAGCAAGAGCAGATCGATCTCTTGAGCCGGATTGTAATTCAAAATACAGATATCGATACGAAGAGCATTAGCAAAAACTAACGCGCAGACAGTAAGTCAACGCCGTGATGGCTCGGGTGAAGATCTTCTAACGTTCAATAGCTGCCTGGACTCTAGAGACCGTTTGCTATCCGTTTCTTAAAGGCGTATCAATCGCAATCTCAGCCTCTAGTATGGGCGGTGTAGAATGAGGGCGGCCATTGAGCTCCAGCCCTGGATTTAAGGAGGATGCTATGTCCTTCAGATACTTAACCACCCGACGACACGAAGACTATTGAGCGGCTTTTGATAGAAGTGCGCGAACCTGGGCCGGACAAAGGCGGCAAAGCCCACTTGGACGGTTGTCGAATGCCGAGCACTGTAGCCTAAGACGTCTCGGCCCATTCAGACGGAGCGTTGTTAGAAGCAAGCCATTGGATGCCGCCGCAGAGGTATTTCGTGAGGCAATGAGGCAGACGGTCAAGGGGTATTCGCTTTGGTATCTGGTGGAGGGCGTGCTGCTGGTGGTGACCGGAATTCTGGCGATGATCTTGAACGCTTTCTGCGTCCCACCGGAACCAATGTGTTCGCCGGCAGTTGATGTGGCGAAGGGCATTCAGGCCTTGGAGAACTCCCCATGAAAACGGTGATTTTTGGCGCTTTGGCGCTGAGCTTGGCTGTGCCTGCGATAGCTTCGACCGCCGAGGCCGACGTTATTTTTACAACCCATCGCCATCATCACCGATACTTCAACAACGAGGGCAACAACGTGGTCATCAACGAAGACGGTCAACGCCTTCATCATCGCCACCACGGCCAGCTCGCGTTCTATGACCACGGGCGCCGGCGTCATCATCGCCAGGATGTGGTCGTCGTCTCGACCCATCCTCATCACAGGCCTCATCAGGTCGCTATCGAGAACGGCGGGTACTGATCGTCGGGAAGTCCCGCAATTGAGGCAATTTCTATCGCAGAGGTGATCAGCAATCCGGCGGGCTTCCGTTCTTAAGCGAGAGCCGGCCGATCGCACGACGTGCTTTGCTAATAACGTCTGCGCCTCAAATCGGACCCGTCATGCTTCAATACCAGCATCATGAAAAGCGTATCCGGCCGAACTCCGAGGCATAGCCGTGCTCGCCAGGGGGCCAATGGGGCAATTGCTAGCCGGCGGCCCTACCGGCATGCCAGCTGGGCGCCCATTGATAGGGGCTCGCAAATCGGCCATGCGCAGCATCCGAGTGAAGCGACCGCGACCCGCGGCCGACAACCAGAGAAGCAACCATCCAGCAAGCGCGGTAATGATGCGTCCGTCATCCTGCTTCACGCTGAGCTTTTGCAACCGCGAGCGGCACTTTCTTGGCGGGGGGCGGCCGCCGGCGCATGCGGCGTTTGGCGGCGAGTTTGATCGCAATCGGCGGCTCATGCGACAAGGCGCCGAGCACGGTGTCGACAATCCCATGCGACACGAAATCCGCATTCAGGTCTGCCGCCAGACGGGCGTTGTTGTTGTTTTCGGTCTCGGACCAGAACACGATACCGACCCGCAACGCCGGCTTGGCGCGCTTCAGACGGCGAACCAGAAAGCGAGCGTGCTTGACAGAATCCCGGTTCAGGAAACCGACCACGACAGTGTCAACAGCGTCCAGCTCGAGGCGGCGAATGCCTGCCGGTTCCATGTCAGTGAAGCTTGCCTTCGATATGGTCGCTCCCTGCACTTCGAGCACTTGCGCCAACATGGCCGCGGCAGCATCGTCGAGTTCGCCCCGGCCGCCGGCGCAGAGCACCGACATACCGATGCCGTCTGGTAGTTCGATGTCGTCCCCGCCATCCACTGCTGCCTCTTTCACCGTATCCGCGCCTGCGTGCTCGGCTACGGTTGGATCAGCTTCATCTCCCGCCTCCTCCTTAGCGCTGTCGTCGAGGTTTGCCACCAGCGTCTGGGCGCTGGCCGCCACCTGCCGCCTTTGCTGGTCGCCCATTACCCCCCGAACGCGGTCCTGCTCGCCGAGCAGGAGTGCCGGAATGGCGACCTTGCCATAGAATTCGACAAGGTATTTGTCCTCCAGCATCTCCTCGGCGTGATCGGTTGCTTCGTCCGGATCACCGGCCAGTAGCCGTTGATAGAGCCGGGCATGGGGTTCGAGCACGGGCTCATTCCCGAACAGCACGTCGAGAAACTCGAACTGCGGCACGTGTCGGCCGAGCACGACAAGACAAACCGTGAGCGGGGTCGACAAGACCAGACCCAGCGGACCCCATAGCCAGGTCCAGAAGATTGCCGAAACAATGATGGCTAAGGGAGAAAGCCCCGTCCGCGAACCGTAAAGCCAGGGTTCGACGACGTTTCCGGTAATCAACTCCATCGCCACGAACAACGCGACGGTCCACAGTACCAGCGCCCAGCCTGGAGCAACGGCGAGCGCCAGGAACAAAGGCAGCAGCGCGCCAATGACCGGGCCAATATACGGGACGAAGCGCAACGCCAACGCCAGCAATCCCCACAGCAGTGCATTGGGTATGCCCAGGACCCAAAGGCCGACCGTAATCGGTATGGCGTAGACGGTGTTCACGACCAACTGCATGAGCAGATATCGGCCGACTCTCTTGCCGGCGTCCTGGAGTGCCTCGGTGGTTCGATGAAGATCGCCGTAGCCGACGAGGCGTATGAAACGGTCGCGCAGGTCCTCGCGCTCGAGCAGCATGAAAATGACGACGACGATGATCAGTCCAGCCGATGCCAGCGGCCCGATTAGCGGGGCGACCAGGTTCTGGAGCACCTCGATCGGCCTTTCACGTGCGACGATCTCGACTGGCACCGGCTCGCGCGCTGGCTTGTCGGCGGCGGGCGGCGACGGTTCCTGCTGGTTGATCTCCTGACCGACGCGCTCAATGACCCCGCTCAACCTGGCAATCATGCCTCCCCCTACGCCTGTCTCCTTGAGCGAGCGGATCTTGGTAAGGATGTTGCTCTGGTAGACCGGGATGTTCTGAGCAAGTTCGCTGACCTGCGTGGCCATGATGAAGGAAAACAGGGCGAGCGCCGCGAATGCGCCAAGCACACTGACGATGACAGCAGGAAGCCTGGGAATGCCGGCTCGTTTCAGTGCGGAAACCAACGGGGCAAGCGCGAAGGTAAGTAGCAGCGCGATCGCGATTGGCAGAAAAACCTCGCGACCGAAATACAGGGCGGCTACCGTCGTGACGACAGTCGCGACCGTGGGCAAGGGCATGCGCGGGTGGACGTTGCCCGCATACAGGATACCCGCCAGTCCGGAACCCGATGGATGCGAGCCGTTTCGACTGTTGGCCGCCACTTGATATCTCCGCCCTGCCAATGGCCATGATCAGGCATATTAGACCGGCGTGCAACGTTCCTTTTTCCGCAGACGGTGAACCGATTGCGCGAGCGGCGGCCTTGCACGCTTCAGAAGAAGCGGCAACGCAGCGGGTCAGCCCGGATTATCGCAATGCTGTCCGGTTCCGGCGGAGACTCCGGGGAGTTAAGTGGCTCCTGTGAGGATGTTAAGATGACAAGGCGGCAAAGCCAGCGGCTGTATGACGGCTTTCTGGGCCGCCTGGACGGCACGCAGAAGCAGATAGCGATCAGTGCGAGGCGTTGGAACATTTTCACCGCCGCCGAAATGCCAAACCTTTAGCGTCCGCCGACCGGCGGCTCTCGCCATCCAAAACCGCCGATATAATCGGTTGTCGAAGATCATCCGAGAGAGGTCGCGTCATCAGATGCCGGCCTCCATTCCGGCCAGCACCTTGCATCAAAGCCCGAGATACGGAAGGTCCTTTTGATTTGATTCTAAGGCAATCCAAAAGTGTAGCGGCAACTCCGTGACGGGGAACATGGTGCAACATAAAAAACGCCCCGCCATATTGTCGACAGCGGACCGCCCGGAACTTGTAACAGACAAGCGCGTTGTCGTGCATGGTCAAGAAGATTGCTTTCCCCGCCCTGCTCATCTCCGTCGCCGCCTTTATCGCCCTGATCACCCACGCACTTCTTTTCGCTTCGTCAACGACAACCCAGGCCGCCGCTGTGCAACCTGTCGAAGTTGTGGCGGTGGTCGACGATGAATGCACCAAGGCGATATGGCCGGACATCCCTCAACGATGCTTAGAGCGGGTAAAGGCGAGATCGTCGATCTCGGCAATTGCAATGACATCGCAGTAATAGAAAACGCCCTCCACCGTCAGTCAGGGGCCGGCTTGGACAAGTTGTCCAATCCTGTCAGTCTCTCGCAACCTTCAAAGCGTATTCGAGGTCGCGTCTGAGGAAGCAGGCCATGAGGTCGATTTCGGCGGCCTTAGCCCTTGCCTCCGCGCCGGCCTCTTCAACGATCTTATGAAGTTGGCACCAGCTCTTCCTGCGACTAGTCGCTGCTTTCCAATGTGAACGTTTCGCCGTGGTGGTTCGGGCATGGCTCCCGCGTATCGCCTCCATCCCGCTCTCTGTCGAAGAAATTAACATCCGTGACGGTGCCAAAGCGAAACTTCGGGAATACCCGTTTCCCTGGATAGAGAATTCTAATGGATCTGAAACAAAACTATCCATGCCTTGTTCGCAGCTCAATTGAGGCGCATATAAGTGGCTCGTTGATTTGGCCGATTTTGGCTTTTGCGGTGTCAGAGACCCGCCATTCACCACCGAATTCTCGATAGCGGCTCATTGCGCCAAGCCGGCGCGTGTGCCGCTGCGTTCGAACCCTAGAGACGCCGGCGCTGACCACGGATGTACCGGCGGCATCGTTCCGGTTCGGATGGGAATGCAGGAGGCGCCTTCGCTTGCTCCTGCGAAAGTCGCAACCATGACCAGCCGTACCACACAGACCGTCGTTCATTTCTCCGCGCCGTTCCGGCTGCCGGACTTCGATACGCTGCAACCGGCTGGAGACTATCGCGTCGACCATGACGAGGAAGCGATCGAGGGCGCCTCCTGGCTTGCCTGGCGACGTGTCGGCGCCTTCATCCATTTGCCGGCCATCGGAATGCGCGGATCGACGCAACAGATGGTGCCGATCAATCCGGCGGACCTCGGCGCCGCCCTCGAAAAGGACAGACAACCATGATTTATACAACCGCCCGGCAACCCGGCGCCCGCTCGATCCGGCCTGCCGCCGCAACCCATCTTTTTGCAGTCGGCCAGGCTGTGCGCCTGCGCGGCAATTTCGGCACATTCCCTAAGACCTCGGAAATTTACCGCGTCACCGGCACGCTCCCACCAATGGGAGATTCGCCGCGGTATCGCATCTGCAGCGATGGCGAGCGGCATGAGCGGGTGACGACCCAGGACAGCCTCGAACCCGTCCGCCTTTCGCAATCCGGCGAAGGCGCAGTCCTCATCGAAAGGACATTCGGCCATGGCTAAGGGACAGAAACGCAGCAATCGCGGGATCAGGATCCGAAGAAGGAAAAGGTACCTGAAAGCGGGGCCGGCAACCCGCTCAAGCTCGCCGCAAAGGGCAATGCTTCGGTTCGCAACGGTAGGGATCGGCAGGGATTGACGGCCTGAACCAGACGGAGCAACGGGCAAACGACGAAAATCTTGGTCGAGTTTACTGCGCCCGCGATGCTGACGAACCTCAAGCCGAGGCAGATTCAATTCGCGACACAGAGGCGGCGACGGTGTAAGACGCCATGAAGGAAGGCAAAACGCCTTCAGATCGGCTTCACGCCTTGTTCCATCCCTCTGCCAACTTCGACGATGCCCAGACACTGGCGCAGGCCATCGTCAATACGATCGCCGAGCCCTTGCTCGTGCTGGACGAGAAGTTTCATGTCCTTGCGGCCAGCCGCTCTTTCTATGAGACTTTCAAGGTTGACTCGGAACAGACGCTCGGCTCGTTGCTCTACGCTCTCGGCGGCGGCCAGTGGGATATCCCAGCGCTTCGCCTGCTCCTGGAGACCATCATCCCCGAGAAGACCGCCATGGATGGCTTCGAGGTCGAGCATGATTTCCCGGCTATCGGCCGCCGCACGATGCTGCTCAACGCCAGAAGGGTTCTCTATGACCACAGTTCGGCTGTGACGATCCTGCTTGCCTTCAACGACATAACCGCCCGCCGCGTCATAGAGAGGGAAAAGGAAGAGCTTCTTGGACGCACAGAAGACCTGCTGCGGCAGAAGGATGTGCTGCTGCGAGAGATGGAGCACCGGGTTGCCAACAGCCTGCAGATCATCGCCAGCATCCTTCTATTGAAGGCCCGCTCCGCCACCTCGGAGGAAACCCGCCAGCATCTGAAGGACGCCCATCAAAGGGTGCTTTCGGTCGCCGAGGTGCAGCGCCATCTTCACACCTCGGCTGGTATCGAAGAGATCGACGTCGTGTCGTATCTGTCAAAGCTGTGCAGCAGCCTAGCCTCCTCGATGGTCGGTGAAGACCAGCCGATCGCGGTCAACGTCACGGCTCAAGGTGGCTGGATAGACTCGCAGAAGGCGGTGAGCCTCGGCCTGATCGTCACCGAACTCGTTCTCAACGCAATCAAATATGCCTTTCCGGTGGAGAAGGCCAAGGCGCTGATCCAGGTGTCTTACGAGACCGACGGCAGTGACTGGAAGCTGACGGTCTCGGACAATGGCGCCGGCAAGGCAGCCGGGACGTCAAGCGCTGGCCTCGGAACGGCTATTGTCGAGGCCTTGGTGAAACAGCTCGAGGCCCGGATGGATATCATCAGCGACGGCAGCGGCACCAGCGTGTCGATCACCAGGGCGACATTCACGTCGCGCATACCGCGGGCGGCCTAGGAACAGCCCTGCCGCTTGAGCGCTCGCAACCGCCAACTGGGGTCTGCCCGTTCTTGACGGGAAACCGAATGGAAGGCCCAAATGAACTTCTGGAAAACCACCATTCTGGAGGCTTCCTGGCTTCTTGCCGTTCCGCTGTCACTTCTCGGTACGATCGCCCTAGCCGGCTTTATTCTTCGCTGAAAACAGAATGACAGACGCTCCTGCGGGCCGCCGCGCCTACTGCCAGCTCGCGCAGGCTTGCACGAGGGCGGACGAATTTGGACTTGGAGAGAAGCTCAACCCCACCTCCATCTCGTTGTTCGATAATACAGGCGTCACCGTTCCGCAGCCAGGAATATTTTCAATTTAACGTCGTATCTCTTGAATAAATATGTCAATCATCAATAACTAGATTCATTAATAACTGTTATTTCGACGGCCTTTTCAGAATAAATCTACTGTTTTTATTTATCTTTTGGATTCACTAGGGAACGAAAAACGACTTGGAGAGTTTTTATATCGATAAAGAGCGTCAACAACCCTTTAAGGAAAAGACCATGAAAAAGATCGTAGCGAGTTTGCTCGCGGGCACATTGTCAGTGTCGTTTGCCGTCGCCGCCGTGCCCGCCGATGCTGCGCAGATATTCCAGCCACAAGCGTCTTTCGCGTCGCCCGACACACAGTCGGTCGACTACAAGCCCTGGATGAAGCACCGGAGCATCAATCGCAGTTTCTCCGGCAGTGACGGTGCATACTGGAATGGGCATCGAGGTTCCCGTGACTATCATCGCGGCTATCGCCGTCACGGCGACTACTGGTTCCCGCTCGCGGCCTTCGTCACCGGCGCGCTCATCACCGGCGCCATCGTCAACAGCGAGAACAATCGCGTCTATCGCGGCAACTCGCATGTGCAGTGGTGCTACGACCGGTACCGGAGCTATCGCGCCTCGGACAACACGTTCCAGCCCGATTACGGTCCTCGTCAGCAGTGCAATTCGCCCTATTGAAAACGGCGTCGATGGCGCCCGCGTGTCTCAGAAGCCCGCCACCGCAAGGTGGCGGGCTTTCCTGCACATTGCCCAGATCGAGCCATGCAGGCGCCGGAAGACGGCGCGGCCGAATCCGGCCATCGTCGATTGTTTAGGCTCCGCAACTCGAGCGGCGGAAAGAAAAAGGGCGGCAGATCTTTGACATTGGCCGCCTGTCCTCCGTGTTGCTCGCCTGTCGCGCCACGCGTCGAATTCCTATAAGCTTGGCGTCATGGATCAAAACAAAACGACACTAGAGCGCGCCTTCGAACTCGCCAAATCTGGAGGTTACGCCAATTTGGACGAGCTACGAACAAAGCTGAAAGCTGAAGGCTATGACCTCAAGCAGACGGAGGGCACCGCCCTTCGCAAACAGCTCAACCTGATCATGCAGAGTGGGAGAACGAATGCCTATCGGATCTGAAGCCTAGAAACGCTTCTACCACCGACCGCTTAGTTGGAGCAGCCGGGATCGGTCGAACCAACTCATCGACACGCTTAGGGCGGAGCTATGGTCGCTGGCCTGTTCGGACTGGAGTCCAGCACCATCGCCCGGTCGAGCCCTAATCCGCGCCGAGAAAAAGAAACGTCAGAAAGCCTGCCGCCAGAACCGTCAGGACCATCCCTACCAGGTGCCATAATGCACCGCCATCGCGGCAAGCGTCCAACGGCCGGCTACGGGATAAGCGTCACCATCAGTCCAAGTAGGCTGCGTCCCCTGTGCGGCACCCGATAGCCGGCGAGAATCTTGGGCCAGCCCGTTCGCCGTCCCGGAGCGGGGAGATGGATGTGGGTGGGTCGGTCAAAGACAATGGTCGGGCCTCGATGGATTTGGAGACTGCGCACCGAACGGCCTGTCAAGCAGAAGCCTGGTGAATGCTGAAGAGCAGCCGACCTCCCGTTGTCATATGTGTCGGTTGTCCTCGGCCGTCTGGCGAGCACGCCAGGGTGTGCTATCCCTGTCCGCTTTCCTGCGCCGTTCGGCAGCCGCGTCGCGGAGACTTTCGAAGCGGTTTGTTCGTTGTCGTCAGTTGCTGGCTTTGGAGCCGCTTTTTTGACATAGGCGATCATCGAATGGGAGAGCGAAAGAGACCGCCGGAACCTGCCCGGCGATCAGATCCCTCGCCTCAAAAGCCTATGCGGCGAGAGTCGTGGCGCAGCCTTGAACGCCCAGCCTGTCGGGGCTGCTCTGTCCGGGCATGGTCGCCCAGCCGCCCGCTGCGATGAAATCTCGTTTCGTGTAGCTATCGGTCAGGGCCTTCAACTTGGCGAGTTTTGCAGCCTTGTCCGGCGCCGCGTTGAATCGTTCGACGCATACGGCGGAGGCCAGTTCTCCGCGCGCGTTCTCGCCTGCCGTCGCCGCCATCGCTTGCGAGGTTCCGCCGGTCACCCAGCCGCCCCAGCTGAAGCCGACGACCATCGTGGCGACGATCGCCGCGATGCACGCCCAGACCAGCATGGTCTTCGAAGGCTGATAATCTTCCCAACGCCGCGAGAGGGATCGTTTCGTCGTGCTCTGCATAGCCATGGTATCAATCCTTTCCGATTGAAGTTACGATTGCCCTCCGCCGGCGGCGGGGGATTGAGGCACTGCCTTTGGATGTCGGCTCGGGCACGACGGCCTGAAACGAAAATACGAACTTTGCAGATGCCATACTTGGCATCCGCGACTGTCGATGCACTTAATAGTTCATCCCGCCCATGCCGCCGTTTCTGGCAGCCGAGGCCGCGGACTCCTTCGCCGGGATGTCGGCGATCATCGCTTCCGCGGTGATCAGCAGGGCGGCAATTGAGCCGGCATCCTGCAAGGCGGTGCGAACCACCTTGGCGGGGTCGACGATGCCGGCCTTGATCATGTCGACATAGGTTTCCGTCTGCGCGTCGAAGCCCTGGTTGCGATCCTTGCTCTCCGTGAGCCTGCCGACAACGATGGAGCCTTCAACGCCAGCGTTCTCGGCGATCTGCCGGACCGGCGCCTCCAGCGCCCTGAGCACGATCGAGATGCCGGCGCTGATGTCGGAATTGGCGCCCGTCAACGACGTCAGTACCGTCCTTGCGCGCAACAGCGCGACGCCGCCACCCGGAACGATGCCTTCCTCGACGGCCGCGCGGGTGGCGTTCAGGGCATCGTCGATGCGGTCCTTCTTTTCCTTGACCTCGGTTTCGGTCGCGCCGCCGACGCGGATCACCGCGACGCCGCCGGCGAGCTTGGCCAGCCGCTCCTGCAACTTTTCCTTGTCGTAGTCCGAGGTCGTTTCCTCGATCTGCCCCTTGATCTGGGCGATGCGCAAAGCGATGCTGGCCTTGTCGCCGGCGCCGTCGATGATCGTGGTCGTATCCTTCTCGATCACGACGCGCTTGGCGCGTCCGAGCATATCGAGCGTGACGTTCTCCAGCTTGACGCCGAGGTCCTCGGAGATCATCTGTCCGGCACTCAGCACGGCGATGTCTTCCAGCATGGCCTTACGGCGATCGCCGAATCCGGGCGCCTTGACGGCCGCGACCTTGAGGCCGCCGCGCAGCTTGTTGACGACCAGCGTTGCCAGCGCCTCGCCCTCGACGTCCTCGGAAATGATCAGCAGCGGCTTGCCGCTCTGTGCGACGGCCTCCAGGACCGGGAGCAAGGCTTGTAGATTGCCGAGCTTCTTCTCGTGGATGAGGATGTAGGAGTCTTCCATCTCCACGCGCATCTTTTCGGCATTGGTGACGAAGTAGGGCGAAAGATAACCGCGGTCGAACTGCATGCCCTCGACGACGTCGAGTTCTGTCTCGGCCGTCTTGGCCTCCTCCACCGTGATAACGCCGTCATTGCCGACCTTGTCCATCGCCTTGGCGATCATCTCGCCCACCGATGCGTCGCCATTGGCTGCGATGGTTCCGACCTGGGCGATCTCGCCGGACGATTTGACTTTCTTCGATTGCGCCTGGATTTCCCTGACGACGGCGGTGACGCCGAGATCGATGCCACGCTTGAGATCCATCGGGTTCATGCCCGCGGCGACCAACTTGATGCCCTCGCGCAGGATGGAAGCAGCAAGCACGGTCGCGGTGGTGGTGCCGTCGCCGGCAAGATCGTTGGTCTTGGAAGCCACTTCGCGCACCATCTGCGCACCCATGTTCTCGAACTTGTCGGCAAGTTCGATTTCCTTGGCGACGGTGACCCCGTCCTTGGTGATGCGCGGCGCGCCATACGCCTTGTCGATGACGACGTTGCGGCCTTTCGGGCCCAACGTCACCTTGACCGCATTGTTGAGCAGTTCGACACCGCGCAGCATGCGGTCGCGGGCATCGGTGGCGAATTTGATTTCCTTGGCAGACATGATGTTTGTCCAATCGATGTTTGAATGAGGGCGATCTTGAATGAGGCCGCGGTCAGGCGGCCTTGCTGGCGGCCGCCTCGGTCTTTTCGACGATGCCCATGATGTCGGCCTCCTTCATGATCAAGAGATCCTCGCCGTCGATCCTGACCTCGGTGCCGGACCATTTGCCGAACAGGATGTGATCGCCTGCCTTGACGTCGAGCGGCACCGGCTTGCCGTTTTCGTCCCGGGCACCGGGGCCGACGGCGATCACTTCGCCTTCCTGCGGCTTTTCCTTCGCGGTGTCGGGGATGATGATCCCGCCTTTGGATTTCAAATCACCTTCAGCGCGCCGGATGACGACGCGGTCGTGGAGTGGCCGGAATTTCATTGGTGTCTTTCTGCGGCCGGCGCATAGGGCGACCACGCCACCAAAATAGTGCATTTGGCACTCGATTGATAGGAGTGCCAAAATTAATTCTCGCGTATCTCAAAAAATACCTCCAATATCAATTTATCGGAAAGTAAGAGATACGCGTTTTTTGTTCATAATATCGTTCGCTCAAGCCGATTGCTTATTTTGGACGGTTCTAACTTTTTTATTCGACAGCGAAATAAAGTTCACGTCGCGCCTTGTTCGCAACTGAATTAAAGCGCATATAAGGAACTCGTCGATTTGGCCGATTTGGCTTTTGCGGTGTCAGAGACCCGCCATTCACCACCGAATTCTCGATAGCGGTTCCATGCGCCGATCCGGCGCGTGCGCCGCTCCGTTCGAACCTTGGAATGAACGTCGGCGCTGACCACGGATGTACTGGCGGCATCGGCATCGTTCCGGTTCGGATGGGGAATGATGCGGGAGGCGCCTCCGCGTGCTCCCGCGAAAGTCGCAACCATGACAAGCCGTACCACACAGACCGTCGTTCACTTCTCCGCGCCGTTCCGGCTGCCGGACTTCGACACACTGCAGCCGGCTGGAGACTATCGCGTTGACCATGACGAGGAAGCAATCGAGGGCGCCTCCTGGCTTGCCTGGCGACGTGTTGCCGCTTTCATCCACTTGCCGGCCATCGGAATGCGTGGACCTACGCAGCAGATGGTGCCGATCAATCCGGCGGACCTCGACGCCGCCCTCGAAAAGGATAACAACCATGACCACCATGAGCATTCAGCGACGCTCCGGGCATACTAATCGCCGCGCGATGCCGATGCATCTCTTCACTATTGGACAAGCTGTCCGCCTGCGCGGCAACTTCGGCACATTCCCGAAGACCTCGGAAGTCTACCGCGTCACCGGCACGCTCCCGCCGAGGGGAGATTCGCCACAATACCGCATCCGCAACGACGAGGAGCGGCATGAGCGGGTGGCCACACAGGACAGCCTCGAACCAATCCGTCCTTCGCAATCCAGCGAAGGCGCAACCCTCATCGAAAGGACGTTCGGCCATGGCCAAGGGACAAAGACGCAGCAATCGCGAGATCAGGAAGCCGAAGCAGGAAAAGGCGTCGCCCAAGTCTGAAAGCGGATCCGGCAGCCCGATCAAGGCCGCGAACAGCAACGCTTCGCGCGGCAACGGCAAGGGCTGATGACCGCGATGGGATCGGGGGGCAAGAACAATGAAGGTCGTGATCGAATTCTACCGGACCCGCGACGCCGACAATGCCCATGCCCTCGTCGGTCGTGAAACCGTTGAGGTCGACGATCTCGACGGCGCCATGGCAGCCGCGCGCCTTTTGGCGCGGACCCTCGACATGCCACAGCATCCCGACTCCATGATGATCACCGACGCAAACGGCAAAATGCACTACTCCGGCATCATCGGCTCGGAAGCGGTGAAAGAAGGAAGGCAATGACCATGAATACGCACATCAAGGAAACGGAACGGAAGCGACTTGCCACCGCGATCAGCGTCTGGGAGAACGAAGGTGGTGCCCCCGGCCACGATTCAATGCACCATCAATATGGCCGCCGTATCGAAGCCGACCGCTCCTGGTCGATCTATCATGTTTTTTCCGGTGTTCCGGCACGCTTCGGCGGCGATGCTATGACCGGCTTGAGTTGTCTGGACGCGACGAGCGGCATGCTGCGTTTAAATCTGCGCAATGCCGAGCGCCGCAGGGAACGCATCGAACTCTTGTCCTTGAACACCGTCGCGAAACCGGCGGAGTGCGGATCATGACTCTGGCTTTCCCCAACCCAACCCGCAGCTTCGATGAAACGCGTAATGCCGTTCGCTTCGTGGGCCATGACGGCATGTTCCAAATCCGCTTTTTCGTCGAGGCCGATGTGCTCACGAAGTCGCACAGCGCCAAACGCGAGGCGGCCGCGCTGGAAGTCAAATGCCTGTCGGCTTTCGACGCATTGCGCACGTCCATCTACGATGTCGCGCGCAAGGCCTATTCCCACGACCGCCGCGATTCCTATACGCTAACAGCCGCGAATTTCCGATAGGCGGATCTTCATGCTGATCCGCTATGGTTACGAGATCACGCTAACCTGCCAGCAGCCCACGGCGCTGGTCTGCCTGTTATCGGTCCATGAGGATCGCGCGGCTGACATCAGGGAGCCGGAGACGACGTCACCAATCCCGACGTACCAGCCTCTAGCTACCGCGATCTGTTCGGGAACCATTGCCGGCGTTCAGGACGCAAAGCGGTGGGAAGAGGCCGGCGGGGACTCCTGATTGGCAAGGCCGATATTGCGGTTCAGCGCTCCTGGCCCGGTCATGTGGAGCAATCGCCGAATGTCGACTGCCTCATTTCATTTGAAAGGATAAGATCCATGAGAACCATGAAGACACCGGATGCCCCGCCCGTCGTGATCGTGACGGTCGCCAAATCATCCAAGATTATGTCAGCTCGGCTGATGATCAGAACCGACGAAGCGGCAAGGCGCAGGATCGCTGACACCGACGGCACTCTAAGGCGGTCACGCGAACTCGCAGAACGCAACCGCCTGATTTGAACCACCCCGTCGTTGGACAAAAGGTGTCTGCCGCAACAGCCGCCATCGTGATTAGAGCCGAAAACTGCATTTCCCAGCGAGGCAAGGTTGGGGTTCAGGGGATCGGCTGACGAGTGGGAGAGTGACAATGGCAACCGTCGAATTGATAACTGTTGAGGAGCGGCCCGGGGGCCAGCTTCTATTTAATGTTCGCGTCACCTCAACCGCTGGCAAAATAGAACTGCCGATCGCCATCGAGGGTCAAGGATCCGTCGCTTCGAACGAAACCACGGTTCTTCAGGTCGCGCTTGATTTTGCCAAAGACCTAGAGGCTTCTGTCCGGCTTCGCCTTGGAGTGGAGCAATAGGGTCTTTAGCTGCGACGAGTCACTGTGCCAATGATCAGGTCCGGACACGAAGCAAGACCTAGCAGCTTGCTTGGGCTAAAAAGCCGACCGTGCATCCGGCGACCGATTTGCGCCCGGCCGCTTCGCCAGGGACCGACCTCATGTGTCAACGGCGTGGGCTCTGATAGTGGAGGTACCGACATCATGAGCATCATCGGCGAGACGGTGACCGTCCAGAGCGCCACCTGCCGCTTTTTTGTCGCCACAGCGGCTTCCACGACTAACGCTGACCGAAGCCTTGGCCCTGCTTCGGATGCCACGCCCGCCGAGGCGTAGCTTGAAGCAAGAACTGCTCCGCCGGGTGGCGGCCATCGGGCTATTGACGTAGGCCTGTCGCGGCCATCTCGATCAGGTTTCATAGTTGAGTCCTTCACGGCGTCTCGGGTTTGCATTTCTTGCTTTGCCAACCTTTGTCCTTCACTTGGCCGCGAAGTTTCTTTGGCTGCGCCCTTAACTTCGTCTTTGTGAATCGTTCTCTCCTTTTGAGCAGCGACGTCTGCTTACAGGCGGCGGCCAAGCTGGCTCAAATGGCCGACATGCGGCGCAAAGCTGCCGTTCGCGTCGTCGTTAGCTTTCGGGTCAGACTCTGCCGTTCCCTACGGGTCTTTGCAGCACCGAGACAGGCCCATCACGCCCGACACTGTAGAAAATATCGGATGGTCTCTGAGTGGGGGGAAAGGCGGTAGCGCTCTCCCGCTACCAAAATTATCATAAGCCTTTGAAATCACAGCAAAATCACGGATATGTGGTAGCGCCTGCTCCAAAGAATCTTGAATGATTTCAAGGCCTGAGGCCATACGGACGTGCACCTGGCGAAGGACCGCCCCGCTTACTCGAACCTGTCCAGCACCTTCGCGCACGCCGGCGTAGCCCACACGCCACGTTTGGGAGGCGCAAGGCCGCAACGTATCAGCGTCTCAGCTAGGCCGACCGCAGCGCCGACGCCGTCGACCACAGGAACATCGTGCTTGCGCTGGAGGGTGGAGGCAAACTCGGCCATGCCCGCGCATCCCAGCGCAACGCCCTCCGCTCCGAGCACGATGCCTTTGCGAATGAGCTCCGAAATTCGTTCGGACGCATCACTCTCAGGTCTCTCCAACTCAAGGACCGGTATGTCGCAAGCAAACACGCCGCGACAGCGATGGGAGAATCCGTAGCGGCGAATGTTGTCTTCAATGATCGGCGCGGAACGCGACAGGGTGGTTACGACACAGAAGCTGTGAGCGACGAGGCTGACGGCATGGAGCGAAGCTTCACCGATGCCGATGACTGGCTTGGTGGCGATCGCCCTTGCCGCGTCGAGCCCGTATCGTCGAAGCAGGCTATGATATGAGCCTCGACACTGTCCGCTTCCGCCGCAACCACCTGCTTGAGCAGGCCGGGTACGGAGAGTGCACCGTCAAATGGCCCTTCAATCGCTTCTGGTCCAACCATTGGCTGCATGCCGACTATCTCCGTCCCCGGGCCTGCTGCCGCCACGGCGGCGGCGACGATCCTTCTGGTCATCGAGGCGGTCGTGTTGGGATTGATGACGGCAATTCGCATTCGGAAAATCCTGGCTTGGTTCTGCTCGATCACAACGATGCCAGCGCGCTGGACATGCGCTCTAGCCCTCGGCGTAGCAGAGGCCGCGGGCAGCCGACGTTCAAGCGGATGAAACCTTCACCGCCAGGGCCATAGACGCGGCCGTCGTAAAGATTGACCCCTGCCCGATCGACGAAGAACTTCTGAATTCCTCCCACTCGGCGATCAAGGCCGCGAGCATCCAACCACACCAGAAACGACGCGTCGGGCCGCATGGGCGTGATGCCTGGAAGGTGTTCACCGGCAAATTCGCAAACGAGATCAATGTTGCTGGCGATGTAGCCTGTGAGGTGGTCGAGCCATGGCGCGCCGGTGCTGTAGGCAACCTCCAGGGCAAGGCGGCCAAAAAAGTTTGCGTTCACCATGAAGGATGCCTGCATTGCCGCAAGAAGCTTCTCGCGGCGCTTTTTGTTCGCCACTGAAATGGTCGCAGAAGGAACCCCGGCCAGGTTGAAAGTTTTCGTCGGAGCGGTGCAAATGAATGACTTCTCTGCGGCATCGTCGGAAATGGAAGAGAAGGCGATGTGCGGACGATCCGACAACCTTATGTCGCAGTGAATGTCATCCGATATGACCAGGACCCCATGGCGCTCACAAATGTGGTTCAGCGCCGCCAATTCCTCCCGGGTCCAGGCTTTTCCGGCGGGGTTGTGAGGATTGCAGAGCAGGAACGCCTTGGCGCCGCCGGCCGCCAGTTTCTCGAAATCCTCCAGGTCGAGCTCATATCTGTTGTCTTGCAGCCTCAGCCGGTTGGTCAGCAAAACCCGCCCATTTCCTTGAACCACTTCGAAATAGGGCGAGTACACGGGTGACTGCACGATGATGCTGTCACCGGGCTTGGTGAATGTTCGCAGTATCGCAGCCACTGATGGCATGATCGCTGGCGCGGGAAGCAGGGTCTCCAGCATCGGCGACCAGTTGTGCCGGCGCGTGAACCACGATTGCACGATCTCATAGTGACGCGGATCGCGGCGGGTGTAGCCGTAAATGCCATGGTCCGCGGCTTCGCGCAGCCGCGTAATGACAGGTTCGGGAGCCCGGAAATCCATATCCGCCGTCCACAGCGATAGCAGATCCTGGCCTTCGACCTGCGGCGAGAACTCATCCCACTGATTGGCCCATTTGACCGATCCGAATTGCTGGCGGTCGTGGATTTGGTCGAAATCTATTCCCGCACTGTTTCGTTGCCCAACCGTCGATGCGGGCGTGTCTGCACAAGCCATTTGATAATCACCCGGAAAAATCTGTTGCCACGGTTACGGCCGCTTTGCGGACGTCTCTATTTGAGAATTTGGGCCAAGAACTGCCGAGCCCTCTCCGATCGGGGATTCGCGAAGAACTGATGAGGCGTGTTCGTCTCGACGATCTCCCCGCGGTCCATGAACACCACGCGATCGGCCACCTCTCGCGCGAAGCCCATCTCATGCGTCACGCACAGCATCGTCATGCCTTCGCTGGCGAGCGATACCATCGTTTCGAGGACCTCCTTGACCATCTCGGGATCGAGGGCAGAGGTTGGCTCGTCGAAGAGCATAATCTTCGGGCTCATGCAGAGCGCCCGGGCAATTGCAGCGCGCTGCTGCTGGCCACCCGACAATTGCCCTGGGTAGCTGTTAGCCTTTTCTGAGATGCGGACCCGCTCCAGATAGTGGCGCGCCAATTCCTCAGCCGCCGACCGAGGCATCTTCCTCACCCAAACCGGCGCAAGCGTGCAGTTCTCAAGCACCGTGAGGTGGGGAAACAGATTGAAGTGCTGAAAGACCATCCCGACATTGCTTCGGACTTCGTCGATCTTGCGCAGATCCTCGGTTACCGCTTTGCCGTTGACGATGATCTCGCCTGACTGATGTTCCTCGAGATGGTTGACGCATCGGATCATCGTCGATTTACCCGACCCGGAGGGGCCGCAGATCACGATGCGTTGCCCCTGCGGCACCGAGAGGCTGACGTTCTTGAGCGCATGGTATGAGCCGAACCATTTGTTGACGTCACGCAGTTCGATCGCCATCGCCTTGTTGGGGGGCGTTCCCTTCGTCGCTGCATACATTGCTTGGGTCATCACCATCGCTTCCTAGGATTTGTGGCCGCGCGCCAGCTGGCGCTCCATCGATTGCGAATAGCGGGACATGCTGAAGCAGAAGCCCCAGTAGACCAGTCCCGCATAGAGGTAGCCGGTGGACGAGATCGTTGGGCCGGCCCAGTTCGGATCGACCCGCGCCGTTTCGACGGCCTTCAGGAAATCCGCTATGCCAACGATCGCGACCAGGGTCGTGTCCTTGAACAGGCCGATGAAGGTGGAAACGATGCTCGGTATGACGATCGTCAGCGCCTGCGGGAGCACGATCAGGCGCATCATGTTGAAGTAGCTGATCCCGAGCGCGTTTGCCGCCTCGTATTGGCCTTTCGGGATCGCCTGGAGGCCAGCCCTCACAACCTCGGCCATATAGGCCGACGAGAACAACGCTATCGCAATGAGCGGGCGCAAGAGACGATCTGGCGTCAAGTATTCCGGCACGAAGAGCGGCATCATGAAGTTGGCCATGAACAGCACCGTGATAAACGGCACCCCCCGCACGACTTCGATGAATGTGACGCAAACCGCCTTGATGAATGGCAGTTCGGACCTGCGCCCGAGAGCGAGGATGATCCCGATCGGAAGTGAGAAAACAATGCCCACAATCGACATCAGGAGCGTGATCAAAAGGCCGCCCCAGAGCGTCGTGTCGATGACAGGCAACCCGAGAGAAGCGACGCCGCGAACGAGAACGAACGAGGCAACGGGATAGACAAGGAAGAAGAGCAGCGCCGCCAGCTTGCGCTGCGGCGCCTTCGTCCACAACAGCCATGCGACCAAGACAGCGCCGAGAAGCTCGGCGAGATCAACGCGCCACCGCTCCGAAACCGGGTAGGCGCCATATCGCAGATAGTCGAACTTCTCGGCGATGAAGGGCCAGCAGGCTCCTTCGCCGCTCGCGCGGCAGGCTTCCCGGCCACCGCTCCAGACCGCGTTGAAGATCGCAAAGCTCAAGAAGTGATGCAGCAGCCACGCGGCAAGAAGGACAAAGCCTATTGTCAACGCGCATGAAGAAGGTGTCGAGAACAGGTTCTTTTTCATCCAGGTGACTGGACCCGGCCGAATGTCCGCGGGCGGCGCCATCGCCGGTATGAGCGCGCTGACAATTGGCGAATGCATGGATTGATCAGTCATGCATCACCTCTCGACGATCGCAAAATGACGGTTGCACGCATTCATGGCCAACGACGTGGCAATGGAGATAACGAGATAGACGGACAGGGTAATCGCCATGACCTGGACGGCGGCACCAGTCTGGTTGAGCACCGTCCCGGCAAAAATCTGAACGAGGTCGGGATAGCCGATGAACACCGCAAGCGATGAGTTCTTGATGAGATTGAGGTATTGGCTCGTCAGCGGCGGTATGATGATCCGCAGCGCCTGTGGAACGACGACCAGGCGAAGTGTCTTGCCCGGCGCCAGCCCGAGCGCATATGCAGCCTCGGTCTGCCCTTTTGGTACGGCTTGGATGCCGCTCCGGACAATCTCGGCGATGTAAGATCCGGTGTAGACCGACAGGCCGATCAGGAGCGCGGCGAACTCCGGGTAGAGCTGGTGTCCGCCTTGAAAATTGAAACCTTTTAGCTGCGGCGCGACAAACGAGACCGGCTCGCCGGCAGCCAGGAATATGATCAGCGGAAACCCTATCAGGGTCACCAGGCTGATCAGAAGGACCGGCAGCTGTTTGCCTGTTTGTCTCTGCACACTTCTGGCGTGGAACCAGAATAGAATGCAGCACAAAATAGCCGCTACAAAAGCCAGGCCCACCAGCCCTGCTCCCGAATGCAACTGGATCTCCGGAACGATGAGACCGCGATTGTTGAGGTAAATGCCGCCGGGGATCGCGATCGACGCCTTTGGCGGCGGCAACGGCTTGAGGACGGCGTTGTACCAGAACAGCAGTTGCAGCAACAATGGAACATTGCGCACAACCTCGACATACGAGGTCGCGACCTTCGAAACGATCCAGTTCTGCGACAGGCGGGCGACGCCGACGACAAAGCCAAGCAAGGTCGCCAACAGGATTGCCAGCACGCTGACGTAGAGGGTGTTGACCACTCCGACCCAGAAGGCCTGGCCGTAGGTGGACAGCGCATCGTATGGTATCAAGGTTTGATTGATGTCGAAGCCGGCAGCCTCATTCCAGAAATCGAATGAGAGCGGAATCCCCCGTATCCGCATATTCGAAGCGGTCTGCATGCCGATGCCCAGGACCAGGGCCAGAAGGCCGCCGGCGAGCAAGAGCTGGTAGAAAACGCCTCGCACTTTCTTATCGTGCAGCGACAGGCTCCGGCGCGACGGCGCGGGAAGCGACAAATCGGACATGGCCTGTTCCTATCGGGGGCTGTGCAAGGCGCCGGCGGTGACGCACCAGGGCCTTGCGAACACGCTCTGTCTAGCGGATCGGCGGAGCGTACTGAACGCCGCCCTTGTTCCAGAGCGCGTTCATGCCGCGCTCCATTTTCAGCGGCGAGTCCTTGCCGATATTCCGGTCAAAAACTTCGCCATAGTTGCCGACCTGCTTGATCACCTGAACCGGCCAGTCGTCGCCGAGCCCGATGTCCTTGCCTATGCTGCCTTCCACGCCGAGCAGGCGGCGGATGCTGGGATTGTCCGACGATTTCATGGCATCGACGTTCTTGGAGGTGACCCCATATTCTTCCGCGGCCACCATTACGTAGAGCGTCCATTTCGCTACGTTGAACCACTGGTCGTCACCCTGCCGGACCGCCGGCCCAAGCGGCTCCTTTGAGATCAACTCAGGAAGCACGACGCTGTCGTCCGGATTGGCCATGCGAAGCCGCGACGCGTTCAGGGTGGAGGTGTCCGCGGACAGAACGTCGCAACGTCCTTCCTCGTAGGCCTTCACGACAGCTTCTTCGTCGGCGAAACCAACCGTGGTGTACTTGATCGATTGCGAGCGAAAATAGTCGGCAAGGTTCAACTCGGTCGTGGTGCCTTGGGTGACGCAGATCGATGCACCGTCAAGCCCCTTGGCCGACGTGACGTTCTCCGTCTTGTGGACCATGAATCCCTGGCCATCGTAAAAATACGTGCCGGCGAACAATATGCCGAGCGACGTGTCACGCGACGAGGTCCAGGTTGCATTGTGCGCGAGAATATCGATCTCCCCCGACTGCAAGGCGGTGAAGCGATCTTTTGGCGTCAACGGGATGAACTTGACCTTCTGCGCATCGCCGAGCACGGCAGCGGCGACAGCGCGACAGTAGTCGACGACAAATCCGGTCCATTTGCCTTCATTGTCGGGAAGGCTGAAGCCGGCCGTCGCCGAGTTTGTGCCACATGTGAGCACGTCATTTTTCTTGACACTGTCGAGTGTTGCGGACCACGCCGAGGAGGCGGGGCACGCAATAGCGAGGGCAAGCAGGCCCTTGAACGTTGATCTCATTTCGGCATTCCCCTGTTTTTGTTAGAGGAATGTTCTCCCAAGCCAAACTATTCGTCAAATTGATTGTCCTCATTGTCAAAATGAGCATCATTCATAATTATGCGGGTGGGCATGAGGTCCGCCCGTGATTGATCGGAAGGGCGCTCGCAGGCTATTATTCGGTTGGCCCCGCAGCCTGACGGTCCGCGATCAATCCTTGGCTCTTTTTCGCCCGTGACTCGTTGTAAATATTGACGATCATTTCCCGAATCCACCTGGTACCTGGATCGTTCGCCATCTGGCGATGAACGATGAGCCAGGCATTGACATTCGATATGGGAAGGGGCGGCTGGAGCAGGCTCACCTCACTCCTCTCATCCAGCATTTGTAGAATGGCGTCGCCACAATGTGTGATCAGTTCGGTGCCGCGCAACGCCCACGGAAGCACCAGGTAATTCGAGATGGTTGCAACAACGTTGCGTCGCAGGCCGAGCTGCTTGAGGGCGGCATCCGCGAGGCCTTCTGCCAGACCGTCCGCGGAAATCTGCAGGTGGGAGCTGGCCAGATATGTTTCCAGCGTCATAGGGTTTTGAGCGATCTTGCTTCCGCTCCACACCGCACAGAACAATCGATCCTGGCCGAGTTCCACCTTCAAGAGACTTGCATCGTCGCGTATTGCGGCCCCCGTCAGCGCGCAATCGACTTGCCTCAGATAGACGGATGAACCGATTTCGGGTCCGTTTGCCGGAATGATATTCAGCGTCGCGCCAGGCGCTTGCCTCGAAAACTCCCGAATGAGCCCGGGGATGAAAATCATGGCGTGATAGTCGGTGAGTCCAACACGAAAGTTGCGCCGCGTCGTTGCCGGATTGAACACCTGATGCCGGTCGATCGACGCTCGGATCGTCGCCAGTGCGGTGGAAATATCCGGCAGCAACTCCACGGCCCGAGGGGTCGGCCGCATCTCCCCGCCGTCTCTCGTGAACAATTCGTCCTGCAACAGATAGCGAAGTTTTGACAGAGAATGACTTACGGCCGATTGCGTTCTTCCCAACTCGGTAGCCGCACGCGTGACACTCCTCTCACGCATCATTACGTCGAAAACTCTTAGCAGGTTGAGGTCGATATCATTGAAATTCATGAGACCTTCCCCGTTCTGTTCTGCCTAGGGCGAAATGACAGAGCATAGGGGATCCCGATCTGCAACCAAGTGGCCGTGGCCAGCGATATCGAGCAACCCGAGAAATTTGAAAGTCGGCTTAGCAATCGGTTCGAAATTGTGACTTGGATCGCAGATGACGCCTGAGTAGCGAGATCTTCGCTCAGGCGCAGCAGCGAAGCCGAAACTCGCATTTCGATCGGTGGGGGGAAAGGCGGTAGCGCTCTCCCGACTCGAACCCCCGAATATGCGGTTCGATCATGCTTGCATCACTGCATGTCCAGGGCCGTCAACTTCCTTCATGAGCGCGCGAAATTCAGCTGGAGGCGCAAGGCAGAAAGTGAGAAAAGCTTCCAGGTTCCCCAGGCAAACTGGACTCGGGGCGCACATCGACTTTCTCCTGGGGATCCCTCAGTGTCAGGCCTTCGTTTCGGCCTAGAACTCGCCTTCCATCACGGCATCGACCTCGGCCGAGGCTGGGGCATTGGTCTCTAGCTAGACCGTCCTATTTGCCGCCGTCCCTACGCCGGGGCACTACTACCCGGAAAACCCTCTTGCGCGCCCGTGAGTGTCGGTCCTCTCTGGATCAGGAGCAGTCACAAACAGCCAGCAGGAGGCAGCGCAACCATGCCTGAACCAGACCGGATCATCCGCTTGAAAACCGTCCTTTCCCGGACCGGTCTGTCCCGTTCTACGATCTATCGCAAGATCGCCGAAGGCACCTTCCCGCGCCAGATCCAAATCAGCGTCCACGGTGCAGGCTGGCATGAATCCGATATCAGCCGCTGGATCACCGATCCCGTATCATGGCGCCCGCAAGACAAGGGCGAACAGTTGTGATGAGGGCGATGCACGATATGCGGGAAGCTGGCTGATCGAGACGCGCAGTCGCCGCCTGGGCGAGCGAACACGGCAAACCGGAAACGATAGTCGGCCTCGCGCCCATCAAAACGGGTTGCTCAAGCAAGGCAACTTTGGAGCACCACGAGCTGCTTGTATGCTTCCTGAACCCCTGCCGGATGGGTGACCATCCCTCAGGTTGAGACAGAAGGCTTCCAGGAAGCGGCGGCGGCCGTGAAGGACGGTTACCCGATCCAGCATCCCGCGATCATCTCAGATCGATATTTATGGTGGCGGGCGAGGTCATCCAGCACCGAGCGGATATGCGGCCAGGGGAAATCGTCTGGATGTTCCCAGTGCTCACCGTCACGCAGGATCACCTTGAGCTTGGCCAAAATGCCTTCGATGGACGTGGCCGCTGTCTGCGGTAGATCGTCCAGAAGGTCGCTTTCGGCTGTTTCCGATTGTCGGATCAGTTCGTCTGTTCTCGAATAGCCGATCTCAGCATCAGCAGCGTCCCAGCGCGACTGGTGTGCCGCGAAATCCGCGAGCGCCCTGCCCCACTCGACTTCATTTTCGGGAGAGTAGGCATCGTTCAGGCTCTCGATGGAATGGAGCGTTACGTCCGTACCATCGACAAGCCGCACCTCGGCGCAGGGAAAGCCGACCGTCCTGGCGAGGAGTGTCTCCAACCGCTGCTGTTCGCGGCACAACGCCAGTGTCTCATCGTGGATCTTTTGCCAGTTCCCACACAGACGAAGAGCAGGATCGGCCACGCTGCTGCCGTCCGTCAGTTCGGCGGCCCGCGTCTTTCCATGGAAGGGCCAAGCCGCCGCGGCCGCGGCCGTGCCCGCCAGCAAGCGCCGCCGGGTGACGAAAAACGCACTCATGCTATTGTCGGAATCAGCCATGATCCGAGCTCCTAACAGCTGGGTTGTGGTGAGGCCGCATCGAGTGTTCGCGCATTCGGTGCGGCCGCTTTCTGAAAACGAAAGGATTATTGGTTTTTAGAAAACCGCTGTCAACGTTTTCCGAAAAAGCTTGCGATTTTCATGAGTTATTACCAGTTTGCGACATGGATTCTGCTCAATGTCGCGCCGCACGAGCGCTGCTGAAATGGACGCAAGAGGATCTCGCCGCCCGCTCCGGCGCGAGTGCTGTTACCATTCGCAATTTCGAAAACGACCGTTCTGTTCCTCAAACAGGAACGCGATACCTCCTTCAAAAAACGCTTGAGAATGCCGGCATCGAGTTCATTCCTGAAAATGGCGGTGGTGTCGGCGTGCGTCTGTCACGGCGTTCCGAAAGGACGTAGGATCGGTGAAGTAGCTCCCGGTAGGCAAGGCAAAGCGCGTCCATTAGCCGACAATCATTCGATTGCGGCGGCAGTCAGAGGGATCAAGATCAACCGGGAAGACTTCGGCGAGCAGCAGGAAGGTTCGGGGTCGAACGGCGACTGCGCAGACCGGTTCATACAACTGCCTTCGCTCGCAGAGGTTCGGTGTTGCCCTTGCCTGCAATGATGCCGGCAAGTCGATCGGCCCAAAGCTCCAAGGCGTCCCGTTTCTCGCTCATATAGTCGTAGCGCGCATATACCCGCGACGTGACCGTACTCTTGGTCGCCGAAACGTGGTTCAACACTTGCCCGACGATGAACGGCGAAATGCCGATTTCTTCCATGCCCGTCGCAGCAGATCGCCGAAGGTCATGCGGCGTCCACGGTGCAATGCCCATGATCATTGCTACGCCGCGCTTGCTGATCTCTTCTCGCTTCACTGCCTTCGGGACAGATGCGCCGGTGACGGCTGCACGGGCGCCCGGTCCAGGAAAAACGAAAGGCGGTACCGCCCTGCCCTTGCGCTCCGACAGCGCCTTCACGCCTGCGATCTGATCGCCGATGATCCGGATTGCCATTTCGCACAGCGGGACAACATGGTCGCGGCCGTTCTTCGCGCGCCTGGCTGGTATCGTCCAAAGGCCGCGTGTCAAGTCCAGTTCGCCGTGCTCCATGCCGGCGATCTCGCCAACACGCTGTCCGGTAATCAGGCACAGGCGCAGAATGCGGCGGGTGCTTTCCCGCATGTCGGCTTCGGGCAAGGCTGCCCACATAGTCTTGATCTCGTCGGCGGTCAGCACGCGGTCGCGCTCGACCGTTTCGGTCGGCCTCGCCATACCTTCGGTCAAGTTGCTGTCCAGATCGCCACGACCGCGCCCCCATCGGATCATGGCGCGAATGTCCTCGAACACTCGGTTCGCCTCGACGGCCGCGCCCCGGTCCCTCACCGCGTCGATCGCCTTGGTGATGTCGCGACGATGCAGGTCCGCGAGCTTCACCTCGCCGATGCAGCCAGATGATGCCTTCTCGACCTTCTTTCCGTCAGCGTTATAGCCGGACACATTCTTGCGCAGCCGGCGCGCGATCTCATCGACCGACCGCCGCGATGATGCCCGGCGGGTGAGATAGCTCTCGACCAAATCAGAGACGGTCATCGAGGCGGCATGCGCCTTCTTGGCGGCCACAGGGTCGCCGCCCTCTTGCACACTTGCACGAGTGTCCTTGGCCTTCTGGCGAGCGCCCTTGTCGGTGCCGAGCGGTGTCTCGGGATAGGTGCCGAGCTTCAACCATTGCCGCTTGTCGGGCGGCCCGTAAACCACGAACCAGGTCTTTTGCCCACCCGCCGAGACGCGCAGCACAAGACCTTTGACGGTCGTATCGAAATAGTCGGCTTTTCGGCCGGAACCGGCTTTGGCGGCCTGGCAGAATTTGTCGGTAAGTTCGAGTTTCGGCATCTGTCCAGCGACCAATCTTGCTACAACCGGTTCGCCCGGGGTTCCGTGAGTGATCTACAGAATAATCTACACAAAACCACGCGCTTTGTCGATACCGGCTGCGACAAGTCGCGACGGGATGAAGCACTAATTGGTTGTTATTGAAAGAATTTTTAGAAATTCAGGCTGTCGCACGCTGATCCAGCAAATCGCACTGGAAACCCTCTGTTAACCGGTTGGTCGCTGGTTCGAATCCGGCCCGGGGAGCCAAACATTTTCAAGGTCCGTTCTGGACACATAGGTTACGGTTTATACCGGAGACATGGGTAACACTTTTGGCCCGAAGGGGGTTTTGGAGTGGTTCGAGCCTGCATGTCTCGTCGTCCAAATATCCCAAATCATAGTCCATGAAGCTGGTCAGCCAGATATGGTCCTCGACCTGTTTGACGCCAACGGTCTGACCGGCGAAGACGAGGCTGAGGTTGATCTTCCTGCGATTGTGGCAGATGCGGCCGCAGGTGGTGACGGTGACGGCCTTGTCGTGAAATGGATAGTCGAGGTCCGGCAGGCCGGCACAGGGAAACCACTGTGACAGTGCAGTGTGCCAACGTCCGAAGTCGCAATAAATCAGGGACGATGTGCCCTGATTGTTATTCTGCGTCCTGGGGATCATTCTTGGAGCAAGGCTGCGCTGTGAGCGGAACTCTTCGCGAGCCCCTCGGCCCGGCTGCTATACCGTTCACCCGGTCGTGGCAGCCGGGCCTGCGCATTTAGCCGGCTGCCTGTTCGCGACCTTGGCTGCGAGGAGATGGTCCGCTGCATCCTTCTCAGCGCTCGCTAGTGTTCCCGGGCCAAATCTGTCCTCTGAGCGAGCCGCCTCCCTCAGGCCGAAGCCGACAACTTTGGTGTACGATTTGGCAGGGAAGCAATATCGGTCGATCGCCTCGGCGTAGCCCCATGCCCTAATGAAGGGCATCTCCAGCCACTGATCCTTGATGCCTCCGGTAAGGCCCTCAAGTGTCCAGTCCTCGGTAGTGCGCTGAATTGTTTCGGTGGCCGTCGCCGTTCCTGCGAACCAGGTAACGATCAAAAGGCAGAAAGCGATGCCCCTTCTCATGCCCATAACGCCCAAAAAAACGAGCTTAGCTCTGCAACCTCAGCCTGTACACATTTTGCGCTCGCTCAAGGGCACGGCGTCCACCCTTTCCGCTGTTCCGGCGTCATCGCATGGTTCGTGAACTGCAAGTTCCGGTCGTCACGGCCGGCGCCGCGGCACTCGTGGCAGTAGACGATCTTGAGCAGGCAGCCGGAACATTTTAGGGACATTGAATGTTCCACCATTATGGAGAGCCGAGACCAACTTTCAGGAGAACAGTTGAGAGCTGCACGAGCGCTCTTAAACTGGTCCAGAGTCCGGCTCGCGGCCAAGGCAAACCTCAGCGAAATGACCATCAGCGAGTTTGAAAACGGCATTCGGGTTCCGAAGCCAGTCAATGTCGCCGCCGTGCGACGGGCTCTGGAGGGCGCGGGAGTTGTTTTTGCCGAAGAGAGCGTATTTCTCG
This sequence comes from Mesorhizobium sp. CNPSo 4661, assembly GCF_057784215.1. Classification (NCBI taxonomy): domain Bacteria; kingdom Pseudomonadati; phylum Pseudomonadota; class Alphaproteobacteria; order Hyphomicrobiales; family Phyllobacteriaceae; genus Mesorhizobium; species Mesorhizobium sp. CNPSo 4661. The sequence goes on along the minus strand of NZ_JBWGIO010000017.1, from coordinate 101,415 downwards.
CGTCCGAAAGGCCGAAAAATAGCAGTCACGCCAGCAACAGAAATTCGCGTCGCCGGCTATCAAATACGTAGCCCGGCTCGCTGATCGAGGTGACATAGGATTGCGAGCCGGGCTAGCCGCGCGCCCCACCCCCCGCATGGGCCAAATTCCCATAGTCATTGTGCCGGCGAATTTTGCTTTGCGGCTTGATCGCCCTGCCTTAGCCTCCGCTCGAAACAATTTGCCGACAAGCCGATAGCCGGACCTTTTCGCCGTGCCCCTGAAAGCCACCGCCCATATCGAGGCCATGTCCGCTTTCGCGTTGGCGAATTTCGGCGGCTTCGACCGGCCGACGCTGGCCCAGAACGAGAGCGCCTTCCCGCCCAGCCCCAAGGCGATCGAGGCCGGCCGGGACGCCGTGGCGCGCAGCCATCTTTATCCGGACCCGGACTGGACCTTGCTGCGCGATGCGATCGCCAAAACCTGTGGGGTCGAGCGCGATCTTGTCCTGTGCGGCGCGGGCTCGATGGAGCTGATCGCCTGCACCATCGCGGCCTTTGCAGGCCCGGGCACGCAAGTGCTGGGCACGGACTATGCCTATAATTTCGCCGCCTCGGCGGCCGCGCGCGCCGGGGCGACCTATGTCAAGGCCGCGGAGCGCGGCTATGAGGTCTCGATCGACGCCATCCTGGCGGCGGTGACGCCGGCGACGCGCATCGTCTTCGTCTGCAATCCGGGCAACCCGACCGGCACCTGCATCAAGAACGCGGAGCTGCTGCGCTTGCGCGCGGCACTTCCCGGCGACGTCCTCCTGGTGATCGACCAGGCCTATGGCGAATTCGACGACCAGGATCCGCAGGCCGTCTTTGCGCTTGCCGGGCGCGGCGACACCGTCGTCCTGCGCACCTTGTCCAAGGCTTATGGGCTGGCCGGAGCGCGCATCGGCTGGGGGCTGTTCGCGCCCCAGATCACCGCTGAGGTGCGCAAGATGCAGAATTCCAACCAGGTCTCGACGGTCAGCCTCGCCATGGCGGTCGCGGCGGTCGAGGACCAGGCCTATATGCGCGCAACCGTGACGCGCACCGCCGACATTCGCGACCGCTTCGCACGAGGTCTGCGGGCCGCTGGATACGAGGTCCCCGACAGCCGGACGAATTTCGTGCTGATACGCTTTGCCAATGCGGAGAAGGCGGCCGCCGCCGACAGCGCTTTGCGCGGCGCCGACATCATCGCGCGCGGGCTTGCCGGTTACGGCCTCACAGACTGCCTGAGGATAACCATCGGGCCGCAGGACGTCATGGACCGCACGCTGCGCGCGCTGACCGCCATGCGTGGCCGGCAATGCTGGTAAGGGCTTCATCCGAGGGGATTTCATGACGTCACACACGCCCTATTTGCCCGCTCGCGATTTCATCGGCTATGGCGAGCGGCCTCCGCAGGCTGAGTGGCCCGGCGGCGCGAAACTCGCGCTCAACATCGTCGTCAACTACGAGGAAGGCGCCGAATACTCGATCGGCGAAGGCGACGGCGTTTCCGAAGCGATCCTGTCCGACCTTGCCGTGGCGCCCGCCGCGCCTGGCCTGCGCAACCGCAACATGGAATCGCTCTACGAATACGGTTCGCGCGTCGGCGTCTGGCGGCTCATCTCGCTGTTCCGGGACAAGGGCGTGACCCCGACCTTCTACGTCGTCGGGCGCGCGCTCGAGCTCAATCCGGCCGCGGGCAAGGCGATCGCAGCACTCGGCAGCGACATCGTCTGCCATGGCTGGCGCTGGATCGACTACGCGCCGCTCAGCGAAGAGGAAGAGCGCCAGCATATCGCCATGACGGTGGATACGGTGCACAAGGTGACCGGCATCGATCCGGCGGGCTGGTACACCGGCCGGCCAAGCCTCAACACCAGAAGGCTGGTGGTCGAACATGGCGGCTTCCTGTTCGACTGCGACGACTACAATGACGACCTGCCCTATTTCGTCGATGTCGGCGCCAAGCGGCATCTTGTCGTGCCGCACTCTTTCGACAACAACGACAGCCGCTTTTCGCGCGGTTCCGGTCTCGAGACCGGCAGCCAGTTCTTTGAATATGTCAGCGACGGCGTCGACTGGCTTTTGAAAGAAGGCCAGACGACACCGCGCATGATGACGGTGTCTCTGCATTGCCGGCTGGCGGCGCGTCCCGGCCGCATGATCGGGCTGGAGCGCTTCCTCGACAAGGTCACGGCCAATCCCGACATCTGGATCTGCCGCCGCTCCGACCTTGCCCGCCACTGGCTGGGCCGGTTCGGCGACTAACCCGTCGAACCAGTCGCCAGCGAACCCTTACTTGTTCGGGACCTCGTAGACCTTGCCGTGCCATGGCGCGGCGTCGATCTGGTCGAGCGCCATCACGTAGAGCACCTTCTCGTCCGGCCCGAAGGCGAAATTCGGCATGGACGGCGACGGCACCGAAAGCGTGCGCAAGAGCTTGGCGTCCTTGTCGACGACGATGATCTTGCCTGGCGCGTCGAGCGAGCGCGGGCTCTGGCCGATATACATCTCACCGGCCTTGTCCATCTTGATCCCGTCCGGCCAGATATGCGGCTGGTTCGGGAAGAGATCGTCCAACCGCAGGAAGACACGGCGGTTGCTTAAGGTGTGGTCGGACGCGACGTCGAATTCGATGATCCGGTTGTCCTCGGTCTCGACCAGATAGAGGATCTTGCCGTCATTCGACATGACGAGGCCATTGGCATTGTGCAGGTCGCCGGCGACCTTCTTAACGCTGCCGTCCTTGCCGATGTAATAGGCGGAAGCGTCGATCAGCGGGCCGCCCTTGCCGGAGCCGGTGAAATAGACGCCGCCGTCCTTGTCGGGCGCGAAATCGTTCGGCCCGCTGAACGGCTTGCCGTCCGTGTCCTTGTCATAGGGCGGCAGCGTCTTGCCGTCGGCCGAGATGCGGCCGATCGTGTTGTTGTCGTAGCAGGTGACGAGGAACTCGCCCGCCGTCGTCGGCAGCACCGCCGACGGGCCGCAACCATCCATCTTCCAAAAAATGTCGTTCTTCTTGCCGTCCCAGACGGTCACCGTGCCGCGACCGTATTCGACGTAGAAAAGCTTGTCCTGATACCAGATCGGACCTTCGGCGAACCACGCGTCGTCGTTGACGACCTTGACGTCGGCCGCCTGTGCGGCAGTCGTCAGGGCCAGGGCAAGCATCGTGCCCAGCAAATGCCGTTTGATCATGCGATTCCCCTTTTGTTTATTTGCTTGAAGTCCTCTTCGAATATCCCGTGCTCCCAGTCGCCGGGCGTTCGCGGCTTACGACCGCAGCCGCTTGCCTTCCGGGTCGAAAGGCGGATGCGCGAGCAGGACGGCGTCGTGCGGCCTGCCCAGTATGGCGACGGTCACCTTGTCGCCGGCCTTGGCGGTTCCGGCCTTGACGTAGCCCATCGCCAGCGACTGATCGACGAAATAGCCATAGGCGCCCGACGACACCTGGCCGATCGGCGTGCCGTCCGGCAGGAAGATCGGCTCGCCGCCGGTGGCGTCGGCATCCTTGGCCGAGACTGACAGCATGATGAGTTCATCCCGCGCGGGCTTGCCGGCAACGGCGACATAGGCTTCGCGGTTGAGGAAGTCCTTGTCCGTCCTGATCAGCCGGTCGAGCTTGACCTCTTGCGGCCAGTATTCCGGCGAATATTCGCGGCTCCAACTGCCGTAGCCCTTCTCGACCCGCAGCGACATCAGGGCCCGCGAGCCGACCGGTCCGGCGCCGACTTCCGCGCCTGCCTTGAGCAGCGCGCCATAGAGCTCGACCTGGTCGGCGGCCTTGCAGTGCAGCTCCCAGCCGAGATCGCCTGTGAAGGAGACCCTGAGCGCCACGACATCGACGCCGGCGACGGTGATCAGGCGCGAGCGCATGAACGGGAAGGCTTCGTTCGACAGGTCGTCATTGGTCAGCCGCTGCAAGAGCTCGCGCGATTTCGGCCCGGCGACGTTGAAGCCGCCGAGATCCTCGGTGCGCGAGCGGAAGGTCGTGCCTGCAGGCAGCGGCACGGATTTGAAGAAGCGCTGATGGAAGCGCTCGGCCATGCCCGAACCGATCACCATGAACTCGTCTTCCGCTAGCCTCGTCACGGTGAAGTCGCCTGCAATGCCGCCGCGCTTGCCGATCAGCGGCGTCAGGCAGGAATTGCCGACCTTGGTCGGCATGCGGTTGGCGAACACCGCGTTCAGCCAGGTCTCCGCGCCCGGACCCTTCACCTCGTATTTGGCGAAGTTGGAGATGTCGATGATGCCGGCATGCTCGCGCAGCATACGGGCTTCGCGGCCGACCGGCGTCCACCAGTTCTGGCGCGTAAAGCCGATCGTCTCCTCGCGCGGCTCGCCTTCCGCCGCGAACCACAGCGGATGCTCCCAGCCGAAATTGAGGCCGAACACGGCGCCCATCTCCTTCTGCATTTCATAAACGGGCCGGGTGCGCACCGGGCGCCCGGCGGCGCGCTCTTCGTTCGGGAAATGGATCTTGAAACGGTGGCTGTACTGGTCCTGCACGCGGGCCTTGGTGAAGGCCTTGCCGGCCCAATGGCCGAAGCGCGCCATGTCCCAGCCGAACATGTCGAGCGTGGGCTCGCCCTCGATCATCCATTCGGCCGCGAGCTTGCCCATGCCGCCCGACTGCGAGAAGCCGGGGATGATGCCGTTGCAGCAGAAATAGTTGCTGAGCTCCGGCACAGGCCCGAACAGCACGGCGCTGTCCGGCGACCAGATCATCGGGCCGTTGATCACCTTCTTGACGCCGGCGGTAGCCGCCGCCGGAACACGCTGGACGGCGCGCATCATGTTTTCCTCGATGCGGTCGAGATCGTCGGGAAACAGCTCGTGGCCGAAATCCATCGGCGTGCCGTCCTCGGCCCAGAATTTCATGTTGCGTTCGTAAGCGCCGATGAGCAGCCCAAGGCCCTCCTGGCGCAGATAATATTCGCCGTCGCGATCGGCGACCGATGGCAGGCGGCGCCCCATGGCGGCGATTTCGGGGATCGTCTCGGTGACGAAATACTGGTGCTCGGTCGGGATCAGCGGCAATTGCAGCCCGGCCATGGCGGCGACCTCCCTGCCCCACAGGCCGGCGGCGTTGACCACCCACTGCGAGTGGATGTCGCCCTTCGGCGTGCGCACGATCCAGCTGCCGTCCGCTTGCGCCTCGGTCGCCGTGACCGGCGTGAAGCGATGGATCTCGGCGCCGCGCTGGCGGGCGCCCGCGGCATAGGCCGCCGTCACGCCCGACGGGTCGACATTGCCACCCTCCGGTTCGTACATGATGCAGCGAATGCCGTCGAAATCGACCAGCGGATGCAGCCGCTCGGCCTCGTCGCGGCCGACTTCGTAGAAATTCATCTTGTAGCGCCGCGCCTTGGCTTCCTGCAGCCTGAGCTGATGCTCGCGCGCCTCCGTCTGGGCGAGATAGAGCGAGCCCGGCTGGAAGATGCCGCAGCCCTGGCCGGTCTCGGCCTCCAGCTCCTTGTAGAGCGCCATCGTGTAGTGCTGCAGGCGGCTGATATTGGTGGAATCATGCAGGCCGTGGATGTTGGCGGCCGCGTGCCATGTCGAACCCGAGGTCAGCTCGCTGCGCTCCAGGAGGACGACATCCGTCCAGCCGAACTTGGCGAGATGATAGAGGATCGAGCAGCCGATCAGACCGCCGCCGATGACAACGGCTTGTGCATGAGTACGCATATCGAGGTTTCTTCCCTTTGTTCGGCGACTTGTTTCGCGCTCTTTCGAAACGCTCCGCGAGTTGGTTTAGCCGACTGGGCAATCACAGTCGCCGGCGAATTCAGGGGCGCAACACGCGCCCCTGAGTTACTTGTTGCGATTGACCGCTTCAGGCCTTGTCCAGCCAGACCTTGTCCAGCTGCAGCTCGAATGTCTGGTGCATGCCGAGGTTCTTCACATAGGCGGCGTGATGACGGTAAAGCGATCGCCAGAACGCCTGGACGAGAATGCCGGAGTCCTGCAGGACGAACTCGACCTCCTTCATCAGCTCCTTGCGCTTCTCGGGATCGGCGATGGCCATCGCCTCGTTGAGCTTCTTGTCGAAGTCCGGATTGGCATAGCCCGACTCGTTCCACGCCTCGCCGCTGCGATAGGCGATCGCCAGCACCTGGACGCCCAGCGGCCGCATGCCCCAGTCGGTGGTCGACCACGGATATTTCGTCCAGTCGTTCCAGAACGAGGAGCCCGGGATGATGGTGCGCTTGACCTTGAATCCGGCGTCGCGCATCTGCGCGGCGACCACGTCGGCCGGGTCTTTCACATAGTCCGCGTCATAGGAGATAAGCTCGAACTCGTGATCCGTCTGGCCTGCCTCGGCCATCAGGGCCTTGGCCTTGGCGAGGTCGCGCGGGACTTTCGGCAGCGCGTAATATTCCGGATGGATCGGGCACACATGGTGGTTTTCGGCGACCTGACCGAGACCGCTATAGCCGAGCTTCAGCACCGTCTCGTTGTCGACCGCGAGCTGGATTGCGTTGCGCACCCGCTTGTCGTCGTAGGGTTTGTTGGTCACGTTGGTGCGCAGCACGATCGTGCCGGCGGTGACGACCTGCTCCTTGACCAGGCCCATGCTGTCATAGAGGTCCACGGTGCCGCCGACGGTCTGGTAGTTGCAGTCGATTTCACCGGCCTCGAAGGCGCTGCCGATTGCGGGATTGGAGGCGTCCGATCCGTAGTCGACCCAGTCGACGCCGTCGAGATAAGGTTCGCCGCCGAACCAGGCGAAGTCCTTGCGCCGCCTGACTGAAGCCGATTCACCGACCTTGTAGGAGATCAGCTCATAGGGGCCGGTGCCGGGCGTCTTGAGCATATCGGCGCCGCTCTTGTCGAAGTCGCGATGGACGATGACCGCCGGATAATCGGAAAAGCCCGGGATGATGGTGACGTCCGACTGGCGGCATTTCAGCTTCACCGTGTGGTCGTCCACCTTGGTGATGGCGCCGGCGGTCGCCTTCTTGGTGGCGGGATCGATCAGGGAGCTCATGCGACCGGCCATCGAATTGCCCTCGGCCGCCTTATCGCACCAGCGCCCGATGTTATAGACGATGTCGTCGGCGTTGAAGTCGTCGCCGTTCGACCATTTCACGCCCTTGCGCAGATGCAGCGTGTATTCGGTGGCGTCGTCGCTCACCTCCCAGCTCTCGACCAGATGGCCTTCGAAAGTGAAGTCGGTGGTGTAGCGGATCATGTAGTCGTTGCACTGGCGCATGACATTGGCGATTTCCGACCAGTCCCAGGCGCGCGGATCCTTCATGTCCTTGATGATCATCTGCATCTTCAGGATGCCGCCCTTCTTGCCGGGCACGATCGCCGCGGCCTTGGCCGGCTCGATCCCTGCCATCGAGTAGGCGAGCGCCGTGGAAGCGCCCATCACGCTTGCCATGGCCAGGAATTCGCGGCGGTCCATCTTGCCGCTTTTGACTTCGGCTGCGTAGCTTTCGATGACCGCCGGGACGCGATCACCGTTGCTCTTGAACATTGTCATCGTTGTTCTCCGGTTCAGGGCTTTCCGCCCGTTACATTCCCCTTGCGGTTACGCATGTTAGGGGCGATGCAAAAATCCCGGAAGGGCTCAGCCTTCCGCAAACCGCAGAAAGCCGGCCTTGAAGGCCTAAAAAAACAATGCCATTGGCCCGTCAAATTTTTGAATGCGGCGGTGCCGCCGCGCTCAGGCGGCGTCTTCCCTGGCCCTGGAAATGATCCATTCCTTGACCGTGCGCGCGATGTTTCCCTTCGAAAGCTGGCTCTCGGTCAGATAGTAATTCCAGGGGCTTGGCGGGCGGACCGGAAACGGCTCGACGAGCAATCCGCGGCGCATATAGGCATGCGCGAGCGAACGCTGCGTGGCGACGAGGCCGGCCCCCATCGCGGCAAGTTCGAGCGCGATGTTGGAGGCGTTGGTCGAAAGACCCTTGTCGTGATCCTCCATGTCGACGCCAAGCGCATCGGTCACCACCTGCCAGTATTCCTGGCGGCCATGCACGAATATCCAGTCCACCTTGAGCATGTCCTGCGGCGTCTTCAGCGCATGTCCGCCCTCGAGCAGAGCGGGAGCGCAAAGCAGGACCAGTTCGTCGTTCCAGAGTGGGGTCGCCGAAGGCGGCCTGTCGTCGAAGCGCCGCGTCGAGATAGTGATGTCGGCGATCTGCTCGCTCAAGTCTTCCCAGATCGTGCCGTGCAGCACGATCTCGATCTCGGGGTGCTTCTTGCGGAAGGCCGCCATGCACCCGGCCAGCCAGTTTTCCGCAAGGCTCATCGGACATGAAACCACCACAGTGCGGTTGCGCGAGGAAGCGACGATCGCTTCGGTCGCCTGGTCGATCTGGTCGAGCGCCTGGCGCAAGGTCGGCAGGAACGCCTCCCCCATCTCGGTCAGCTTCAGGCTGCGCGGATAGCGGATGAAGAGCTGCCGGCCGATATAATGTTCGAGCGCGCGCACATGCGTGCTGACCGCCGCCTGCGTGTAGCCAAGCTCCTTGGCCGCCGTGGTGAAGCTCAAATGGCGGGCCGAGCTCTCGAACGAGCGGATATAGTTCAAGGGGGGTGGCGGCTTCATCCCGGTCTCCTAAAGAGCAATTCCAGGAAAAGTGTGAGCGGTTAGGCTCGGCGACTTCGCCGTAGCCTTCCGTCCGGAATTGCATCAAAACAAAGCGATAGTGCGGTTCGCCGTTTCCGTGAAACGGTGGACCGCACTAGCAATCGCCATAGCTATCGCACGGGCGACCGGCCATTCAATCGCAGACGAGCGACATGGCATCAATATTTTTGGCCAAAGCCGCCAAACTAATCGCGTGCCTGCGCGATGAACCCAATTTATTGATGTTGTGGAGAGACAGGGGAGATAAGCGCGTGGCTGTGCCGTCATACCGGCGTGAGGGGCCTGTCGTCAGTTCCGATACGTTCGCGCGCCTTGCCGATTTCGTGCTGCGGCGTCCCGCCTCCGTCTTCCCCCAGCCGGTGCTGGAACAGGCGCGTTACCTCCTTCTCGACACGCTCGGCATCGCCATTGCGGCCGGACCGATGGAAGCAGGCCGGATTGCCCGCGACACCGCCGTGCTTCTCTATGGCTCGAACGACCCGCAATACTCGGCCCGCATGCTGTTCGACGGACGCCGCGCCAGCATCGCCGGCGCAGCCTATGCCGTCGCCACGCAGACCGACAATCTCGACGGCCATGACGGCTACAGCCCGACCAAGGGCCATGTCGGCGTCGCGGTCGTGCCGGCGCTTGCCGCGCTCGCCGAGGCGAGGCCCGACCTTACCGGGCCCGAAGCGCTGGCGTCCCTGGTGATCGGCTACGAAGTCGCTGGCCGGGCCGGCATCGCCTTGCATGCGACAGTGAGCGACTACCATACCTCGGGCGCCTGGAATGCCTTGGGCGTAGCGGCGGTGGCGGCACGCCTGCGTCGGCTCGACGAAACGCAATTGCGCGAGGCGCTCGGCATTGCCGAGTATCACGGCCCGCGCAGCCAGATGATGCGCGAGATCGCCACGCCGACGATGCTGCATGACGGCTCCGGCCCCGGCGCCCTCATCGGCCTCTCCGCCGCCGTGCTCGCCGAACGCGGCTTCACCGGCGCGCCGGCGATCACCGTCGAGGCGCCGGACGTCGCGATGCATTGGCAGGATCTCGGCGTCTTCTGGCAATCATTGCATCAGTATGTGAAGCCTTACCCGATCTGCCGCTGGGCGCATGCGGCGATCGATGCGGTGCGCGGACTTTGCCTGGCCCACAATCTGGCCCCTTCCGACATCGCCCACGTCCAGGTCAACAGCTTCCACTATGCCACCACGCTGTTCGACGGCATGCCGGACACGACCTCGAAGGCGCAATACAGCCTGCGCTTCGCCGTCGCGACCTTCATCCTTCATGGGCGTATCGGGCTGGAGCATATTTCCGGCGCCGGACTCGCCGACGCCGCGGTCGCCGATATGCTCACCCGCATCACGGTGACCGAAACCGAGCGTCACAGCGCCCGCTTCCCGGCCGGCCGCTGGGCCGACGTCGTCATCTCGACGACGGACGGACGTGTGCTGGCATCGGGCGACGTGCATGCGCGCGGTGGACCGGAAGCGCCGATGACGGCGCAGGACGTCGAGGCCAAATACATGGAATTCGCCGCGCCCGTGCTCGGCTCCGACCGCGCCGCGGCGATCCGCGACGCGGTGCTCTCGCTCGACGACCGCGACAGCCGCTTCTCCGATCTCTCGGCGCTGCTCTACGATCCTCCCAAGACGTTGAGCTGAGCGCGCAATGCCCCTCAGGCTTCTGAAATACGGTCTCAGCAGGGACTATCCAGTCAGCGGCGACATCCCCGCCACACCCGAGCTGAAGCCGGCCTACGACGTCGTCATCATCGGCGGCGGCGGGCATGGGTTGTCTTGCGCGCATCATCTTGCCAAATACCACGGCATAAGAAGCGTGGCGGTGCTGGAGAAAGGCTACCTCGCCGGCGGCAACACGGCGCGCAACACCACCACCATCCGCTCCAACTACATCACGCCGGAAGGCATCGCTTTCTACAAGGAAGGCGTCGAGCTGTTCGAGCGGCTGTCGCAGGAGCTCGACTTCAACGTCATGTTCTCGCAGCGCGGCCAGCTCACGCTTGCGCATAGCGAGGCGACAATGCGCAGTTTCCACATGCGCGCCGAGATGGGCAAACATATGGGCACGCGCACCGAGGTCGTCGACCAGAAGGGCGTCGAGGAGCTCTGTCCGCTGCTGAATATGGACTATGGCGGCCCGCTCGAAATCCTCGGCGGGCTCTGGCATGCCGACGGCGGAACGGCGCGCCACGACGCCGTCGCCTGGGGCTATGCCGCCCAGGCCTCGCGGCGCGGCGTCGAGATCCACCAGCGCACCGAGGTGCAGGGCTTCGAGGTGGTCGGCGACCGGGTCCAGGCGGTCAAGACGAACAGGGGCCGCGTCGCCTGCGGCCAGGTACTGATTGCCACCGGCGGCATGAACTACGACGTCGCGCTGATGGCCGGCGTCGAGCTGCCCATCCGCTGCTATCCGCTCCAGGCGATGGTGACCCAGCCCCTGAAACCCTGGCTCGACACGCTGGTCTCGTCGGTCTCGCTGCACACCTATCTGGTCCAGTCGTCGCGCGGCGAGGTCGTCATCGGCGGCGGCTCCGATCCCTACCAGCTCTATTCGACGCGCTCGACACTCGACATGAAGGAGCACCTCGCCGAAGGCGCCGTCCACCTCTTCCCCTTCCTGCAAGGCGTGCGCCTGCTGAGGCAATGGGCCGGCATCACCGACATGACGCCGGACTACAGCCCGATCATGGGCGCGAGCCCGCTCGCCAACCTGTGGCTCGATTGCGGCTGGGGCACCTGGGGCTTCAAGGCGACCCCCGTCGCGGGCAAGCGCATGGCGCAGACGATCGCCGACGGCCGCGTGCCGGATATCCTGAAACCCTTTGCATTGGAGCGCTTCGAGACCTTCAGGCTGCTCAATGAAATGGGCGCGACCGCGGCGAGCCATTAGACCATGAAACTGCTCACTTGCCCCATGAACGGCCCGCGCAACATCGACGAGTTCCAGTCCTTCGGCCCGGTGCGCGCGAGGCCCGATCCGAACGCGACCGCCGACGCCGAATGGTCGCGCCATCTGTTCCGCGCCGAGAACCGCAAAGGCATAGTCGTCGAGTGGTGGCGGCACGTGCCGAGCAATTATTTCTTCCTGGCCGAGCGCGATCTCGTCAGCAATGAGATCGTCCGCACCTTCGACGCGTCCGAACTGCGGGAGCGCGCATGAACCGGCTGCCCGCCCCTTTCGGAAGCCGCATCGATCGAAGCCGCCGCATCCGCTTCACCTTCGAGGGCAAGCCCTTCGAAGGTTATGAAGGCGACAGCATCGCCAGCGCGCTTGCCGCCTCCGGCCAATGGGTGCTGTCGCGCTCGTTCAAGTACCACCGCCCGCGCGGCATCCTGTCGATGACCGGCGCCGACGCCAACGCGCTGGTGCAGCTGCCATCTGAACCGAACGCCGCCGCCGAGCGCACGCCGGTCAGCGAAGGGCTGCGGGTCAGCGCGCAGAACGTCAACGGCTCGCTCGAGCGCGACCGCGACGCCGTCATGGACAGGTTCGGCCGCTTCCTGCCGGTCGGCTTCTACTACCGCACCTTCATGGGTCCGCGCCGCGACAGCTGGCTGAAATTCTGGGAGCCGATCATCCGCCGCAAGGCGGGCCTGGGCGTGGTCGACACCAAGGCTCCGCATCGGCATTTCGACAAGACGCACCTGCATTGCGATGTGCTCGTCGTCGGCGCCGGTCCGGCAGGACTGAACGCGGCGATTGCCGCCGCCGAGGCCGGCGCCGACGTGGTGCTGTGCGACGAGAACCCCGAGATCGGCGGCTCGCTGAGTTATGGCCGCTACGATCCGGCCATCCTCTCCAACCTGTCGTCCCGGCTGAAGGCGCTGCCCAATCTCAGGGTGCTGACCGGCACCGTCTGCAATGGCTGGTATGAAGACAACTGGCTGCCGCTGATCCAGGGCAACCGCCTCCATCGCACACGCGCCCGCGAAGTGATTCTGGCGACCGGCGCCATCGAGCAGCCGGCCGTCTTCCGCAACAACGACCTGCCGGGGATCATGCTCGGCGGCGCCACCCAACGGCTGGTCCGGCACTATGGCGTGCGGCCTGGTCGGAGCGCCGTGGTGCTGGCCGCCAATGAGGACGGTTACCGGACAGCGCTCGATTTATTGGACGCAGGCGTATCGGTCGTCGAACTTGTCGATCCGAGATCGGTCGGCGATGCCGGGCCGCTGGAAGCCGAACTTCGCGGCAAAGGTGTCGCCATCCGCAAAGGCGCAACCATCGAAGCGGCGGAAGGCACGTCTGGAAATCGTCACCTTGCCCGCGTCCGTGTCGGCGGGAGCTGGATCGCCTGCGACCTGCTGGCCGTTTCGATCGGTCAGGCGCCGGCGTGGCAATTGCCGTGTCAGGCTGGCGGCAAGGTCGGCTACGATGCCGCCGCGGAGATGATGACGATCACACTCCCGGAAGGCTCCGTCCATCTTGGCGGCGCCGTTGCCGGAACGGACGAATTGCCGGATGCAATCGGCAGCGGCCAACGAGCAGCGGCAGCCGCCCTTTCGCGGCTCGGCCATGCCATGGCGGTCGAACCTCCAATCACGCCGAAGAGCGTCGGGCCACGCTATGTTCAGCCGATCCTCGCCGATCCCAAGGGACGCGACTTCGTCGACTTCGACGAGGATCTGCAAGTCAAGGACCTGCAGAACGCGACCAAGGACGGCTATCGCGAGATCGAGCTCGTCAAGCGCTTCACCACCGTTGGCATGGGCCCGAGCCAGGGACGTCATTCGGCCCTGGCGACAGCCCGGGTCGTCGCCGAGGCGACCGGCCGGTCGGTCGCCGAGATCGGCATCACCACGGCGCGGCCTCCGGTCGGGCCGGAAACGCTCGGCGTGCTCGCCGGCCACCACGAAGCGCTGGAGCGCCGCACGGCGCTGCATGCGAAGCACGTCGCGCTGAACGCCGCGATGAAGCCGATCGGCGCATGGTGGCGGCCTTACTACTACGGCGACGCAAGCGGCGCTGAAGAAGCGGTCCGCGAGGAAACCCTCGCCGTGCGAGAGGGCGTCGGCCTGCTCGACGTTTCGACGCTCGGCAAGCTGGAGATCCGCGGGCCGGACGCCGGTGAATTCCTCGACCGCCTTTACACGATGGCGCATGCCAACCAGCCCATCGGCCGCGTGCGCTATTGCCTGATGCTCAACGAGATGGGATCGGTGGTCGACGATGGCGTCGCCTACCGGATGGCGCAGGACCAGTTCTATGTGACGGCGACCACCGGCGCCGTGGCGCGCGTCTATGCCGACATGCTGTTCTGGAATGCCGAATGGCGCCTGAAGGTGGACGTGCTCAACCTTACAGGGGCGTTTTCAGGCCTGAACGTCACCGGACCCAAGGCGCGCCTGGTTCTCGAGGCGCTGGAGAGCGACATCGATTTCAGCCGCGACGCCTTCCCCTATCTCAGCGGCCGCGAAGGCACCGTCGCCGGTGTCCCGGTGCGGGTGATGCGCATCGGCTTCACGGGCGAGCTCAGCTACGAATTGCATTGCCCGTCGAGCCAGGCGCCTCATCTCTGGGACGCGGTAATGGCGGCGGGACGGCCGCATGGCCTGCGCCCCTATGGGCTGGAGGCGTCGCGCATCTTGCGCCTGGAGAAAGGTCACATCCTGATCGGCCAGGACACGGACGCGATCACCACGCCCGACGAGCTGGGCTTCGGCTGGGCTGTCTCGAAGAAGAAGCCTTTCTTCGTCGGCAAGCGCTCCATCGAGATGCGTGCGAGGCTCGGGCAGACCCGCAAGCTGGTCGGCCTGCAATTCCCCGCCGGCGCCCGCAACATTCCCGGCGACGGCTGCCTGGTGCTGCGCGGCGGCGCGCCTGTCGGCCAGATCACGTCGGTGGGATATTCGCCGTCGCTCGGGCGCCATATCGCGCTCGCGTATGTCCATGTCGACGACCAGGCGGAAGGCAGCCGCGTGACGGTGAAGTGCCGCGACGGAGAATTGGTCGAGGTGCCGGTCGTCGCCCACGCCTTCTTCGACCCGACCAACGCGCGGCAGGAGATCTAGATGGCCGCCGACATCGCGACGCGCATCTATCCCTTCATGCCCGGCGGCGCGGCCGACGGCACGAAGCTGGTTTCCGGCGCGGTCATGCTGAGCGATCTCACGGACAAGCCGCGCTTCGGCCTGAAAGGCGGCGGCAGCGCCGCCTGGCTCGCCGCGCAGGGTGTCAAACCGCCTGCCGTCAACCGCATCGGCGACCACCGTGGCATGCGGATCCTGCGCCTCGGCAACGAGGACATTCTGCTTCTCGCCGAGGGCGCCGGCGAGACGCTCGCCGAAATCAAGACCGCCTGGCAGACCGCGCCGTCGCCGAAAGGCTATTCGTCATGGCGCGAAGAAGGCTGGGCATGGATGCGGCTTTCCGGCCCTCGCCTTGCCGAAGCGATGAGCGGGCTTTGCGCGCTGGACCTTAGACCCCAAAAATTCGGTGCCGAAGACATCGCCCAGACCCGCGTCGGCCATATCGAGGCCGTGGCGTTCCGTTCGCCGGCGGGTTTCGACATACTCTTCGACGTCACCGCTTCCGCCTACTTCGCCCGCGCCGTCGCGGCGGTGGCCGGCCACACAGACCAGCATAGAGGACATCCATGACCCGCCCGCAAGGAACCATCGCCCCGATCCTGACGCCGTTCGAAGACGACGGCCGCATCGCGCGCGATCTCTGGATTTCCCACGCCAAATGGGTGCTCGGCCAGGGTGCGCATTTCCTCTCGCCCTTCGGCACGACGGGCGAAGCGCTCTCGGTATCCTTGCGCGAGCGCATACAGGCGCTGGAATGGCTGGTCGAGGCAGGCATCGCGCCCGACCGGCTGATGCCCGGCACCGGCGTCACCGCCCTGCCCGAAACGGTCGAGCTGTCGGCGCATGCCGTCAGTCTCGGCTGCGCCGCGGTCATGGTGCTGCCGTCCTTCTTCTACACCGGCGCCGGCGACAAAGGTCAGGCGCGCTATTACAGCGAGTTGATCGAGAAGGTGGCGAAGCCCTCGATGCGCATGATCCTCTACCACATCCCGCAGAACTCGGGCGTGCCGGTCAGCCCGGCGCTGACGGCCAGGCTGAGCAAGGCGTTCCCGGACACCGTCGTCGCCTACAAGGACAGCGCCGGCGACTGGAACAACACCGCCGCCGTCATCGCCGCCGCGCCCGGCATTTCGGTCTTTCCGAGCTCCGAGGCGCAGCTCACCAAGGGTCTGGCGAGCGGCGCGGCTGGCTGTATTTCCGCCACCGTCAATCTGAACGCCGCCGCCATCCGCCGCCTCTACGACGCGGCACGCAAGGGCGAGGACGTCGCCGAGGCGGATGCCGCCATCAAGGCGTTCCGAAAGGTGATCCAGGATGCCGGGCTGATCCCGGCGATGAAGGCGGTGCTTGCGGTCAAGTCCGGCGACAGGCGCTGGCTGAACCTGCGCGCGCCGCATGAGAATGCGACGCTGGAGAACGGCCAGGCGCTGCTTGCCGCCCTCGGCAGCGCCGCCGATCATATCGGCCGTAGCTGAGGTCACGATGTCGGTGCGCCCAACCGTCATCCTGCACACCGACAAGCCGGCGGGCGCGCTTGCCGTGCTCGCCGAGACGCATCCCGACCTCGATGTCCATGCCTGCGACACCTATGCCGGCCTTCCTGCGCTGATCGAGCGGACCGCCGCGGAAGTGGTCTATTCGATCCGCTTCGACGGCACGCCGCGCTATCCGCGCCAGGCCCTGGTCGAGAGCCCGACAGTGAAATGGGTGTCGATCGGCGGCTCCGGCACCGATCATCTCGGGCGCTGGGATCCCTCGCATGTGACGGTGACGAATTCCGCCGGCGTCGCCGCCGGCATGCTGGCCGAATATGCGCTGGGCGCCATGCTCTCCTTCTCGCTCGACCTGCGCGGCTTCGAGCGCCGGCAGCAGGCCCGCCAATGGGGCGGCGGCCGCGTCGAGCCGATCGAGGGCAAAACCGTCCTCATCCTCGGCCTCGGCAAGACCGGCGAGGCCGTCGCGCACCGCGCGCAGGCGATGGGCATGCACACCCTCGGCATCCGTGCGCGGCCGAAACCGATGCTGTCGCTCGATGAGGTGCATGGCCCCGACGCGCTGCTGGCATTGATCGGCCGGGCCGATTTCATCGTCTGCTGCGTGCCGCTGCTGCCCACCACGCGCGGCCTGCTTGGCGAGGCCGCCTTTGCCGCCATGAAGCCGTCCGCCGTGCTGATCGACATTTCCCGCGGCGGCGTCGTCGAGGAGAAAGCACTGCTCGCCGCACTCAACATCGGCCGGATCAAAGGCGCGGCGCTCGATG
Organism: Mesorhizobium sp. CNPSo 4661; assembly: GCF_057784215.1. Taxonomy (NCBI): domain Bacteria; kingdom Pseudomonadati; phylum Pseudomonadota; class Alphaproteobacteria; order Hyphomicrobiales; family Phyllobacteriaceae; genus Mesorhizobium; species Mesorhizobium sp. CNPSo 4661. The sequence goes on along the minus strand of NZ_JBWGIO010000017.1, from coordinate 84,507 downwards.
TCTTCGCCACCGAGCCGCTGCCGACCGGGCATCCGCTCTGGAGCTACGACAACGTCGCCGTCACGCCGCATTGCGCGGCGGTCTATGAAGGCTGGGACATCAAGTCGGTGCGCATGTTCGCCGACAATCTGGCGCGCTACCGCAAAGGTGAGCCGCTGGAAAACGTGATCAATCCGGAACGTGGGTACTGAGAGCAATTCCAGGAAAAGTGTGAGCGGTTTTCCGTCCGGAATTGCGAAAAAGAGAATCGGGAGGAATCCTATGTCACAGGACAGGCGCGGCGGCGGCCGCAGATCGAAGCTCGGACGCAGCGGCGGCGGCATCGCGCAACTGCCATGGCAGAGCGTCAAGAACCCCTACCCGCCCATGCAGATGCTCGACGAGGAGCGCATGGAGCAATTGCACAAGACCTCGATGCGCATCCTGTCGGAGCTCGGCATCCGCGTCATGAGCGAAAAGGTGATGGACCTGTTCGCCAAGGCCGGCGCCATCGTCGACCGCGAGAGCAACACCATCCGCATCGACGAGAGCATCGTCATCGAGGCGCTGCGCAAGGCTCCCTCGTCCTTCACGCTGACCAGCCGCAATCCGGAAAAGCAGGTGCATCTCGGCGACAATTCGCTGGTCTTCGGGCTGGTCGCCGGTCCGCCCAACGTGCATGACCGCGTCAATGGCCGCAGGCCGGGCAATCTCCCCGACTACCAGAACTTCATCCGGCTGGCGCACCACTTCAACGCCATCCATATCATCGGCAACCAGGTGGTGGCGCCGATCGAGCTGCCGGCCAATTCGCGCCATCTCGATACCTACCACGCCAATCTGACGCTGAGCGACCTCTCCTTCCACTGCACCGCCATCGGCCGCACCAGGGCGATGGACGGTATCAACATGATGGCGATCGCGCGCGGCATTAGCGTCGAGGAGATGCGGACTTCGCCCGGCGTGACAACGATCATCTCGATCAACTCACCGCGCCTGTTCGATGACGCCATGGCCGAAGGCCTGATCGCCATGGCCGAGCACGGTCAACCCGTGACCGTGACGCCTTTCACGCTGATGGGCGCGATGACGCCGGTGACGTTGGCCGCCGCCCTTTGCCAGCAGAATGCGGAGGCGCTGTTCGGCGTGACGTTGACGCAGCTCGTCAATCCCGGCACGCCGGTGATGTACGGCGCGTTCACCTCCAATGTCGACATGAAGTCCGGCGCGCCGGCCTTCGGCACGCCGGAAAACGCCAAGGCCAACATCATCGCCGGGCAACTGGCGCGCCGTTACAACCTGCCCTACCGGACCTCCAACGCGAACGCCTCCAATGTGGTCGATTTGCAGGCGGCCTACGAGACGGAAATGGCGACATGGGGCGCGGTGCTCGGCGGCGCCAATTTGATCTATCATGCCGCCGGCTGGCTGGAGGGCGGGCTGACGGCGTCTTACGAAAAGCTCGTGCTCGACGTCGAGATCCTGCAGAACATGATGGAGTTCCTGCGGCCGCTGCCGTTCCAGGAGGACGACCTCGGCTTCGAGGCGATCAAGTCGGTGCCGGCCGGCGGCCATTTCTTCGGCGCCGAGCACACCATGTCGCGCTACACCACTGCCTTCTATCAGCCGATGTTGTCCAACTGGCAGAACCATGGTGCCTGGGAGGAAGCCGGCGGCAAGGATGCCCTCGAACGCGCGACCGAGCTCTGGCAGCAGGCGCTGCACGATTACGAGGAACCGGTGATGGATCCTGCGATCCGCGAGGAGCTCGACGCCTATGTCGGGCGCCGCCGCGAGGAGATCGCCGCCAATCCGGAAGCTTAGAGCATGATCCCGAAAAGTGGGGACCGGTTTTCGGAAAAGATCATGCTCCATCAAAAGAGTTGGAAAGCCGTCTGATGCCCTATGATCTCCTCATCCGCGACGCAACGCTGATCTCCGGAGACGGCTCTGACCGCTTCCAGGCAGACATTGCCGTCACGATGGGCCGCATCGCGGCGATCGGTCGGCTGGACGACGCGCAAGGCATCGAGGAAATCGACGCCAAGGGCAAGATCGTCGCGCCCGGCTTCATCGACGTGCACACCCATGACGACGGCGCGCTGCTGGCGCCGCGCGGCATGGACCCGAAGATCAGCCAGGGCGTGACGACGGTGATTGCCGGCAATTGCGGCGTCAGCCTCGCACCTCTGCTGCTCGACCAGACCCCTCCACCGCCCTTCACGCTGGTCGGCGGCCGCGAGAATTTCCGCTTCGACCGTTTTGCCGACTATGTCGCCGAGTTGAAGCGCCGCGGCATCGCCACCAACGCGGCCCTGCTCGTCGGTCACACCACCTTGCGCCAGCGCTGCATGCCGGTGACCGACCGGCCGGCCAATGCAGCGGAAACGGCGGCGATGCAGGAAGCGGTCGCCGAGGCGATGGCCGAGGGTGCGTTCGGCCTCAGCACCGGGCTCGACTATCCGCCAGCCGTCAACTCCTCGACCGATGAGGTCAAGGCTCTCGCCGCCACGGCGGCAGGCCTCGGCGGCCCCTACGTCACCCACACGCGCAACTATTTCGAGACCATGGACGAGGCGATCGAGGAAGCGATCGACATCGCCGATCATGCCGGCGGCAAGCTGTTCATCTCGCACCACCAGTGCACCGGCCGCGCCAATTTCGGCAAGAGCCGGTCCTCGCTGGAAAGGATCGACCGGGCGCGCGAAACGATGGACATCGGCATGGATGTCTATCCCTATGCCGCGAGCTCGACCGTGCTTCGGCTGGAGCGCTGCGACACCGGGTTGAAGATCCTCATCACCTGGTCCGATCCGCATCCGGAGATGGCGAGGCGCGAAATCGCCGACATTGCCCGCGAATGGAACTGCACGGAGCGGGAGGCCGGCGAGCGGCTTTTGCCGGCCGGCGCAGTCTATTTCCAGCTCGATGAGGACGACGTCCGCAACATCATCGCCCATCCACGCACCATGATCGGCTCGGACGGCCTGCCGCACGACATCCACCCGCACCCGCGCCTCTGGGGCACGTTTCCGCGCGTGCTCGGGCACTACGCACGTGACATCGGGTTGTTCACTCTCGAAGAGGCCGTGTTCCGCATGACCGGCCTGCCCGCGCGTGAATTCGGGATCCAGGAGCGCGGTGTTCTGGCGGAAGGCAATTTCGCCGACCTCGTCATCTTCGACCCCGAGACGATCATCGACACCGCCACCTTCGAGGAACCGCGCCGACCCGCTGCCGGCATCGATCATGTGTTCGTCAACGGCGTCTCGGTCTGGCGCGGCGGCAGGGCGACCGGAGCGCTGCCGGGCGCGGTTCTCAAGCCCTCGGCTTCAAAGATGCTATTCAGAGGCGCATGTGGCTGCGGCGCCGGTCACAGCGCCTCGTAAAAGCGATCGACGCTCTCCAGCGTGTAGGCGAACTCCACCGGCCGCGTGCAGCGCCAGCCGTCAAAGGGTTGGCCGGCAAGCGCCTTCAATGCTTCGGACAAACGCAATATGCCGCCGCCATAAAGCCGGTTCGCCATGTCGAGCATGCCGGTGCGATGCATGGCCTCCGTCATGCTGCCGCAGGCCTCTTTCACCAGCCAGACGCGAAACCCCTGATAGACGGCGTCGAAGACGCTTTCCGTCACGCAACTGTCGGTAAGCACCCCGGTGACAACGAGGTTCTCGATGCCGAGCGCGGCGAGCCGCTGCGCAAGCTCGGTCCGGCGAAAGGCGCTCGGCCAGTGCTTGTGGATCACGATGTCGCCGGGCAGCGCCGCCACCTCGGCACAGATATCCGCGCCTTCGCTGCCGGCGACGGCGGAGCGGAATTCCTCGGTCAGGATTTCCTCCTGCCGCGCATAGCCGTCGCGCTCTTCCGGCTTCACCCAGGCCTGCGCATGGATGACCGGCATGCCAGCCTTGCGGGCGGCTTCGATCAGCGCGGCCGCATTGGCCAGCACGTCGTCATAGCCGACGACCGGCCATGCCGCGCCGAGGCGGTATTCATTCTGCAGGTCGATGACGAGCAAGGCGGTCTTGGCGAGGTTCATCTCTGGTCCGGTGAGTTGTCGAAATCGGTGACGAAACGCAGGAGCAGCCGGATCGCCTGATCGAGATCGGCGATCTCCATCGCTTCATGCGGGTTGTGGCTGCCGTGTTCATTGCGCACGAAGAGCATGGCGGTTGGGATGCCGGCGCCGGCGAAGGTGGCTGCATCGTGCCCCGCCCCGCTCGGCACATGCGGTGCCCGAATCCGCATCTTACTGGCGGCGCTATCGAACCTCGCGATCAATGCCGGCGACATCGTCGCCGGCTCCCAGGTGAAGCGCGGCCCGGGCTCGAAGGTGACGCCGCGTTTGGCACTCACTTCAGCGAAAATCTCATGCAGCCTTGCCTCGATCCGATCCAGGACGGCGGCTTCGGCACTGCGCACATCGAGCGTGAAACCGAGCTCGCCCAGCACCCGGCTGCCGCCGTGCTGCGTCGGATCGGACTGCACGCGGCCGAAGGTGATAGTGGCCTCGCGCCCTTCGCGTTCGAGCGCGTCCCATTCGGCCTCGAGGTCAGCGATCAGGTCGGCAAAGCCAAGCACGCTGTCATGCCGCGCAAAGCGCGGCTCGGCGCCGGAATGGGCGTAGGCGCCAAGGCATTTCGCATCGACATAGCGGAAGCCGCCGGCAATCCCGGTGACGATGCCGACCGGCGCATCGGCGGCAACCAGGCGCGGTCCCTGCTCGATATGCACCTCGACGAAGGCGGCGATCCGATCGACATCGATGCCGGGCACGCCACGCCGCACGGCGTCGGGGTCGAACCCTTCCTCGCGCATGTGCTCGGCCAGTGTGCGACCGCTGTCGGACCGCTTCGCATCGAGCGCCCGCGGATCGAGCAGGCCAAGCGCCGCCTGGCTGCCGGGATAGGAGAGCGGAAACCAGACGGCTTCCTCGGCACGTGTCGCCAACACGACGAGGTCACGCGGCAACCGGATGCCTTTCTCGACCAATTCGGCGATCACCGCCAGGCCGGCCACGACGCCGGCAGCGCCATCGAAATTGCCGCCATGCGCGACGCTGTCGAGGTGCGAGCCAATGACGATTGCCGGCAGCTCGGGGTTACGGCCGCTGAGCGTCAGATAGAGATTGCCGGCGGCGTCGACGCGCGCGACCGCGCCGAGTTTTTCCCCGTCATTGCGCACGAGATCATGGGCGAAGCGCTCGCCGGGTCCGTAAGCGACGCGCGTGATCCCCGGCGCGTCCGTCGTAGCTTCGGCGAGCGCGTCCAGGATGCGTCCCGCCAGTTTGCCACCGGCCGTCAGTGGGCTCATGAAGCGGCCTGTCGAGCTTCGCCCTCTGAGCGCAACCGATGCGGCGTCAGGTCGTCCAGGGAAACGCCTTGCCTCGCGACATCGTCCGGCAACCCACCACCGGCGATCAGGCTGGCGCAAACGCGCGACAGTGCCGGCGACGTCTTGATGCCGTAGCCGCCCTGCCCGACCAGCCAGACGAAATCCGGGAACTCGTCATCCGGCCCGACCACCGGCGACCCGTCGGCGACGAAGGTCCTCAGGCCCGCCCAGGAACGCGACACGCGCTGAACTTCGATCGTGGTTGCCCGTTCGAGACGCTCGGCGCCGATCGCGACATCGATGTCTTCGGCAAAGGCGTCCACCGGCGCCGAAGGCGTCGCATCGGCTGGCGACACGAACAACTGCCCGGCATCCGGCTTGAAATAGAACTCCGCGCCGACATCGTTGACCAGCGGCCAGTCGCTAATGTCGAGGCCGGCCGGCGCCGGGATGTTGAAGGCGGTGCGGCGCTTCGGCTGCAGGCCGACCGGGCACACGCCCGCCATCGCCGCGATCTCGTCGCCCCAGGCGCCGGCAGCGTTGACGATAAGCGGCGCAAGAAATGTCCCCGCTTCCGTCTCGATCCGCCATTGACCGCCCTGTCGGCCGATACCTCTCACCCCGGCCTTGGTGACGATGCGAGCGCCGCGCGCCCGCGCGCCGCGCAAAAAACCCTGATGCAGGCCGTTGACGTCGATATCCATCGAATGCGGTTCGATATAGGCGCCGGCGAGATAATCCCGGCGCAGCACCGGCACGCGCGCGATCGCCTCGGCCGGCGTCATCGCGACGATCGAGGGAACGAGCGCCTGCGCGGCCGCCAGATCCTCGCGCAAAAGGTCAAGCTGGTCGGCGCGCGACACGGTGATCATGCCCCGTTTGCTGAGCAGCGGATAATCGGAAAAACCCGTCGGCGGCTCGGTGAGAAATGCCCGGCTGGCGAGCACGATGCGGCGGATGACGCCGTTGCCGTAATTTTCGGTGAAGCTCGCGGCCGAGCGTCCCGTGGTGTGATAGCCGCAATGGCTCTCCCGTTCGAGCAGCACGACCTTTTTGTCGCGCGAAATCTCGAAGGCAGCGCCGGCGCCAGCCATGCCGCCGCCGATGATGATAACGTCGGTCTGTTCGCTCATGTATCCCCCAAAACTGTTCCGCGCGGCACGGCGGGCGGCTCGCCGAGGCGGCCACGCTTGGCACGATCGCGAGCGCCGCGCCCTTCGGCCAGATTCTCGGCCAGCGAATTCTGCGCGGCGCAATCCCGCAATGCCAGGTCGGTGACGAAAGGCACCGGCTTGCCGGCGATAGCCATGCCTGTCAGCCGCGCCCAGACCGCGCGCCGCTTGCGCACCTGATGCGACTGCAATTCGCTGATCTCGGCGATACTGCTCTCGCGCTTGATCTGCAGCGCGCCGGCCTCGACGGCCGCGTCGAACAGCTCCAGCCCGCGCTTCGTGCGCACGATGATGCCGTTGAGAGATTCATCCTCGACGGCCGGTCCGCCATTCAGCCATGCGTCAGATACCGCGATATCCGCCACTTGGCCGATGGCATCAGGGCAGATCTTGCAGCGCGGCTGGATCATCCATTTGTCCTCGTCTTCCCACAGCTGCCGGTAGCTGATCTCGAAGCCGCGGCCGTCGCTGGTTTCGATACGATTGAGGCCCGGGTTGCCGTGGCCCCGGTAGCGGAAGAGAGACAGCTCGTCCTCATCGAGGCCAAAACGCTGCAGCACCTGCTCCGACTTGGTCAGGTCCGAGGCGCCGCCGCAGACGAAAGCGAGCGCATAGCGCATTTGCTGGTCGACGCGCGGATCGAGCCGCGCCAGATTGCGCACGGCAGTGATGTCGCAAGGCTTGGCGATCAGCGCAAATGGCTCGCCGCGGTCGAGAATGTCGTTGAAATCGATCAGCGTTGCTGCCGGACCATAGCGCGAGCCGGCGCCTTCGAGCACAGAGACGGCATCGAAGCTCAGCTTGCGCTCGGTGCGCATCGGCATGGATCGCGAGGCCGCGACATGCAGAACGAACTTGACCCGTCCCGAGTTGAGCAGGAACTGGCCGAGCGCCGTCAGCGTGCCGCCGCCGGAACCGACAAACCGCACCGTAGGATCTCCGGCGGAGCCGAGCACGAGCCGTTCGACCGGTCCCCACACCGCATCCGTCAGCGCGGCGTCATTCATCCGCGCTGGCAGCGGCCCGGCGATGCGCGTTCCCGGACAGACGGCGTTGATCTTCGCCAGTACCGGCTTGTCCAATGCGAGCCTCGCCACCGGCCGCTCGCGCCCTTCAGGCGTCATCACCATGTCGACGTCGCCGGCACCGGCGATCGAACGGCAGAGGCCGCAGCCGATGCAAAGCCCGTTCTCGACGATCTCGCTCAGCGTCAGCGGATCGGGTGAGAGTGGCATCGTGGCCTGGCTGTGACTGGTTTCGATCGGGCCCATCGCGGTCTCAGACCGACTCCGAAATGCGCCGGTACTGGTCGGGGCGGCGATAGAGCGAAAAATTGAAATTTACCTTCCGACAGACCTCGATCAGCTCGAGATCGGCGCGATGGACGATGACCTCGTCGTCGAGCGACATCGCCTGCGCGGCAATCTCTCCGGTCGGCGCGATGATGCACGACCCGCCGATCAGCATCTGCCCGTCTTCCAGGCCGGCCTTGGCGGCGGCAGCGACCCAGAGCGTGTTCTGGTAAGCACCGGCCTGCATCGGCAGATGGTTGTGGAACATTCTCAGATGCGCCAGCGCCGGCGCCTCGTCGAGCAGCAGCGGCGTGTTGTAGCCGAGCAGCGCCACCTCGGCGCCGTTGAGGCAGAGCATGCGGTAGGTTTCCGGCCAGCGGCGGTCGTTGCAGATGACCAGCCCGACCCGGACGCCGCGATAGTCGAAAACCGGAAAGCCGAGATTGCCCGGCTCGAAATAGCGCCGTTCGAGATGCGTGGTCGTGCCTTCTTCCGGCTCGCTCGAACCCGGCACATGCATCTTGCGATAGCGGCCGATGAAGGCGCCATCCGGTCCGACCAGATCCATGGTGTTGAAATGGCGCGTGCGGCCTTCTTCCTGCGTAAGCTCGCAATAGCCGAGCGCGAAGCCCACCTTCAGCCGCGCGGCGGCATCGTAGAGCCGCTGTGTCTCGGGTCCCGGCATCGAAGCTTCGAAGAAGGCGTCGATCTCGGCCTGGTCGTCGATGCACCAGCGCGGGAAGAAAGTGGTGAGCGCCATTTCCGGAAACACCGCGATCTCGGCGCCGGCGGAAGCGGCCCTCTCAAGGAGATGGACGAGCCGCCCCACCGTCTCGGCGCGCGTGGCGCTGCGCTGGATCGGTCCGGTCTGGCAAACGGCGATGGTCAGGCATCGAGCCATGGTGTCCAATCCTCGACTGGTTTCCGGGAAAGCGCCGGATCGGCGGCAGCGCGAGCCACAAAACGCCCGAACCCCGGTTCGGCCCGCAGCTTGCCGTCGGCGACCACCGGCACGCCGCGCACCAGCACGGTGGTCGGTCGGCCGGTGACGACCTTGCCCTCATAGGGCGTAAAATCGACTCGCGAATGCAGCGCCTCGTGCCCGAGCGTCCAGCGCGCCGTCGGATCCCACAGCGCCAGATCCGCGTCGAGCCCGACGGCGATGCTGCCTTTGCGATCGGCGAAGCCATAGATCGAGGCGGCATTGCGCGAGGTGAGGTCGAGATAGCGCTCGAGCGTCAGCCGGCCGGTCAGCAGCCCTTCCGAAAACAGTAGCGGCAGGCGCGTCTCGATGCCGGGAATGCCGCTCAGCGTCGTGGTGAAACCGGGCGTCTCGGAGCGGCCAATCTTGTCGGCGAAATAATATGGCGAATGGTCCGACGACCAGAGGTCGATGCCGCCATCGATCAGCTCTTGCCACAGATGCTCATGGCTGCGCAGCGAACGCGGCGGCGGTGAAAAGACGAAGCGCGCCGCGTCGATTGCCGAGCGGTCGAGATCGGCCGCGCCGAGAAAGAGATATTGCGGGCAGGTTTCCGCGATAGCGTCGACGCCGCGTGTCTTCGCCCGTGCCACCTCCTCGGCCGATTGCCAGGACGAGACATGCACGATGGTCATGCGCGCGCCGGTCATCTCGGCAAAGGCCAGTGCGCGATGCGTCGCCTCGCGCTCCATTGTCTCGCTGTGGGCGACGACATGGTAGCGGATATCGGTGCGGCCGAGATCGATGAGCCGCTGCCGCGTGCGCCGGATCGCGGCGTCGTTCTCGGCATGGACCATAACGACCCAGCCAAGCTCCCTCGCCGTATCGAGGACCTTGAGGAACAAATCGTCGTCGACGGCAAAACCCTGATAGGTCATGAACAGCTTGACCGAGGCGATGCCGCGCTTGGCAAGCTGGTTGAGCTGGGCTTCGACATCCGCGCCGGTACCCATGGTGACCACGGCATGCAGCCCATAGTCGATCACGGCGCGTCCCGCCGCGCGCTCCAGCGCGCGGTCGATGGCGCCGACAGTCGTCATGTCCTGTCCTGGCATGCCGAACGGGACGATGCAGGTCGTGCCGCCAAAGGCCGCGGAGATCGTGCCGGATTCAAAGTCGTCGGCGTTGCCCGCCCCGCCCCAGACCGGCTGGTCGAGGTGGCAATGCGCGTCGATGCCGCCGGGCAGCACCCAATGGCCGCTGGCGTCGATCGACGTCTCGCCGGACAGGCTTTTGCCGATGGCGGCGATGCGGCCGTCGTCGATGCCGACGTCGCACTCGGCCCAGCCGTCGTCGAGCGCCACGCGCCCGCCTCTGATCACCAGCTCATGCATTGACCAGCTCTTCTATTCAAATTGGCCCTCGCCGGCCGGCTTAGCCAACGGCCGCCGTCACCATGATCTCGACGCGATACTGGTCGCCGGCAAGCCGTGCTTCCACCGTGGCGCGCACCGGCATGGCGCTCCTGTCGATCCAGGCGTCCCATGCCGTGTTCATCATCTCGAAATCGGCAATGTCCCTGAGCCATATCTGCGCGCTCAAGAGCTTCGACTTGTCGCTGCCGGCCTTGGCCAGAAGCGCGTCGATCTTGGCCAGGATCTGCTTGGTCTGGCTGGTGGTGTCGCCGGAAAGATCATCCGCGGTCAGGCCGGCCACATAGACGGTGCCGTTGTAGCGGAGCACCCGGCAGAAGCGCTGGCCATTTTCGAGGCGTTCGATCGTCATATCGTTCCCTTCCGCTGGTTCCCGGAGTTTTGGCTTTTGCCTATGGTACGGAGGGTGCAAAACGACTGTAAAGCCCGCCGCGACCTGAGATGCCGCTTTCCTTCGCCGGCATGGCCAAAAAAATTCGAGCCATAGCCGCGTCAATCTTCGTTTGTGGCAATCGCCACAAAGTGTAGCTTTTGCTCGGGCTGCCGTCGGTCAACGGTGCCGCCAGGGAGCCGCCGCAGCCGCATTCATGAGGTCGATCGCTCAATCCGCGATGAGGCTTTGGCAAAACGCAGAGCGCTCTCGCGCCATGCTGCCGATCATGGTCGGCATCTGCCTCGCTTGTATCGGCAGCGCCATGCTGACCACCGCGGTGTCGCTGCATCTCGGCAAGCCCGGCATTTCTCCCCAAGTCGTGCAGATCGTGCTGACAGCCTATCCGGTGGGCTTCCTAGTCGGATGTCTGGTGACGCGCCCGGCTGTCGCCCAATACGGCCACGAGCGAACTTTCGTCGCGATCCTAATGCTGGCGCTGCTGGCGGCGTCCGGCTTCGCCTTCACCGACTTCCTGCCGAGCTGGATCTGCTTTCGCCTGCTTGGCGGCATGGCGATGGCGTCGTTGTTCGTCGTCTGCGAAAGCTGGATCAACCTCTATGCCGAGCAACACAATCGCGGCGCGCTGTTCTCGCTCTACATGCTGACGACGGCGATTGCCGTGCTGCTCGGGCAGCTCCTTGTCGGCCTGGTCGGCCCGCAATCGCCGCATCTGTTCCCAGTCGCGGCGGCGACCGTGCTTCTGGCGCTGATCTCCAAATTTATCGGCGGACGCTGGCCGGCGCTGCCGACTGCCGATCCGGAGCATGCGAGTTCAGCAAGACCGGTCAAGCGCCTCGGCCCGCTGGCGCTTTTCCGGCTGGCGCCGGTTACGGTCGTGGCGATCTTCCAGGGCGGTATTACCAACATGAACATCTTCGTACTGACGCCGATCTATGGCACGCAGATCGGGCTGTCGGCGGCAACGACAGTCGGGCTGGTCACGACCATCAGCATTGCCGGCATGCTGGCGCAGACGCCCGTCGGCTGGCTGTCCGACAGGTTTGAACGTCGCATCATACTGCTCGTCCAGGGCATCCTGTCGGTCACGCTCTGCGCCGCGATCGCCTGGCTCGGCAATTTTTCGGTACCGCTGCTCTTCGTGCTGTTCTTCCTCTACGGCTGCACGGCGCTGACCGTCTATCCCGTGGCGATGGCCTTCGGCGCCTCGCAACTGCACAGCCGGCACATGGTCGGCGCTTCCGGCACGCTGCTCCTGCTCTATTCGATCGGCAATGTCGCGACGCCCGGCATCTCCGCCGGCCTGATGGACTATATGGGCGCGCCGGCCATGTTCCTGCTGCTCGGCGGCGGCGCCGTGCTGGTGACGATAGCTGCCTGCTACAATCTCCTGCGCCGGCCTGTCGGCGCCACGGCCATGCAGGCGATCGAGGAGCGCGCCTGATGGCGGATGCAGCAAGGAACCGCCTCGAAGGCAACGTCATCCTGATCGCCGGCGCCGCCAGCGGCATCGGCGCGGCAATCGCCCGCCGCTGCATCGCAGAAGGCGCAAGGATCGTTTGCGCGGATTACGAGCTCGAGCCCGCGACGAAGCTTGCCGAAGCGCTCGGGCCCACCGCCGCTGCTTGCCAGTGCGATGTGATGAAGATCGAGTCCGCGAAGGCGGCCGTCGAATTCGCGAAGCAAAAATTCGGCCGGCTCGACGGGCTGGTGCACAATGCGGCCGCGCCTTCAACCAGCGCCACCGTCGTCGATCTCGACGAAAGCGCATGGCGGCACGAGATCGATGTCGGCCTGACAGGCGCGTTCCTGATGAGCAAGTTCGCCGTACCGCTGATCGCGAAAAGCGGCGGCGGTTCGGTCGTCTTCATCGGCTCGCAATTCGGCCGCGTCGCCACCACCCGCGCGGTCGCCTATTGCGCCGCCAAGGCTGGGCTGATCCACCTCGCCAAGGCGATGGCCGTGGATCACGCCGCCGAGAAGGTCCGCGTCAATAGCCTCTCCCCAGGCGCCGTGGCGACGACGCGCCTGTTGCGCAGATTTGCCGATTTCGAAGCCGCCAATGCCGGTCTCGGTCCTGCCCATCTGCTCGGCCGCATTGCCGAGCCCGACGAGATCGCCGCCGCGGCAGCCTTCCTGCTTTCTTCCGATGCGTCCTTCGTCACCGGATCCGACATGCTCGTGGACGGCGGCTTTGCGACGCGCTGAACCCGAAACCTCATTTCCGAAGGAGCTCCCATGACTCTCCTCGTCACCGGCGGCACCGGCTTTGTCATGAGCGTGGTCGCGCGCGCATGGCTGGACCGCGATCCGCACGCCCGCGCCGTGATTCTCGATCGCTCCGGCCTCGACGCGGCGGCCGAAAAGCATTTCGCTCCGGTGCGCGACCGGCTCACGGTGATCGCCGCTGACATCCTCGACCAAAAGACCTGGTCCGCGACGCTCGACCAGCAGGGCATCACGGCAATCGTGCATGGCGCGACGATCACGCCGATCTCGCGCGGCAGCGCCTCGGAGGCCAAGCGCCAGCCGGAGGCCGAAGACCCTGCCCGCATCGTCGACGTCAATCTCATGGGCACCGTGCGGATGCTGGACTGGGCGCGCACGAGACCGGGCCTCAAGCGTTTCATCTATGTCAGTTCCGGTTCCGTCTACCGTCACAACGGGCCGGACTGGAGCAGCGAGCCATTGCCGGAAGACGGCTATGTCGCGCCGCTGACGCTCTACGGCATCTCGAAATTCGCCTCCGAGATGGTCACCAACCGCTATGCCGACCTGTTCAGCCTGTCGGCGGTCTCGGTGCGGCTTGCTTCCGTCTACGGCCCGATGGACCGCGCCACCGAGAGCCGCAATTTTCGCCATGTCCCCAACCGCGTCGCACATATGGCGTTGGCCGGCGAGACGATCAGGCCGAACAGCCTGGAACCTGTCGGCGACTATGTCACTTCCACCGACGTTGCCGCCGCGATCCTCGCGCTGATCGATGCGCCGCGTCTCAACTATCGCCACTACAATATCGGCTCCGGATCCAGCCAGACCATCGGCGAGATCATCGGCTGGGCAGCCGAACGCGTGCCGGGACTGAAGGCCGAGGTGACGCCGGGAGACGACGCCAACATCGTCCAGGATGTGACCCTGAAAGGCGGCATGTGGGGCGCCTATGACATCGCCCGCATCCTGCGCGACACCGCTTGGCGGCCGCGTCCCGGCAAGGAAGCCTTCCATGCCTACATGGACTGGATCACCGCCAACGAGAACTGAGCCAACCAGATCAGGAGACAAGCCGATGCCGACCGATCCGCAGCAAGCAGCGCAGCCGCGCGATTTCGTCGGCTACGGTCCGCATCCGCCCTTCGTCACCTGGCCGGGCGGCGTCAAGCTCGCCGTCAACCTCGTGCTCAACTACGAGGAAGGCTCGGAGTACAACTGGCTGGAGGATGGCCGCAACGACAATTGGGGCGAGTATAATCTCGCCTCCAGCCCGCCGGTGCGCGACCTCGGCACCGAGACGCATTTCGAATATGGCAGCCGCGCCGGCGTCTGGCGCCTGGCCAGGCTGTTTGACCGCTACGACATTCCCGTCACCTTTTCCGCCTGCGCCGTGGCGCTCGAGCGCAACCCGCCTCTGGTCGAGTGGATGAAGGCGCGCAGGCATGACCTGATGGGCCACGGCCTGCGCTGGATCGACTACACGACCATGGAGCGGGCTGAGGAAGAGCGTCATCTTCATCAGGCGATCGCGCTTTATGAAAAACTGCTCGGCAAGCGTCCCATCGGCTGGAACTGCCGCTCGCTGCCCAGCGTGAACACGCGCGACCTTCTGGTCGAGGAAGGCGGCTTCCTCTACCACTCCGATCCCTGCAATGACGACCTGCCCTATTTCCTCGATCATCGCGGCACCGAGATCCTCGTCGTCCCCTATTCGAAGACGCTCAACGACAGCCGCTATCTGGTGGCGCCGGGCTACAGCAATCCGCGCGACTTCGCCGAGGACTGCCGCTCGGCCATCGATTATATGCTCGGCGAAGCCGGCGAGACCGGCGGCCGCATGCTGACCATCGGCATCCATGCCCGCTGGATGGGTCAGCCCAACCGCGCCTCGGGCCTGCGCGAGGTGATCGAGCATGTCCAGCAAAGCGACGGCGCCGCCTTCATGCGCCGCGAGGACATCGCCCGTTTCTGGCTCGCCAACCATGCGCGCTTCGAACAGCGCGGCTGAGAGATGTTCGAAACACTGATCCGTGGTGGAACGGTGGTGAACGCCGACGGCCCCAGCCGCGGCGATATCGGTATCGCCGCGGGCAAGGTCGCCGCAATCATCGCGCCCGGCGAAGCCGCCGAAGCCAGGACGGTCGTCGACGCCTCCGGCAGCTTCGTGCTGCCCGGCCTCGTCGATGCGCATGCGCATCTGCGCGACCCCGGCCTGACCCATAAGGAGGACTTTTCCTCCGGCACCCATGCGGCCGCACTCGGCGGCGTGACGACGGTGCTCGACATGCCGACCGACGAACCTTGGACCGCGACGGCCGAGCAGCTAGACGACAAGATGGCGACGGCCGAAGGCCGCATCCATGTCGATGTCGGCCTGCAGGCCGTGGTCAGCCGAGATCTGTCGCCTGTCCCTCGCCTGCTCGGCCTCGCGCCGGTGTCGTTCGAGCTGTTCACCGCCGACGTGCCGGACGCCTTCCTGTTCGACACGCTCGACACGGTCGCTGGGGCGCTGAGGGCTTTCAGAGACGCCGACACCTTGATCGGCATCTCGCCCGGCGACCAGTCGATCCTCACAGGCAGCACTGCGCGCGACCGCTCCGGCACCATCGCCGCCTTCCTGGACAGCCGCCCGCCGCTGGCCGAAGCCAACGGCATCGCTCGCGCGCTTGTCGCCGCGGCCTCAACCGAGGCGAGAGTCCACGTCCGGCAGATCAATTCCGAATTGGGTGTCGAGACCTGGAGCCGGCTGCGCGGCGTGGCCGACGCCAGCGTCGAGACCACGCCGCAAAACCTGTTCTTCACGGCGCAGGATTACGAGGCGCAAGGCGCCAATCTGAAGGCCTCGCCACCGTTGCGCTCACCGCATGATATCGACGCGCTGCGCGCCGGGCTCAGCGCCGGGCTGATCGACATCGTCGCCACCGATCACGCGCCGCACGCGCCGGCCGAAAAGGCGGCATCCTATTCGGCTTTCGCCGACATCCCCGGCGGCATGCCGGGACTGCAGACGCTGCTTCCCACCATGCTGAGGCTGGTGGACGAAGGGCTCATCGCCCTGCCCGATCTTGCACGCATGTGCTGCAGAAACCCAGCCGAGCGCTTCGGCCTCGGCCGGCGCAAGGGGCGTGTCGCCGTCGGCTACGATGCCGATCTGCTCATCCTCGACCCGCGCCGATCCAGCACGGTCGCCAATGCCGACCAGGTGTCGCGGGCGGGCTACACGCCCTTTGACGGCTGGACGGTGAAAGCGCGCCTGACCAACGTCTTCCTGCGCGGCCATGAGATCGTGCGCGAAGGCAGGCTGGTCGGCCAGGCGCAAGGAAAGATCGTCACCCGGGAGAGCTGAACACCATGGCCTTGCTCGCAGGTAAAACCGCCATCGTCACCGGAGCGAGCTCCGGCATCGGCCGCGCGATCGCGGTGAAATTCGCGGCGGAGGGCGCAAGCGTCGTCGTTGCAGACATGGTGGAGCAGCCGATCGAGGGCGGTGAGAGCACCGTCGACATGATCCGCTCCGCCGGCGGCACAGCCATCTACTCCAGAACGGACATCTCGGATTGGAACGCCGTCGATATGCTCGTCGGGGCAACGATCGCGCAGTTCGGCCGGCTCGACGTGATGGTCAACAATGCCGCGATCTACACCAGCACCAACCTGATCGAGACCACGCCGGAACAGTGGAACCGCGTCATCGGCGTCAATCTGACGGGCTTTTTCTACTGCAACAAACGCGCCGTCATGCAAATGCTGGCCCAGGCGCCGGTCAACGAGGTGCGCGGCCGCATCATCAACATCTCCTCGCAGCACGGCATGGTCGCCTGCCCCGGCGACCTGCCCTATTCGGTGAGCAAGGGCGGCATCGTGCAGATGACGCGCCAGATCGCGGTCGACCACGCCGACGACCTGATCGTCTGCAACGCCATCGCACCGGGCAAGATCATCACCGGCAAGCCGGGCGTCGCCAACGATCCTGACGCGCTCGACTATTCGCGCCGGCGCACACCCTGGCCGCGGCTCGGCCAGCCGAGCGACGTGGCGGGCGCGGCGTTGTTCCTCGCCAGCGACATGGCCAGCTACGTCACCGGCATAAACCTGATGGTGGACGGCGGCTGGATGGCGGGCTGACGGTCGCCAATCGGCCATTGCCCGGCACTCAGCGACAGGAACCTTTGCGGAAACCACCCGTTGACCCTGCTGCGAGGGGGGCCAACGATATCTGGAATCCGTTGCCTTGGACGCAAAAACTGAAAGAAAAGAGCGCGAAACCGCTCCCGCCGAGGAAACGCGGGCTCAGCCCCGGTCCGATCAGCAGAAACGCCCGGCGGGCGACGACAAGCCCGTTAAAGACAAGCGCGGCAACGAAGGGCTGGCGCAAGACACGCAGGCGGATAACGGTCCGTCGGACACAAACAGGTCCGGCCTCATCAGGCGCCATCCCTACATAGCGGCGATCGTCGCGATCCTCATCCTGTTGGTCATCGCCGCCGTGGCGATCTGGTGGATCAACGCACGTCAGTATGAATGGACCGACGACGCTTTCATCGACGCCCGCACGGTGACGGTCGGCGCGGAAATTGCCGGACGCATCACCGATGTCGCCGTCACCGACAACCAACCGGTCGAGGCCGGCGCGGTCCTTCTGCGCATCGACGACAGCGATTATCAGGCCTCGCTCAAACAGGCGGAAGCCGGCGTGGTGGCGGCGCAGGCCGAGATCGCCAACGTCCAGGCCCAGACCCAGGCGCAGAACGCCAAGATCGATGCCGCCGGCAAGCAGGTGGCGCAGGCGCAGGCTGCGCTCGAATTCGCCAGGTCCGAGGACCAGCGCAACCGCGAGCTTCTGGCCAAGGGCACGGCGACGCAACAGCAGGCGCAGCAGGCCGCTTCGACCTTGCGCCAGGATCAGGCGGCGCTCGATGCCGCCAACGCCAATGCCGAGGCGGCGAAAAGCCAGGTTGCGGTTCTCCAGGCACAAGGCAAGAGCGCCGAGGCCAAGCTTCGGCAGGCCGAGGCCAGCGAGGACCAGGCCAAGACCACCCTCACCCGCACGATGATCACGGCGCCCGTCGCCGGCCATGCCACCAACATCACGGCCGCGAAAGGCACCTATGCGCAGCCCGGCCAGGTGCTGATGATGTTCGTGCCCAAGGACGTCTGGGTGAAGGCGAACTTCAAGGAGACGCAGCTCGACCTGATGCGGCCGGGCCAGCCTGTCGATATCGCCATCGACGCCTATCCCGAAAAGACATTCCACGGCCACATCGACAGCATCCAGGCCGGCAGCGGCACGGCGTTCAGCCTGCTTCCGGCCGAAAACGCCACAGGCAATTTCGTCAAGGTGGTGCAGCGCGTGCCGGTCAAGATCGTGTTCGACCAGCCGCCCGGTGTCTATCTTGGTCCGGGCATGTCGGTCGTGCCGACGGTCAAGGTGCGATGAGTGACGCCGTAACAGCCCATGGCGACCAAAGCCGTTCGGCGGCTGGCGGCCGCAATCCCTGGCTGATCGCGATCGTCGTCTCGATCGCGACCTTCATGCTGGTGCTCGACACCTCGATCGCCAATGTGGCGCTGCGCAACATCGCCGGCAGCCTGGCCGCAGGCATGGACGAGAGTACATGGGTGATCACCACCTATCTCGTCGCCAACTCCGTCATCATCCCGGTCAGCGGCTGGCTGACCAGCGTCATCGGCCGCAAGCGCTACTACATGATCTGCGTGGCGACCTTCACGCTGGCGTCGCTGCTCTGCGGCCTCGCCCCCAATCTACCGACGCTGATCGCGTTCCGTATCCTGCAGGGGCTCGGCGGCGGCGGCATGGCGCCGAGCGAGCAGTCGATCCTCGCCGACACGTTCCCGCCTGAGAAACGCTCTCGGGCCTTCGCGCTCTACGGCATCGCGGTGATCGTCGCGCCGACCGTCGGGCCGACCATCGGCGGCTGGCTGACCGACAATTTTTCCTGGCATTGGATCTTCTTCATCAACGTGCCGTTCGGCATCATGTCGCTGGCGCTCGTGCAATGGCTGGTGATCGAGCCCGACATTCTCGAGCGCGAGCGTCGCGAGCGGTTGAGCAAGGGGCTGAAAGTCGACTGGATCGGCTTCATCCTGGTGGCGCTGGCGCTGGGCTGCCTCGAAGTCTTCCTCGACGAGGGCCAGCGCAACGATTGGTTCGCCTCGACCTTCATCACCGCTTTCGCCGTGATCTCGGCCGTGTCGTTCCTGCTGCTTGTCCCTTGGGAGTGGACGAGGCGCGACCCGATCGTCGACATCCGCCTGCTTTTCAGCCGGCAGTTCGGCATGTCGTTCCTCGTCATGATGGCTGTGGGCGCGGTGCTGTTCAGCAGCACGCAGTTGGTGCCGCAACTGCAGCAGACGACCTTCGACTACACCGCCACCCTTTCCGGCCTGTCGATGATGCCCGGCGGCATCGCCATGCTCCTGCTGATGCCGATCTCGGGTTTTGCGGCTGGCGTCGTCCAGCCGCGCTATCTCATCATGATGGGCATGTCGGTGGTCGCGGTCGCGCTCTGGCACATGACCTCGCTGACGCCCGACGCCAGCTTCGGGTTCTTCGCCTACGCGCGCGTCTATATGATGATCGGCCTGCCGTTCCTGTTCATCCCGATTTCGACGGCCGCCTATGTCGGCCTGCCGCCGCAGAAGACCGACCAGGCATCCTCGCTGATCAACGTCGCCCGCAACATCGGCGGCAGCATCGGCGTGTCGCTGTCCAACACGGTGATCGCCCAGAACGCGCAGCTCCATCAGTCGGTGCTGGTCGGCCACACCGCGCAGTCGAGCGAGGCCTATCAGCAGACGCTTCGCCAGGTGACGGACCATTTCGTCGCCGAGGGCTCGCCGCTGGTCGAAGCCAGGCAACAGGCCGTCGGCTGGATCGGACAGGAAATCGGCCGCCAGGCCTCGCTGCTCGCTTATGTCGATGTTTTCTTTTACTGCGCGATTGCAACGGCGCTGCTGGTGCCGTTTGCCCTCCTGCTGCGGCCACCCAAACAGTCGCCAGCGAAGCGTTAGCTATCCTGTCACCCGGAGCTTGCGCCTCAGCGCCCGCCGCGCCAAGCTGATGGCTTCTGGAGGAACCTCATGCGCACCATCCTGGCATCGGCGCTGCTTTTGGCGGCGGCATTTTTCACGACCAATGCAAATGCTCTCGACAGTTCGAACACGCCGGTCGTGGTGACGCCGCTGGCGTCGAAGACGACGACCGCATCGGGCCAGCCGATCACGCTGCCGCAGAAGGACGTCGAGGTTCAGGTCTCGTCCTACCAGATCGCGCCGGGCGCGACGCTCCCGGTGTACAAGCATCCCTTCCCGCGCTACGCCTATGTCGAGCAGGGAACGCTCAAGGTCACCAATATCGAGACCGGCACCGCCAACATTTACAAGACCGGCGACTTCATCATCGAGATGATCGGGCAATGGCACCAGGCCACCAATATCGGCGCCGATCCGGTGAAGCTTCTGGTGATCGACCAGGTCGAGCAAGGCGCCAGGAACACGATCCTGAAACAGTAGCCGGCAAGGCCTCAAAGCCGGCCTCTCGCCTCATCCCCAGGCGCCCACCGGTTGCCTTGTGGTGGCGTTCAGGCGGTTGAAGGCGTTGATCAGCGCGATTTGGATCACCAAAGCGGCGAGCGCCTTGTCGTCATAGTGGCGCGCCGCCTCGTCCCAGACGTCGTCCGGCACCGCGTCGGAGCGGTCGGCCAGCCGCGTCGCAGCTTCGGCAAGCGCAAGCGCCGCGCGTTCGGGGTCAGTGAAATAAGGCGTCTCCCGCCATGCCGACACGGCAAAGATCCGCTCGTCCTTCTCGCCGGCCTTCTTCAACTCGCGCGCATGCATGTCGACACAGACGGCGCAGGCGTTGATCTGGCTGGCGCGCAGGTGAACGAGCTTGCGCGTCACATAAGGCACGTCGCCGGCCTCGGTCGACTTGTCGAGCGCGAGCAGCGCCTGCAGCGCGCCGGGAATGAGCATCACCGGGTTCTTCAATCTTGCTTCCATCATCCGTCTCCTCGGCTTCGCGCGGCCGATAAGGCCCGCGCCAATCAATAACTTTCCAGTTATGAGTTATCCATAACTTTGCAGTTATGCATTGTCAAGCGAGTTGCATGTCTGGCGAGTTGCATGTCTGGCGAGTTGCATGGGCTGGCGAGTTGCATGGCTGGCGACTTCCATGGCTGGACCGATCGTTGCGGCTTTCGCGACGGCGCGCCCGGTGCTAGGGCTGCCCATCTCGTCGAAAGCATGGATGGAAACCGGTGGCGGACACGCAAAAACCCCTGATCGAAATCTGCGTCGAAGGCATTGACGGGCTGCTTGCCGCGCAGGCCGCCGGCGCCGACCGGGTCGAGCTCTGCGCCAGCCTTGTCGAGGGCGGCATCACGCCGAGCCTCGGCACGGTGCGCGCCGCGCTCGAAAGCGCGACCATCCCCTTCCATGTCATCGTGCGTCCGCGCGGCGGCGATTTCCTCTACAGCGAGACCGAATACCGCTCGATGCTCACCGACGTCGAAGCGCTTCGCGAGCTCGGCGTGACCGGCGTCGTGGTCGGCTGCCTGACCGCCGACGGCGCCATCGACGAGGCGCGCATGAGCGCGCTGGTCGAGGCCGCCGGCCCGCTCAACGTCACCTGTCATCGCGCCTTCGACATGACGCGCGATCCGGCAGAGGCGCTCGAAGCCCTAATCCGCTGCAAGGTCGGCCGGGTGCTGACCAGCGGCCAGCGCGACACGGCGGTCGAAGGCATCGAGCTTCTGGCGGAACTCGTTCGCCAAGCCGGCTCACGCATCATCATCCTCGGCTGCGGCGCGCTGGCGCCCGACACGATCGGCGAGGTACGCAGGCGGACCGGACTGGCCGAGATGCATTTCGCAGCACTTGCGGACGTGCCGAGCGCCATGCGCTACCGCAACCCGGATGTCGGCATGGGCGGCACCGACCTCGACCGCGAATACCGCACCACCGTGACCGACCAGGCCCTGGTGGCGGCGACGATCGCGGCCGCGAAGGCCTGACGATGATAATCGAACGCATTTCGCCCGCCGACGAGGCCGCCATCCTCGCGCTCAACAACGAGCATGCGGCGGAGCTGTCCTGGCTTGAGCCGGAACGGCTGTCCCATCTGCTCGGGCAAGCGTTCTACACCCGCCGCATCGGCGCGCTCGAAGCCTTCATCATGACCTTCGACCAGGATGCGCGCTACGACAGCCCGAACTTCCTCTGGTTTCGCCAGCGTTATCCGCGCTTCGTCTATGTCGACCGTGTGGTGGTCGCTGCCGTCGCGCGCGGCCGCGGCCATGCCCGCCGGCTCTATGGGGATCTGTTCGAGCAGGCCCGGCGCGCCGGCCACACGATCGTCACCTGCGAGGTCAACGCCGATCCGCCCAACCCTGCCTCCGATGCCTTCCACGCCGCGCTTGGCTTCGCCGAGGTCGGCGATGCGGTGATCCACGGCGGCAAGAAGTCGGTGCGCTATTGGGCAAAGCCGATCGCCGCCTGACCCCCCGAACTCGCTGGCCAGGAAAACAAGCCGAAGCTAATATAGAAGCTCCGTTGGCTGGGGGGCGGCATCATGGCGAGCAATGTCTTCCGCTTCGACGAAAGTTGGGACATCCCCGAAGGCACGCCGCAGGAAGTGTGGGACGTGCTGTCGGACGCTGAGCTTCTGCCACTCTGGTGGGGCGATGCCTACAAGGAGGTCGAGCCGCTCGACAAGAAGGGCAAGGGCGTCGTCGGCGCCCGCGCCAGGGCCAGAGCGCGCGGCGCCCTGCCCTATGAGCTGAACTTCATCATCGAGGCCGCCGAGCTCGAGCCCGGCCGGCTGGTGGTGGTGAAGACCTTCGGCGATTTCGACGGGCTCTGGCGAGCCGAGCTGTCGCCGTCCGGACAAGGCACGCATGTCGATCTGGTTTGGCAGGTCACGGTCGAGAGGCCGATCCTCAAGCTGCTGGCGCCGCTGCTAAGGCCAGCCTTCGCCTGGAACCATCGCTGGACGACGCCGCGCGGCGAAGCCGGGCTTCGCCGCTATCTCGCGGCGCGGAAGAACGGCGAGACCTGATCTCACCAGTTGCGGTTGAGCCAGCCGCGTGCGGGCTTTTCGACAATATAGTAACTGGCCAGCGCGCAGGCGAACACGGCCGCCAGCATCGGGATCGGCGACCAACCGTGCTCATCGACGAATTTGTAGAAGGGCTGCTGCCACAAATAGAGCGAATAGGACCACAGCCCGAGCATCACCATAGGCCAGGACGACAGCAGCCCCTTCACATAGCCGATCGCGAAGTCGAGCGTGTTGACCGCGAGCGCCAGCAGCGGCACGCCGACAAGATAGTGGATCGGCGTCGGCACCCGGT
The DNA here is from genome assembly GCF_057784215.1 of Mesorhizobium sp. CNPSo 4661. Taxonomy (NCBI): domain Bacteria; kingdom Pseudomonadati; phylum Pseudomonadota; class Alphaproteobacteria; order Hyphomicrobiales; family Phyllobacteriaceae; genus Mesorhizobium; species Mesorhizobium sp. CNPSo 4661. Next base: position 61,403 of record NZ_JBWGIO010000017.1, on the reverse strand, counting down.
CGAGGAACAGCAACAGGCCGCCAACCGCGGCCCCGAGCGCCACATGCTGGCTTTGCAGGAAAGTCGGCAGGCGCCCGTCAGCCTTGAGCAGGCAGATCGCCGCGGACAGCAGGATCGAGGCGATATGCACGTCGGTGCGCCAGTAGGTGGTCTCGTAGCCCATGCCGAGAACCCCGTACGAAATCGCGCCGTTGGCCATTGCCAGCAAGGCCAGCACCAGAAGCAGCCGGATAACATTGGCGCGTCCTGAAACCACCACGCTGATCAGCGCGAGCAGGATATAGGAATGCTCCTCGACGCAGAGCGACCAGATGTGGTCGAGCGCGCCGGCGCGATTGATGAAGATGCCGGCGTAATTGTAGGTGAAGGTCAGCGCCGTCAGCGCCGCCTTCCATTTGAAGGCGATGAAGGTTCCGGTCAGGCCGATCATGGCGGCTATCGCGAACACCAGCAGCGCGGGATAGATGCGAGAGAAGCGGCGCTTGAAGAATTTCTTCAGCGGAAAGCGCTCGATGAACAGGATCTCGCCCATCAGCCGGCCGCTCAGCACGAAGAAGAACTCGACGCCGAGCACGCCGAGATTGAGCCCCGGGACCGGAAAGAAATGGCCGATCAGCACCATCGCGATCGACAGGCCTCGCCAGCCGTCGAGATAGGCCAGCCTTGCCCTGGCTTCCCTGTCGGCCGCGGCCCGCGGCAGGACAACGGACGCTGCGGAGATGTCGGTCATACCCTGCCTTCGCAACTCGAGGTCCGCATGCGAAGCGTTGCCCGCGTCTCGGACTGTCTGGTATTCCCGCCATGCTCATTTTGCAGTGCGGGATACTATTGTGCAAGTGCGAAAGCGGGAATACTCAGGTAGTTCCCGCCAAGTCGTTGCGAATACAGAAGGAAAAGGGGCCGCGAGGGCCCCTTTGTCTCACCCAGGCTGAGGGCGTTCAGGCGTTGGCCGCGGCCACCGCGCGCTTGGCCATCACCGCGATCAGGTTGGCGCGGTAGTCGGCGGAGGCATGGAGATCGCTCATCAGCCCCTTCGCCGGCACTTTGACGCCACCGAGCGCCGCGGCGTCGAAACTCTTCGCCAGCGCTGCCTCGATTTCCTTGGAGCGGAAGACGCCGTCCTCGCCGGCGCCGGTCACCGCCGCCCTCACCCCGTCCTTGCCCTTGGTCACGAACACGCCGACGATGGCGTAGCGCGAAGCCGGGTTGCGGAACTTCTGGTAGGCCGCCTTGGCCGGAGCGGTAAAGCTCACCGCGGTGACGATCTCGCCTTCTTTCAGCGCCGTCTCGAACAGGCCCTTGAAGAATTTGTCCGCCGGGATCTCGCGCTTGTTGGTGATGATCGTCGCGCCCAGCGCCAGCAATGCCGCCGGATAGTCGGCGGCCGGATCGTTGTTGGCGATCGAGCCGCCGATCGTGCCCTTGTGGCGCACCGCCGGATCGCCGATCAAGGACGCCATATGCGCAAGCGCCGGGCAGGCCTTCTTCAGCTTGTCGTCGGTGGAGACGTCGTAATGCGTCGTCGCGGCGCCTATTGTGACCGTCTTGCCGGACACTTTGACGCCCTGCAGGTCCTTGAGCCGCGACACGTCGACGAGGTCCGACGGCGCTGCCAGCCGCGTCTTCATGGCGGGGATCAAAGTCATGCCGCCGGAAAGCAGCTTGGCATCGCCGTTCTTCAAGAGCTTGGCGGCATCGGAGACCGAGGCAGCGCGGTGATAGTTGACTGAGTACATGTGTTTTTCTCCCTTCGGGAGAAAGCGAATAGGGAGTAGCGAATAGCGAATAGAACCTCCTCTATCCACGCCGCTTTTGTTCCCTATTCGCTACTCCCTATTCGCTTTGCGCTTTTCAGTGCTTCGTCGCCCGGATGGTTGCCCACACCGTCGCTGGCGACGCCGGCATGGCGATGTCGACGACGCCGAGCGCATCGGTGATGGCGTTGATGACCGCCGGCGGCGAACCGATGGCGCCGGCCTCGCCGCAGCCCTTGATGCCGAGCGGATTGCCCGGACATGGCGTGTTCGAGGTCGAGACCTTGAAGGACGGCAGGTCGCCCGCGCGCGGCATGGTGTAATCCATGTAGCTTGCCGTCAGAAGCTGGCCGCTTGAGTCGTAATGCGCGCCTTCCAGCAGTGCCTGGCCGACGCCCTGGGCGATGCCGCCATGCACCTGCCCCTCGACGATCATCGGATTGATGATGTTGCCGAAATCGTCGGCGGCGACGAACTGGATGATTTCCGTCGTACCGGTTTCCGGATCGATCTCGACCTCGCAGATGTAGCATCCGGCCGGGAAGGTGAAGTTGGACGGATCGTAGAAGGCCGTCTCCTTCAGCCCGGGCTCCATGCCCGCCGGCAAATTGTGGGCGGTGTAGGAGGCAAGCGCCACCTGGAACCAGGGCAGGCTCTTGTCGGTGCCCGCGACCTTGACCTCGCCATTCTCGATGACGATGTCGCCCTCGTCCGCTTCGAGCAGGTGCGCGGCGATCTTCTTGGCCTTGGCCTCGACCTTGTCGAGCGCCTTGACGATGGCCGACATGCCGACGGCGCCGGAACGCGAACCGTAGGTGCCCATGCCCATCTGCACCTTGTCGGTGTCGCCATGGACGATCGACACCGAATCGAGCGGGACGCCGAAGCGTTGGGTGACCAGTTGCGCGAAGGTCGTCTCATGGCCCTGGCCATGGCTGTGCGAGCCGGTCAGCACCTCGATCGTGCCCACGGCGTTGACGCGCACCTCCGCCGATTCCCAGAGGCCGACGCCGGCGCCGAGCGAGCCGACCGCCGCCGACGGCGCGATGCCGCAGGCCTCGATGTAGCAGCTCATGCCGATGCCGCGCAGCTTGCCCTGCTTGCCCGCATCCGCGCGGCGCTTGATGAAGCCGACATAGTCGGCGGCTTTCATCGCCGCGTCGAGCGACGCGTTATAGTCGCCGGCGTCATAGTTCATGATGACCGGCGTCTGATGCGGGAAGGACGTGATGAAGTTGCGGCGCCTGAGCTCCGCCGGCGACACGCCGAGCTCGCGCGCGGCGGTTTCCATCGTGCGTTCCAGAAGATAGGTGGCTTCCGGCCGCCCAGCCCCGCGATAGGCATCGACGGGCGCGGTGTTGGTGTAGACGGTGCGCACATTGGCGTGGATCGCCGGGATGTTGTACTGGCCCGACAGCAGCGTGGCGTAGAGATAGGTCGGCACGCAGGACGAGAACAACGACATGTAGGCGCCGAGATTGGCGATCGTGTCGACCTTGAACCCGGTGATCCGGTTGTCCTTGTCGAAGGCCATCTCGACGGTCGAGACGTGGTCGCGGCCATGCGCGTCCGACAGGAAGCTTTCGGTGCGGTCGGCCACCCATTTGACGGGGACGCCGGTCTTCTTCGACGCCCACAGGCAGACGATCTCTTCCGGGTAGATGTAGATCTTGGAGCCGAAGCCGCCGCCGACATCCGGCGCGATCACGCGCAGCTTGTTTTCCGGGGCGACGTTGTAGAAGGCGCTCATCACCAGCCGCGCGACATGCGGGTTCTGCGACGTCGTCCAGCAGGTATAATGGTCCTCGGCCTTGTCGTAATGGCCGAGCGCGGCGCGCGGCTCCATGGCGTTGGGCACGAGGCGATTGTTGACGATCTTCATGCGCGTGACATGGGCCGCCGACTTGATCGCCGCGTCGGTCGCCTTGGCGTCGCCGATCTCCCAGTCGAAGATCAGATTGTTGTCGGACTCGGCGTGGATCTGCGGCGCGCCGCCTTGAATGGCCTTCGTAGCGTCGACAACGGCCTTCAGTTCCTTGTAGGTGATCTCGACCGCTTCCGCGGCGTCGCGCGCCTGGCCCTTGGTGTCGGCGACGACGATGACCACGGCATCACCGACATAGCGCACCTTGTCGATCGCCAAAGGTGACCACGCGCCCATCTTCATTGGCGTGCCGTCCTTGGAATGGATCATCCAGCCGCAGATCAAATTGCCGATCCCGTCGGCCTTGAGCTCCTTGCCGGTGAGCACGCCGACGACGCCGGGCATCGCTTGCGCTTTTTTCACGTCGATCTTCTTGATCTGCGCATGGGCGTGCGGACTGCGCACGAACACGGCGTGTTTCATGCCGGGAACCACCATGTCGTCGACATAGCGGCCGCCGCCGGTGATGAACCTCTTGTCTTCCTTGCGCGCCACGCGGGCGCCGACGCCTTCGATACCCATTGCGGAAATTCCTCCGGAATTCAGTGAATGGTGAATTGTGAAAGGGTGAATGGCCAAAAGGAGAAAAGCCGGCGGCTCTATTCACCATTCACCATTCACCACCTAAGCTGCCTGTTTCGCCCTGCCCTTGGCACCCTTCGACATCGCTTGCGATGCCGCGAGGATGGCCTTGACGATGTTGTGGTAGCCCGTGCAGCGGCAGATATTGCCTTCGAGCTCGGTGCGCACCGTCGCCTCGTCGAGCCCCTCGGGATGGCGCGCGATCATGTCGGTCGCCGTCATGATCATGCCCGGCGTGCAGAAGCCGCATTGCAGCCCGTGATGCTCCTTGAACGCGGCCTGCACCGGATGCAGCTCGGCGCCGTCGGCGAGCCCCTCGATGGTGACGATGGTCGAGCCCGAGGCCTGCACGGCCAGCATCGAACAGGACTTCACCGCCCGGCCGTCGACATGCACGACGCAGGCGCCGCATTGCGATGTATCGCAACCGACATGCGTGCCGGTGAGTCCGAGATGTTCTCTGAGGAAATGCACCAGAAGCGTTCGGTCCTCGGCGTTCCCGCTGACCCGCCTCCCATTCACAGTCAACGACACGTCCGACATGCAACCTCCCTGGGTATCAACCTTGGTCATTGCCGAATGCCGCGCTTGTGCTTCGGCAGTGCGTTATTCGCGCACCGTACAACGGGCAAAACAGCCCTGCCAGCGGCGGTTCCATTGTACTTTCGATCATGGCAAAAGCTATGTGCAGCGCAGCAACCGGCCCCATTGCCAAATCGGGGATTGAAGGCAAAGATGCCTGCGACGCGCAGGCGTGCCTGACACGCATAAGAAAAGACACGCATAAAAATCAGCGTTGGAGGAATTGCGGAGAAGGCAGCTGGCCAGTTCTAGCACACGCTATGCATCGGGCCTTTCGGCGCTCACCACGGATGAGCCCGACCCGAATGCCTTTGCCCGGGCGGTCGCGGTCGAAGCGGCGGCCGTCGACGCCGGCTTCGCGCTTCTGTTCTTCTCCCAAAGCCTGGTCGACGCGGCGGCGCTTGCGCAAGCGCTGAAGGTCCATGCGCCATCGCTCGCCTATGCCGGCTGCTCGACCGCCGGCGAAATCACGCCGCAGGGACTGGAGGAAGGGCATATCCTTGCCCTGCTCTTGCCGTCGGCGTCGTTTTCGATCGTCTCCACCATGGTCGAGAACCTCTCCTCATCCGGCATGGACGGGATCACCGGTGAGGTCGTGGCGCTGCGGCGGCTGCTGAGCGGGCGCGCCGGCCAGGAGCGCGCGAAGAGCGTCTTCGCCCTCTGCTTCATCGACGGGCTTTCCTACGCCGAGGAAGCGGTGACCTCGGCCATCCACTGGGGGTTGGATGACATCCCGCTGATCGGCGGCTCGGCGGGCGACGACCTGAAATTCGAGACGACCAGCCTGATCTCGAACGGCAAGGTCACTTCCGACAGCGCCATCATCGTGCTGGTCGCGACCGAGATCCCTTTCCACGTCTTCAAGACCGACAATTTCATTCCGACCGACGAGAAGCTGGTGGTGACGGCGTCGGACCCAGATCATCGTGTCGTGCGCGAATTCAACGCCACCAACGCCGCGGAAGAATACGCGGCCTCCGTCGGCATCCTGCCGCAGACGCTGACACCGCTGAGCTTTGCCTCGCACCCCGTCGTGGTGAAGGTCGGCGGCGAATATTACTGCCGCTCGATCCAGCGCATGCATCCCGACGGCTCGCTGTCCTTCTTCTGCGCCATCGACGATGGCGTGGTACTGTCCATCGCCCAGCCCAAGAACATGGTGGAAGCGACGCGTAGCGCTCTCCAGGATGTCGAGCACCGGCTCGGCGGCATCGACATGATCCTCGGCTTCGACTGCGTGCTGCGTCGGCTCGACGCCCGCAACCGACAGGTCTTCCGCGACATTTCCGAGCTCTATCGGACCAACAAGGTCATCGGCTTCGGCACCTATGGCGAGCAGTATCGCTCGATGCACCTCAACCAGACCTTTACCGGCATCGCCTTCGGCGAGCGCCAGGCGGCCGAGTGAGCCAGATGCCGCTGCGCGACATCAACGACCTCGAACGGCTGAAGAAGATCAACGCGGCGCTGGTCAGCCGCGTCGAGCGGTCGATGGACCAGCAGGGCAATGCCTTCTCGCTGTTTCAGACCGCCATTTCGCTGGAAAACCGGGTGCGCAACCGCACCGAGGAATTGCACGCCACGCTGCGCCGGCTAGAGCAGTCCAACATCGACCTCAGCGCGGCGAAGGAAAACGCCGAACTGGCGAACCTCTCCAAGACCCGGTTCCTCGCCGCCGCCAGCCACGACGTGCTGCAGCCGCTCAACGCCGCGCATCTGTCGGTCTCGGCGCTGGCCGAGGTGCAGACCAGCGATGAAGGCAGAAAGCTGGTACGCCAGGTCGAGCGCTCGCTGGAGACGATGGAAGACCTTTTGCGCACGCTGCTCGACATATCCAAGCTCGACGCCGGCGTGGTGCAGCCCGAAATCGGCGACGTCAGCCTGGAGGCGCTGTTTTCCTCGCTGCGCTCCGACTTCCTGCCCGAGGCGGAAAAGAAAGGCCTGTCGCTGAAATTCCGGCCGGTCAACGTCGTCGTGCGCTCCGACCGCACGCTTTTGCGCCGCATCCTGCAGAACATCCTCTCCAACGCGCTGCGCTATACCCGCTCCGGCGGCGTTCTGGTCGGCACCAGGCATCGCGGCGACACCATCCGCATCGACGTCGCCGACACCGGCTGCGGCATTCCCGAGGACCAGCGCGAGGCGGTGTTCGAGGAGTTCCACCGAGGCACCGCGACGCTTACCGATACGGGGCTCGCCGGCGGGCTGGGTCTCGGCCTCGCCATCGTGCGCCGCATGGCGGCCGCCCTCGGCCACCCGGTCACCTTCTCCTCGAAGGTCGGGCGCGGCACCATCTTCCATATCGACGTGCCGGTCGGCATGGCCCCGGCCGAGCCGGCGATGGCCGCCGCCGACATGGAGCGACCGCGCGGCTACGGCCTGTTCGGCACCAAGGTGCTGCTGGTCGAAAACGACATGGACGTGCTCTCCGCCATGACGTCGCTGCTCGAGCGCTGGCAATGCCTGGTGCGAGCCGCGACCTCGACCGACGATGCGCTCGACCTGCTCGGCGACACAGCCTGGGTGCCCGACATCATCATCGCCGACCAGCATCTGGACGGCGGCGACCTCGGCACCGCGACGATCGCCGAGGTGCGCGACTATCTCGGCCGCCCGGTGCCGGCGCTGATCGTCACCGCCGACGGCTCCGAGCCCGTCGCCAAGGCCGCCCGCGCCGCCGGGATCGAATTGATGCGCAAGCCTCTCAAGCCAGCGCAATTGCGTGCGCTGCTGGCACATCTTCTGGCTTAGTTCCTCAACGCAGGAATTTTGAACGATGGCAGGCTTGTCGGCGGCAAGGTTATCAACGGTAGTCAGCGCGAACGCTCGCGATGGGCTCCCGAACCTCGTCATTCTAGGGTCTGCGCGCGTCGCTACGCTCCTTGCTCCGCCCGTGGATGACGATCGCGATGGGCGTTTCGGCCAATCGCCAAGGCATGGGATCTGCCAACGCAGGCATAGCCAACGGCGACCAGAATTAACCCCGTCAAAACCCCGCCTGATCCCGAAACAGCTCCGCATTGTCGAGCTTCGACACCTCGATCACCGCTTGCGTGCGGCTGTAGACGTTGAGCTTGCGCAGGATCTCCGAGACATGCGCCTTGACGGTGGTCTCACCCACCTGCAGCTCATAGGCGATCTGCTTGTTCAGCATGCCCTGGCGCAGCATCTGCAGGACCCTGAGCTGCTGCGGTGTCAGCCTCGCCAGCCGCTGCACCATGTCGGCGCGGTCGGTGCTGTCGGGATCGGGCGGCTGGCCCTCGTAATTTTCCGGCACATAGACGGCGCCGTCCATCACCGAGCGGATGGCGGCGGCGAGATCGCTCTTGCGGGCGGATTTCGGGATGAAGCCGGCCGCGCCGTAGGACAGCGCCTCGGAGATGATCTTCGGCTCTTCATAGCCCGACACGATCACCACCGGCAGCCGCGGATAGCGGGTCCTCAGCTGCAACAGCCCCTCGAAGCCATGCACGTCGGGCATGCTCAAATCGAGCAGCGCGAGGTCGAACGGCTTTGCGTCGGCAAGAAGCTCGATCGCTTCCGAGATCGAACGTGCCTCGACCGTGTCGACGTCCGGATAGGCCATCTGCACGGCGCTGTGCAGCGCCTCGCGAAACAGCGGGTGGTCGTCGATGATCAGGAAGCGGGCGCGATCGCTGACGGAGGTCATTGCACAGGTTCAGTCATCGGTTCGGTTTCGGTGGCTAGAGGATAGTCTCCTGAAGGTGTCCAGATTATTGCCAAATAGTACATCGCCAAACGGCAAACGATGGTGCCGCCGAAACGGCGAGGGCCGTGTTTCGCCGGCGCGGCGCCTTGCCCAGGCGTCGAAATCGGTTGAAGGTGCTGGCGACTTCGCAGCTCGCAGCAGAGATTTGAAATGACAGATTACGTCCTTCCGCCGCCGCCGATCGCCTCGGTTGCCGTCGCAGGCTCGGCGGAGCGGTTTGCCGTGCGCCGCATCTTCTGTGTTGGCCGCAATTACGCGGCGCATGCGCGCGAGCTCGGCAATGACGAGCGCGACCCGCCGTTCTTCTTCACCAAGCCGGCCGACGCGGTGGTCGACAGCGGCGCCGAGATCCCCTACCCGGCGCTAACCTCGAACCTGCACCACGAGATCGAGTTGGTGGTCGCCATCGGCAAGGCCGGCTTCCGTATTCCGCGCGAAGACGCGCTTGCCCATGTCTGGGGCTACGGCGTCGGCGTCGACCTGACCCGCCGCGACCTGCAGGACCAGGCGAAGAAGGCGGCGCGCCCCTGGGACTGGTCGAAGGCGTTCGACCAATCCGCGCCCTGCGGTCCGCTGGTAGCAGCCGCGAAATCGGGACATCCGGAGAAAGGTCGCATCTGGCTTGCCGTCAACGGCGCGGTGAAGCAGGACGGCGACCTCGCGGAGCTGATCTGGCCGATCGCCGACATCGTCTCGATCTGCAGCGAGGCGGTCGAGCTTCAGCCCGGCGATCTGATCTTCACCGGCACGCCGGCCGGCGTCGGCGCGGTCCAGGCGGGCGACAGCATAACCGGCGGCGTCGACGGCATCGGCGAGATCGCGCTGACCATCGGGCAGCCGAGGCGATGAGCGACCTCGTCCTTCACAATTACTACCGCTCCTCCACCTCCTACCGGGTGCGGATCGCGCTGGCGATGAAGGGGCTGGACTATACCTATGTGCCTCATCATCTGCGCCATGGCGAGCATCTCGAGCCCGCTTATCTCGCCGTCAACCCGCAAGGGCTGGTGCCGGCGCTGGTGCTGGATGCCGGCAGGCTGCTGACCCAATCGCTGGCGATCATCGAATATCTCGACGAGATTAAGCCCGAGCCGCCGCTGCTGCCGAAAGATGCGCTGGGCCGGGCGCGTGTCCGCATGCTGGCGCAGATGATCGCCTGCGATATCCACCCCGTGAACAATCTGCGCGTGCTGACCTCGCTGCGCACTTTGTTCGGCGCCGGCGACGAGGATGTCGTCAACTGGTTCCGGCATTGGGTGAACGAAGGTTTTCAGCCGCTTGAAAAGATTCTCGCCTCCTCGCCCGAGACCGGCGCGTTCTGCCATGGCGACACGCCGGGCCTGGCCGACATCTGCCTTGCCGCGCAGGTCACCAACAACGCCCGCTTCGGCGTCGACATGGCGCCCTATCCGGTGATCGCGCGCATCAACACCGCCTGCATGGCGCTGCCGGCGTTCCAGAAGGCAGCGCCGCAGAACCAGATCGATGCCGAGTAGGCGGCCTAACGCCCCGCCCGCTTCAGCCGCCCGGAATGCAAGCGTGGCAGAATCGATTTCCGGTCAACCGGCGGTGGAATCGGCTATCGTCACTTCAAAATACGCAATTGTGGGAGTTGCCGATGAAAGCCGTCGTCTTCGAGAAATTCGGTCAGGCACCGACGATTCAGACCGTTTCCGACCCGAAGCCGGCCGCCGACGGCGTGGTCATCAAGGTCGAGGCTACAGGTCTTTGCCGTAGCGACTGGCATGGTTGGATGGGCCATGACGACGGCATCACGCTGCCCCATGTTCCCGGACATGAACTGGCCGGCGTCGTCGTCGCCGCCGGCAAGCAGGTCAGCCGCTGGAAGGCCGGCGACCGCGTCACCGTTCCCTTCGCCGTCGGCTGCGGCCGCTGCTTCGAATGCAATTCGGGCAACCATCAGGTCTGCGAGCACCAGACGCAGCCGGGCTTCACCGGCTGGGGCTCGTTCGCCGAATATGTCGGCATCGAGCATGCCGACACCAATCTCGTGCGCCTGCCCGACGCGATGGAATACGCCACCGCCGCCAGCCTCGGCTGCCGCTTCGTCACCTCCTTCCGCGCCGTCGTCGACCAGGGCCGGGTGACGCCCGGCGAATGGGTGGCGGTCCACGGCTGCGGCGGCGTCGGCCTCTCGGCGATCATGATTGCCAGCGCCATGGGCGCCAATGTGATTGCCATCGACATCGCCGACGACAAGCTGGAATTCGCCAAAAAGATCGGCGCGGTGGCGACGATCAACGCCTCGACGACGCCGAACGTGGTCAAGGCGGTGAAGCAGATCACCAATGGCGGCGCGCATATGTCGATGGACGCTCTCGGACACCCGACCACCTCCTTCAACTCGATCGCCAACCTGCGCCGGCGCGGCCGCCACGTTCAGGTCGGGCTGATGCTGGGCGAGCACGCCCGCCCGCAAGTGCCGATGGACAAGGTGATCGCCTTCGAGCTCGAAATCCTCGGCAGCCACGGCATGCAGGCCTACCGCTACTCCGCAATGATGGAGATGATCCGCACCGGCAAGCTGAAACCGGAACTGCTGGTCGGCAAGAAGATCAGCCTCGAGGAGGCCCCAGCCGCCCTGATGGCGATGGGTGGTTTCGAGGGCATCGGCATCGGGGTCGTGACGAAGTTTCAGTAGGCACCATCGAAAAACACCTTTACAACCAATGCGCGATAATTCAATCTTAGATTGAATACATCCGTTGTCGGGGGCAGCGATGAGACTCTTTTTAGCCTGCCTTCTTTTGCTTTGGCCGGTGTTGGGAGCGCGCGCGGAAGATAGTGCCGTTGCCAGCGGCCCTCAGACGCCCAGCCAAAGCGCCTCTATGGCGGCAAAAGAATCCACTCTGCGATTCGAGGATTTTCCCGCCAAGGTTTTCCAAAAGAAGCCCGCGAGGAACATCCAGATTCATCCTAATGATTCCTGGGCGCGCGCTGTAACACCGGATATTCGCGAAGCCATGAAGCGAGGCGCTGATTTCGCCGGGCACTTCGCAGTCGTTCTGGTCAATTGCGGCAACGCCTGCATTGCCGCGCGCATGATTGATTTGCGCACAGGTCAACTCTTTTGGATTCCGGGGGGCTATCAGCTTGATTTGGAGTATTATGTGCGCAGTCGCTTGATGAGGGTTGCATGGGCAGACCCTTCCGAAAATCCCGTATGCGTGCGTCAAGATTTTGAGTGGACGGGGCGCAAATTCGTCAAGCGCTACGAGGATCGCGAGAAAGCAGTAGATACCTCCGAGTGCCCTGGTTTAGCGTACATAGGCAAGCCGCCTCAGTAAGCATCGGCAAGGGCAGTACCCCTACCGCGCGAACTTCTTCGCCCCGAACACGCAGGCCACCACGCCGAGCGTGACGACCACCATCATCGGGCTTACCCGCTCGTGCAGCAGGCTCGCCGCCAGCGCCAGACCGAAGAAGGGTTGCAGCAACTGCAGCTGCCCGACAGCGGCGATGCCGCCTTGCGCCAGGCCGCGATACCAGAAGATGAAGCCGATCAGCATGCTGAACAGCGAGACATAGGCAAGGCCGATCCACGCGCCCGAGCCGATGCCGGCGAAGGATGGCGGCAGCGTCAGAAAGCTCAGCACCAGCATGACCGGCAGCGACAGCGCCAGCGCCCAGCAGATCACCTGCCAGCCGCCGAGCCGGCGCGACAGCGCCGCACCCTCCGCGTAGCCCAGCCCGCAGACGATGATGGCGCCCAGCATCAAGCTGTCGCCGACCGGTGATGCGGAGACACCTTGCGACAGGGCAAAGCCCGCGACCAGCGCGCTGCCGATGCAGGAGAACAGCCAGAACGCCGGACGGGGACGGTCGCCGCCGCGCAGCACGCCGAAGATCGCGGTCGCCAGCGGCAGCAGGCCGACGAAGATGATGGAATGGGCGGTGGTGACGTGCTTGAGCGCCAGCGCGGTCAGCAAGGGAAAGCCGACGACCACGCCCAACGCCACGACCGTCAGCGATATGAGATCGCCGCGCCCGGGACGCTTCTGCCGGAACAGAAGCAGCATCGCGATGCCGAGCAGACCGGCGATCGCGGCGCGGGCGGCGGTCAAGAATGTCGGATCGAAATCCGCCACCGCCACATGCGTTGCCGGCAGCGAGCCGCTGAAGATCAGCACGCCGATGAATCCGTTCAGCCAGCCGCTCGCAGTCTTGTCCATTCGAGGCTCCGTCGTTTCGCCCTCTATCGGCCGACGCCTATGGTCTCGCCAGAGACAATGGAGTACAATTCCACTAAACTGTAATGGCATTTCGAGCAGTACGGATGGTGGATACCCCTTTGGAAATCGACGGCACGCGCACGCTCGTCGAAAGCGTGATGGCGACGGTCCGCCATCGCATTGCGGCCCGCACGCTGACGCCCGGCGCCCGCCTGCCGTCGATCCGGGCGCTCGCCAAGTCCTTGCAGGTGTCGAAATCCACGGTGGTCGAAGCCTATGAGCGGCTTGCGGCGGAAGGCGCGATCCGTTCGCGGCCCGGCTCCGGCTTCTACGCCGCCGGCCAGCTTGCGCCGCTGTCGCTTGCCGAGATCGGTCCCAAGCTTGACCGCGCCGTCGATCCGCTCTGGGTGTCCAGGCAATCGCTCGAAGCGGGCGAGGAGATGCTGAAGCCCGGATGCGGCTGGCTGCCCGCGTCCTGGATGCCGCAGGCCGCCTTGCGCCGGGCACTGCGCACCGCGGCCCGAGCGGACGACGTGGCGCTTGCCGATTACGGCACGCCGCTTGGCCTGCCGCCGCTTCGCCAGTTGCTGGCGCGGCGCATGGCCGAGCACGGCGTCGAGGTCTCGCCCGACCAGATCATGCTGACCGATTGCGGCACCCAGGCCATCGATCTTTTGTGCCGCTTCCTGCTCGAGCCCGGCGATGCGGTGCTGGTCGACGATCCCTGCTATTTCAACTTCCATGCGTTGCTGCGCGCCCACCAGGCCAAGGTGGTCGGCGTTACTGTCACGCCTTCTGGGCCGGACATCGAACTCTTCGCCGAGGCGCTCGCCGAGCACCGGCCGCGCCTCTACATCACCAATTCCGGCATCCACAATCCGACCGGCGCGATCCTGTCGCCGGTCACCGCGCATCGGCTGCTGAAGCTCGCCGACCAGGCGGACCTCACCATCGTCGAGGACGATATCTTCGCCGACTTCGAGCACAGCCCTGCCCCAAGGCTCGCGGCCTTCGACGGCCTGCAGCGCGTCGTCCAGATCGGCTCCTTCTCCAAGACGCTGTCGGCCTCGGTACGCTGCGGCTTTATTGCCGCGCCACCGGACTGGATGGAAGGCCTGACCGATCTCAAGATCGCCACGACATTCGGCGGCGCGCGGCTGTCGGCCGAACTGGTGCTGAGCCTGTTGAAGGACGGCAGCTACCGCAAGCATGTCGAGCAGTTGCGCACCCGCCTGTCGCGCGCCATGGCCGAGACCGCCGGCCGGCTGAAGGCGATGGGCATCGCGCCCTGGATCGATCAGCCCGCCGGTATGTTTCTCTGGTGCCGCCTGCCCAACGGCATCGACGCCGCCGATGTCGCCCGCCATGCGCTTTCGGACAATGTCGTGCTGGCGCCCGGCAACGCCTTCAGCCTGTCGCATACCGCCGGCCGCTTCATGCGCTTCAACGTCGCGCAGTGTGGGGACGAGCGTGTTTTCGGGGTGCTCGAGAAGGCGATGGCCAGGTCTCTTCGCAAAGTTGCTTAGCCTCGCCTAACGGCTTCCCGCTTTGGGTCGATCGAGATTCGGGCCGACCCTAGAGCAATTCCAGGAAAAGTGCGTAGCGGTTTTCCGTCCGGAATTGCGCAAAAACAAATGCTTAGAGCGGTTCGGCGATTCCGTGAAACGCTGAACCGCTCTAGGCCCGCTTGCGGCGCTCGTACATCATCACCAGCGTCTCGGCGGTCAGCGCCGGCTTCTGCTCGCCTTCGATCTCGACGGTGTTGGCCGCCTTCATCAGATACTGACCGGGGCCACGATCCTCCATGGAAAGCAGCGTGGTGCGCAGCCTGATGCGCGCGCCGACCCTCACCGGCGCCAGGAAGCGCACCTTGTCGAAGCCGTAGTTGAAGGCGGCCTGCGTGTTTTCCGGCACGATGCCCATCTCCAGCGCCAGCGCGCCGATGATCGACAAGGTCAGGTAGCCATGCGCGATCGTGGTGCGGAACGGACTCTGCCGTTTCGCCCTTTCGGGATCGACATGGATCCACTGGTGGTCGCCCGTGCATTCGGCGAACTGGTCGATGCGCTGCTGGTCGATCGTCGTCCAGTCGGACACGCCGAGCTCCTGCCCGGACATCGTGCGCAACTGTTCGAAGGTCGGCGGCGTCCTCGGCCGTGCTTCCGTCATTCCGGCTTTCCCATTACTCTTGCCTGTCTCCCGACCATGAAGCGGCGGCCTCTGTCAATTCGCCGCGCCGCGATTTTCGCCGGTAGAGTTGATGCTTTACGGCAAGCCGAAAACGTTCGGGCGCTTGGGCCGGTTGCATCGAATGTCAACCGATGATCGGTCCGAAGCGCCGGACAGCCTATTTCTTTTCGTAGCCGGCGCGGATCTCCGCCATCGCATCCCTGATCCGGTCGCGCAGGATCTCGACCGATTCGGTGCTGGATTTGCGCACGAGGTCAGCCACTTCGCTGGCATTCTTCAGCGTGGTCTCGAACGACCTGCGGGCAAACTCGGCCTGCCTGGTCATCAGTTCCTGCGGATTGCCGGGCGTCTGGTAGTTCTGCGCCAATCGCGTGATCTCGTGCATGGCATTCTGAACCATCTCATGCTGCCTCGCCAGCACCGAGGATGCCCCTGCCGCACCCGCCCTCGCCGACTTTTCCAGGGCTTCGAGGTTCTTGCGGTGGTGGTCGAGGATCGACTGGACATCGACATTCGGCAGCTTGAGGTCGCGGCCGAACCTGCTGAACATGTCGAGGAACGAGTCGGATTCCGGTTGTTTTGCCATGCCCTGCCTCCCGATTTGCCGCCTTTGCGGCGTGCCAGAAGGAGAATAGTCCCAGTTGGGCCGGCGTCAATTGACTAGAAACAGCCGCTCCGCCGTATAGAGCGCCAGGCCGGCAAGCCCGCCGATGATCATGCCGTTGAAGCGGATATATTGCAGGTCCTTGCCGATGTTCGTCTCGATCAGCCGCGTCAGCTGCGCCAGGTCCCAGCGCTTGACCTGGTCGGCGATGAATTTCGACACGCCGCTCTTCTGGCTTTCCACGAACGAAGACAGCGCCACGACAAAGCCCTGGTTCATGTCGGCCCTGATTTGCGCGTCGTCGGCCAACTGCCTGCCGACCTCGACAAACATGTTGGCGAGGTGCTCGCGGATCGTCGAATTCGGCGCATTGACGTCCTGCTCGATGAACAGGCGCAGGCTCGCCCAGGCATCGCCGGCCAGCGCCCTCACCTCCGGACGGCCGAGAAAATCGCGCTTCAGCTTCTCGGCGCGCCTCGCATACTGCTTCGAGGTCCTGAGCCGCTCGATGAAGCCGAGCGCGAAGCGGTCGAATTCGGCGCGCATCGGATGATCGGGATCTGCCCTGACCTCATCGAGCAACGAACCCGCCGAAGCGACGATCTTCTTCAACAGATAGGCATCGGCACGAAACAGGTTGAACAGCGACGGCAATTCCTCGCGGATCTTTTCGCGCATCGTCGCCAGCGCCTGCTCGTCGTTCAGGAAACGCCCGACGACCCGGGTGAACTCGTCGAACAGCTTCTGGTGGCGGCGATCGTCGGTCAGCGCCGACAAGAGATCCGCCGCGAGCGGCGCCAGCGGCACCTTTTCGATCTGCTCCAGCATGCGGCTGGTGACGAAGTCGCGCAGGCCGGATTGCTCCACCGCCGTCAATGCCTGCGGCACCAGCCGCGCGACGAATCGCGACAGGCCGGCGGCGCGCTCGGCATCGCCCAGCCAGTCGGCGACCAGAGCGGCGAAGTCGACCTCGGCGAGCTTTTCACGCACCGGCTCCGGCGCCAGGAAATTGGCCTCGATGAAGCGACCGAGATTGTCGGCGATGCGGTGCTGGTTCTCCGGAATGATGGCCGTGTGCGGAATCGGCAGCCCGAGCGGCCGCCTGAACAGCGCCACCACGGCATACCAGTCGGCGATGCCGCCGATGGTCGCCGCCTCGGCGAAGGCGGCGATGAAGCCGAGCCACGGATAGGTAACCTGGAAGGACTTGGCGAGCGCGAAGACAACGATGCAGATCGCGAGCGCTGCTGCGGCGATGAACTTGGTCCGTCGCAAGGCCGTGAGCTTCGCCTTGGCGTCGGCGTCGAATCGAACCGGCGCGAGGGCCGGAGCTGATTGTGACATGGAAAGGCCGTTTCCTGTTTGCACCCGCATCTATCTAGTGGCTGCGCCGCTAAAACGCTCGTTCGAAGCGCCGGAGCCATACCGGGCCGGTATCCGCGCCGGCACGCACAAAAAGTTGACACGATTATTCAGCTATGTACCGGTCCAGTCTGGAATTGTTCCAAACTATGGGCCATATTCGGCCCAAGCTAATATTTCGCGAGGATACCATGCGGCTCACGCGCCAGACCAATTATGCGATGCGCATCCTGATGTATTGCGCCGCAAATACCGACAGGCTGAGCCGCATCCCCGAGATCGCCGCCGCCTATTCGGTGTCCGAACTCTTCCTGTTCAAGATCCTGCAGCCGCTGGTCGAGGCAGGCCTGGTCGAAACCGTGCGCGGCCGCAATGGCGGTGTGCGGCTCGGCCGTCCGGCCGAGCAGATCAATCTGTTCGATGTCGTGCGCGTCACCGAAGAGAGCTTTGCCATGGCCGAGTGCTTCGAGAACGACGCCGCCGAATGCCCGCTCGTCGACAGCTGCGCCCTGAATTCGGCGCTGCGCGAGGCGCTCAACGCCTTCTTCGCCGTACTTTCACGCTATACGATCGCCGACCTAATTGCCGCGCGCCCGAACGTGCGCCACCTGCTCGGCATCGACCTGTTGGAGCAGCGCGCGCCGGCGGCCTAAGCCGCCGACTGCGGCAGCACGAACGGCACGCTCCCCGCAGGCAATGCGCCGACCTTCAAGCCGCATTCGAACACCTTCTCGAGCAGCTCGTCACTGAGTACGTCCGTCGGCGAGCCGGCGGCGGCCAGCTGGCCGCCGTGCAGCACGAAAATCCGGTCGGCATACATGGCCGTCAGGTTGAGGTCGTGCAGGATCGCCACCACGCCGCCGCCGCGCCGGGCGAAATCGCGCGCGATGTTCATGATGATGAGCTGGTGCTTGACGTCGAGGCTGGAGACGGGTTCGTCGAGGAACAGATAGCGCGGCTGCCCTTCGAGCACCGGCGCCCACACCTGGCAGAGCACACGGGCAAGCTGCACGCGCTGCTGCTCGCCGCCGGAAAGCTCCTGGTAAAAGCGGCCGGCAAAACCGTCGAGATCCACTCGCGCCAGTGCCCGCTCAGGCAAACGCGCATCCTCGCCTGGCAGCACCCCGGAGCGCCCGCCGATCAGACCCAGGCGCACGATCTCGCGCACGGTGAAGGGAAAGGATAGAGCCGTCGATTGCGGCAGCACGGCGCGCAGCGTGGCTGCCTTGACCGGCTTCATGGCCGACAGATCGCGGCGGTTGATCGTGACGGTGCCGGTGTAGGCGAGCTCGCCGGTCAGCGCCTTGAGCAGGGTCGTCTTGCCGGACCCGTTCGGCCCGACGATAGCCGAGACCTCGCCGGGCCGCGCCGCGAGGTCGACATGCGAGACAATGCGCTTGCCGCCGATCGCCACCGAGATGTCGCGCGCTTCGATCATGGCAAGCTCACAGATCAATGACGCCGCGCTTGCGCAGCAGGATCCACAGGAAGAACGGCGCGCCGGCGACCGCCGTGACGATGCCGATCGGCAGTTCGGCGGGCGCGACGATGGTGCGGGCAACCGCGTCGGCGAGCAGAAGCAGCGAGGCGCCGAGCAGGGCCGAGGCCGGCAGCAAATAGCGGTTGTCCGGTCCGATCGCCAGCCGCAGCACATGCGGCACGACGATGCCGATGAAGCCGATGCCGCCGCTGACCGCGACCGAAGCCCCGACCGCCGCCGACACCGCGACGATGGCAGTGTATTTCAGCCGCTGCACGGGAATGCCGAGATGACTCGCGGTTGCTTCGCCCAGCGCCAGCGCGTTGAGGCCGCGCGACAGGAACGGCATCGCCGACAGCGCCAGCACGATCACCGGCCCGACGGTGCCGATCTTCGGCCAGGTCGCACCGGCAAGCGAGCCGAGCTGCCAGAAGGTCAGGTCGCGCAGCTGCCGGTCGTCGGCCACGAAGATGAGGATGCCCGTGAGCGCCATGGCAAGGGCGCTGATGGCAATGCCGGCAAGCAGCATCGTGGCGACCGATGTCCTGCCTTGGCGCGTGGCGATGGCATAGAGCAGCAGCGTCACCGCGAGCCCGCCGAAGAATGCCGCGAGCGGCAGCGCGAGCGTGCCGAGTAGAAGCGTGATGGGCGCAAGCCATGTGCTGCCGACTACGATGATCGCCACCGCGCCAAGGCTGGAGCCGGCGGAAACGCCGATCAGGCCGGGATCGGCAAGCGGATTGCGGAACAGCCCTTGCATCACCGCGCCGCACACGGCGAGTGCGGCGCCGATCAGCATGCCGAGCAGCAGGCGCGGCATGCGGATGTCGTAGACGATCAACTGGTCGCGCGCGGCAAGCCCCGCATCGGCGGGCACGGCGCCGGTAAACCAGTCGCGGATGACGCGGACGGCCGATGCGTCGGAAGCGCCCGACGTCAGCGACAGGAACACGCAGAGCACGAGCGCCAGACACATGAGCGCGATGACGAACCTTGCGCGCGCCGAGCGGTCGCCATCGGCTGCCATCACCCGACCTGGCGCGCCTGCTATCGATTGTTCGGCCATGGCCGCTCAGTCCGTGACCTGGTTGCCATAGAGCTCGACCGCAAGATCGTGGATGGCTTCGGCGGTGCGCGGGCCGAAGCCGAGCAGATAGCCGCCCGACATGCTGATCATCTTGCGGTTCGTGCCTGCCTGTGTCGAAGCGACGGCAGGGTTGGCGAACAGTTCTTCTTCCGAGATCGGCGGTCCGCCACCTTTCATTGTCAGGATGACATCCGGCCTGGCGCTGACGATCGCCTCATCCGTCATCCCCTTGTAGCCGGAAAAACCCTCCACCGCGTTGACCGCGCCGGCGAGCTTGATGATGCCGTCGGCGGCGGTGTCGCTGCCCGCGGCAAGAATCTTGCCGCCCTGCGTCGACAGCACGAACAGCACGCGCTTGCGCTCCTTGATCGCGGCCGTCTGCTTTTCCGCCGCCGCCAGCTTCGCGTCCGTCTCCGCAGCCAGCTTCTCCGCCTTGGCGTCGACACCCAGCGCCTTGCCGACGATGCGGATCTTTTCGAGGATGCCCTGATGATTGTAGTGGTCCGGCACCTCGATGAAAGGCACGCTCGACTTCTTCAGCACGTCGACCGCTTCCTTCGGGCCGCTGCCCTGCAGCGCCAGGATTCCGGTCGGATTGACCGACAGGACGCCCTCCGGCGACAGCGCGCGCATGTAACCGACATCCGGCAGCTTCGCCGCCGCCTCGGGATAGGTGCTGGTCGAATCGCGGGCCACGAGACGGCCTTCCTCGCCGAGCGCATAGACGATCTCGGTGATCGAGCCGCCTATCGAGGCGATCCGCGAGGTGTCGGCAAAGACAGTCGTGCCTTCTTCCGCCTCGGCTGGCTGCATGGCGACAGCAAGCAGGACGCCAAACATCGGCGCAAGCGCCGCGCGGAAACTGAGAACAAAGCGCATTGGGTGCTACCTCATGCAGCGGTCGGATTGGGAATGCGGGGCAGGTTCTCGGCCAGGAAGCGCCAGTCTTCCCGCTCGCCTTCGCCTTCATGGCGCTTGCCGAAGAACTGGATGATCATGCCGCCATTGGCGTCATAGGCCTCGAGCGAGGTGACATGGCCGTCCTTGGTCGGCTTGCGCACCGCCCAGACTTCGTGGATGTGATCGGTCCTCAGATGCAGGTGGAAGGTCTCATCCAGCACGTTGATCCATGGGCCCATCGGCTTGACCGATTTGATCGGCCCGGAATGGATCTGGATGCAGCCGCGGTTGCCGACGAAGCACATGATCGGCATCTCGCCTGCCGCCGCGTGGTGGAACAGGGCGCTCACCGCGTGATTGTCGAGCCGCCAGGCATAGTCCTGGCCCACCATGCGCACCGCCTCGCGGCGGCTGAGCTTCAGCGTCTTCAGCATGCCGAAGAACTGATGCACGTCGGTGAGCCCGCTCCAGCGGTCACGCAGATCGTCGATCAAGGCGACCGACCCCTGTGCCTCGCCCTCTCCTTCCGCCGCGCTTGGGAGGATCGCGACGGTCGGTTCCTGGTTCGGCGATTCGAGGCCCGCCACCAGTTTCTGATAGGCATAGAGATTGGATGCGGGCTTTAGATGCACCTTGTGCATCGCCTCGCCCGCCGCATCGAAGAACTGCAGGCTGCGGCGGATTTCGCCGCCGTCGCGCTTTTCGACCGCAAAGCCATGCGCCCAGACTTTCGGGAAGATGCGCAGGTCGATGTTCTCGCCAAGCACCATGGCGTTGTGGTTGCCGGTGACGACCTTGTCGTAGACGCCGATCTTTTCATGCACGGCGCTTTCGTTGCGGGTCAGCGCCATCACCTCGCCGACCGCCTCGAGGCCTGTCAGCAGATCGTTGACGCGCGGCTCGACGCGGACAGTGCCGACGCCGCAATGCGCCGCGACCAGCTCCGCCTCCGAAATGCCCAATTGCGCCGAGAGATCGCGCTCCCGCATTTTCGGATTGTCTTGCCTTGCCCGCCGGATTTCTTCCGGTGACGGCTTCACGCGCTGGTCCATGTCTTCCACTCGCAATGTCGTCCACCTGTATTGCCTGATGTCTGCTCGTCTACCGCCCGCCGGTTCCGATCACTTGTTGAGGATCAGCTTGCCCTGGCGGGTGATCTTGAGGCGGTAAAGCGCGCCGTGATGCTCGATGCCGATCTCGTGCTCGCCCTGGAACAGCGTGTTGCTGGAGAGCGTCCTCACGGCCAACGGCACCCTTTCGTAACGCATCTGCGTGTCCTCCGGGCGGCGGAAGCGATAGCGGAAATCGTTGGGGTTGTGCGTGTTCATCGGGTCGGTCCTTTCCTCTGACGGGCACCTCGGCCGCAGCCTCATAAAATGCCGATTAAATTCTTGACTCGAATAGTCATGTTTACTAGTCAGTGCATTACCGGACTAAATGAGTCAACATTTAAGGCGCCGGACGTGATCAAAAATGCGAGCGAGCCACCGGCCAGCCAGCCACGAGCCTGAAAATCTGGAGTTGGGGCATGGGGTTGGTGACTTGGCGACGGACGGGCCTGGCGGGCGATAGCGCGGGCCCGGGCTTCCGATCGTTGGCGCGCGCAGTGGCGATATTGATGGCCGGTTCGGCGGCGATCGCGCTTGGCGCCCCCGCGGCCAAAGCGCAGCAGGCCGCGCAGCCGGCGGCCGAGCAACAGGCCGATCAAAAGAAGAAGGCGGATGAAAAGGCCGCTGCCGAAGGAACCCTTCTCGACAAGATCCTCGTCATCAGCCGCACCGGCGAGACCGCGATCCAGTCGCTGGCCTCGGCCAGCCATGTCGACCAGGAACAGCTCGACCGCCGCATGGCGACGACGCCCAACGAAATGCTGCTCGGCGTGCCCGGTGTCACCGTGCAGGCCGACGCGCGCCGCGTCTCTTCCAGCATCAACATCCGCGGCCTGCAGGATTTCGGCCGCGTCGCGGTCATCGTCGACGGCGCCCGCCAGGATTTTCAGCGTTCGGACCACGGAACGCAGTCGACCTTTTATGTCGATCCCGAGCTGATCAAGTCGGTCGACGTCATCCGCGGCCCGACCGCCAACACCTACGGTTCCGGCGCCATCGGCGGCGTCGTCTTCTTCGACACCAAGGACGCAGCCGATTTCCTGAAGCCGGAAGAGACCTGGGCCGGCTCGCTGACCGGGCGCTATGAAAGCAACGGCAAGGGCTGGACCACCAGCGCCACCGGCGCCTACAAGGTCAACGAGAGCTGGGACGTTCTCGGTAACATCGTCTACCGCGACTACGGCGACTACAAGAACGGCGGCGGCGACACCGTCGCCGGCACTGGCTTCGACGTGCTGAGCGGCCTGCTCAAGACCTCCATACGCCCGACCGAAAACAGTGAGTTGAAGCTCGGCTGGGTCGGCTCCAGCGACAGCTGGACGGAAACCAGCGGCGTGCCGGCCAACGACGTCGATCTGAAGTCGAACACCTTCACCGCCCGCTATAACATCACCGATGATGCCAGGAGCTGGCTCGACCTCCACATCAACGCCTCCTACAACAAGACCAACCTCGACCTGACGACGCTTACCGCACAGAACCGCTTCGATCCCACCACCGGCCTGCCGGTGGTGCTGCCGGTGGGCTCAACCTCCACCTTCGATGTCGGCACGACCGGCATCGACATCTGGAACACCTCGCGTTTCGAGACGGCGAGCGTCGCCCACGAATTGACCTATGGCGGCGACTGGGTCGGCGACGATGTCGAGACCGGCGGCACGGCCGGCGGCGACAGCTTCTACACGCCGTCGGGCAAGCGCAAGGTCTCCGGCGCCTACATCCAGGACAAGCTGACCTGGGAGTGGCTCGAGGTCATTGGCGGCCTGCGCTACGACAATTACAGCCTGAAGGACGACACGAACGAGACCTCCGGCGACCGGGTGTCGCCGCGCATCACCATCGGCGTCTCGCCCTTCGAAAGCGCCGGTCTCGCCGGCCTGCAGTTCTACGGCACCTATGCGGAAGGCTATCGCTCGCCCTCGCTGACCGAGACGCTGATCAGCGGCAACCATCCGGCCGGCGTCAGCTTCCCGTTCCTGCCCAACCCGAACCTTAAGCCCGAGACCGGCAAGACCGTCGAGTTCGGCGTCAACTACAAGCAGAACGACATCATCGAGGGCGGCGACGCGCTGCGGCTCAAGGCTGCCTACTTCAACAACAATGTCGACGACTACATCGACGGCGTGACGCTATCGCCCTTCGATCCGACCAGCGGCTGCCGGTTCGGCCCGGGCATTCCGATCTGCTTCCAGTACCAGAACTTCGCCAAGGCCAAGATCAACGGCTTCGAGCTGGAAAGCGTCTACGACGCCGGCTGGGGCTATGCCGGCCTCTCGGCCTCGATCATCAGTGGCCATACCATCTCGTATGAGGGCGAGCGCGCGGACCTTGCCACCATCCCCTCCTCGCAGGTGACGGCCCAGCTCGGCTTGCGCTTCCTCGAGGACAAGCTGACCGTCGGCGGCGAGGTGCAGTACAACGGCAAGCCCAGGGGCAATTCGGTGGCCAAGGACTTCACACTGGTCAACGCCTTCGTCAGCTACCAGGCGACGGACAATCTCAAGCTCGACTTCCGCGCCGACAATCTGTTCGACGTCAAATACACCAACCCGCTCAACGGAAGCACGACCGCCGTACTCTACGAACCCGGCGTCACGCTGAAGCTCGCGGCAACCATGCGCTTTGGAGGCTGAGATAGACATGCAACGCTTGACGGCATCCCTTCGTCTGCTGACCTCGACGTTTGCGATGTCGCTTGCGATGGCGCCGGCGTGGGCTCGGTCCGCGCCGGCTCCTGCCGCAAATCCGGCCTCAGGTCCGGCCCAAGGTCCGGTACTGAGCCTCGAGCTCAACGCCGCGCAGCCTTCGGAAAAAGGCTGCCGGCTGACCTTCGTCGTCAACAACGCGCTCGGCGCGGATCTCTCCAAGGCGGCTTTCGAGATCGCACTGTTCAACGAGGCCGGCGTCGTCGACCGCCTCGCCGTGCTCGATTTCAATGACCTGCCGGCAAGACAATGGTCACGCGCTTCGACCTCGCCGGCGTCGACTGCGGCAAGCTCAGCCGCGTGCTGATCAACAGCGCGACCGAATGCGCCGGCACCGGCGTCGAGCCGGCGGCCTGCATGCGCGGCCTGAAGACTTCGACCAAGACAGCCATCGCTTTCGGCGTCTAGAGGATGGGATTGCATCCAGCCTTCCCGCGAGACGCAATGGCGTGGCTTGCCCCCGGTCCGCCGCCATGGCCGGCAACCGATCTTGATTTGACAAGTCCCTATCGCGCGCGGCAGGTCTCGCCGCCAGATATGCAGGACATCAATCACACACCCGACGCGGACAGCGGACTGTCGGCTATGCCGACCGAGTCACTGCAGCCGCGGCAGCCGGCCGGTCGGCGCAGATGGCCGCTGGCCATCGTCGCTTCCGGCCTGCTTCATGGTGCCGCGGCCGCCGCGTTCCTGCTCGCGCCTGCCGGCACATTCGACTCCCTGGACGCCATCCAGGCCGAGGGCAGCGACCAGTCCGGCGCCGACGCCCAGGGCAGCGCCCTGAATGATGCGGCATCCGGCGCGGTGGATGTGACCTTGGTGCCGGATCCGCAGCCAGTGAAACGCCAGGCTGTCCAGCCCACGCCGCCTGCCGAAGCGCCCCAACCGGCCAACCAACCGGTGACGCCTCAGCCACCCGCTGAAGCCACCGACGAGACCGCCTCCACGCCGGATATTCTGACGACCGCCACTGCACGCCAAGACGATCAGAGTGTGCCCACGGGCAGCGAACCGGCGCCGGCAATCGAGCCGCAAAACGCCGAGGCGTCGCCTGCCAAGCCCGAACAGCCACCGGCCCCGGCCGCAGCGCCGAGCACACCAACCGGATCGGCGGGGTCAGGCAAACCCGTTGAAACGCGCGGCACGGCCGATGGCGATACGCGCGATGCGCCGGTCATCGCCAGCAAGGGCAAGAAACAGGCCGCCGGCAATGCGCTCGAATCCCGTTACAGCGGTGAAATCCAGAAGAGGCTTGCCCGCGCCAACCGCCGTGTTTCGAAATCGGTCCAGGCGCAAGCTCGCAACAACGCCAGGGTTGTTTTCGTTGTCGCGGCCGACGGCAGCATCAGCGACTTGCAGCTCGCCGAAAGTTCTGGGTCCGCCGAGCTCGATCAATTCGCTTTGACGCTGGTGCGCAAGCAGGCGCCGTTTCCACCCATTCCACCCGAGACCGGAAGGTCAAGCTGGGTGTTCAAGGCGCGGATCGGTCCTTTTTAAAACCGCGCCATCCTAAGAATTCGTCCATTTCGAAAGGAAGCCAATGTACATCGCCATGAACCGCTTCAAGGTCCAGAACGGCTCGGAAGAAGCCTTCGAGGACGTCTGGAAGAACCGCGATTCCAGCCTTTCCGAAATGCAGGGTTTCAGGGAGTTCCACCTGCTGCGCGGTCCGGTCAATGAAACCGAGGGCTATACGCTGTTTGCCTCGCATACCGTCTGGGCAAGCCAGGAGGATTTCGTCGCCTGGACGAAATCGGAAAACTTCCGCGCCGCCCATCGCAACGCCGGCGGCTCGAAGGTTCACTATCTCGGCCATCCGCAGTTCGAAGGCTTTTCGGTCGTCGAAGGCGCCTGAAACGCGCCGCCGCCAAACTCGTCTCGATCTGACTATGCTGCGGCAAGCAAGCTGGCGTTGCCTCCCGCCGCCGTCGTGTCGACGCAGACCGCGCGCTCATGCGCATAAGCGGCCGGGTTGAGCACTTCGCTGACCAGCGGCACGATCGGCCCGGTGCGTTCGGCAATCACCTTGCGCACGATGCGCGCCGCCTCCGGCGTGCCGGAGAAAGCGACGACATCGACCCGCAGCGAGCGTGCCTCGACCGGATCGGGACGACCGTCGATGGCCGCCAGCGGCAGGCCCTTGCCGGTCAGCGTCGACAGCGCCGCCGGCGCGCCCGGCGCCACCGCAAGCACGGCGTTGCCGGCCGCGAGTGCCTGGATCGTCTGGGAAAGCAGCGTCTCGGCATCCGGGCCGAGGCAGAGCACCCGGCCGCGTGGCGATAGCGACAGCGTGTTGGCCTCGCCGGTCGGTCCTGGAAGGTCGACCTGGCCGAAATCGAGGCCCGCTGCAGCGGCGATCGCCGCCGCACCCTTGCCGCGCAGATGCTTCCTCAGGATCGCCACGCGGTCCGGCCGCGTCGACCAGCCGCCGAGCGTCGGATCGGGCAGATTGTCCGCAAGCTCCGTCGCGGTCACCTTGTGGCCGTCGCCAAGCTCGGTGCCGGCCTCCGGCCCCTTGCGGAAACGGCGCAAATAGTGCGGTCCGCCGGCCTTCGGGCCGGTGCCCGACAGCCCCTCGCCGCCGAAAGGCTGCGAGCCGACGACGGCGCCGATCTGGTTGCGGTTGACGTAGATGTTGCCGGCATGGATGCCGTCGACGAAGTGCTGGACCCGGCCCTCGATGCGGGTGTGCAGGCCGAAGGTCAGGCCGTAGCCCTTGCGGTTGATGGCGGCGATGACCTGGTCGATCTCGTCGGCATCGAAGGTCGCGACATGCAGCACCGGGCCGAACACCTCGCGCTCCATCTCCTCGATGCCCTTGACGCGGAAGACATGCGGCGCGACGAAGCGGCCGCTTGCAGGCGCTTCGAGCTTGGCGATCAGCCGGCCTTCCAGTCCCTTCTTCTTGCAATAATCGCTGATCGAAGCTTGCGCCTCGTCGTCGATGACCGGGCCGACATCGGTCGAGATAACCCAGGGATTGCCGATGTTGAGCGCTTCCATCGCGCCCTTCAGCATCTCCAGCATCTTCTTCTCGACATCCTTCTGCACATAGAGCACGCGCAGCGCCGAGCAGCGCTGGCCGGCGCTCTGGAAGGCCGAGGCGAGAATGTCGCGCACCGCCTGCTCCGGCAGCGCGGTGGAATCGACGATCATCGCATTCAAGCCGCCCGTCTCGGCGATCAGCATGGCATCGGGCGCGGCGGTTTCCGCCAGTTGCCTTTCGATCAGCTTGGCGACCTCGGTCGAGCCGGTGAAGCAGACACCGGCGATGCGCGGATCGGCGGTGAGCGGCGCGCCGACGGACGGGCCGTCGCCCGGCAGAAGCTGGATGACGTCCTCCGGCACGCCGGCCTCGCGCAGCATTTCGACGGCGCGGAAGGCGATCAGCGGCGTCTGCTCCGCCGGCTTGGCGATGACCGAATTGCCGGTGACCAAAGCCGCCGCGATCTGGCCGGTGAAGATCGCCAGCGGAAAATTCCACGGCGAGATGCAGACGATCGCGCCGCGCGCTTGCGTGCCCGCTTCGGCATTCGCCGCCTCGGCCGCGTAGTAGCGCAGGAAGTCGACAGCCTCGCGCACTTCGGCCACACCGTCGGCCAGCGACTTGCCGGCCTCGCGGGTCGCGAGAGCGAAGAACTCGGCGGCATTGGCCTCGTAGAGGTCGGCGGCGCGGTTGAGGATAGCGGCGCGCTCCGCAACCGGGCGCTTCGCCCAAGTGGGCTGCGCATCGACGGCGATGCGCACGGCGGTCGCCACCTGCTTGGCCGCCGCCTCATGCACGGTGCCGACGACCTCGTCGGGCTTGGCCGGATTGACGATCTGGCGCGGCTTGCCGTAGTCGGCCGCGCGCGTGACCGGCTTGGCATGCCAACGGTCCGCTCCGGCGAATTCCGCCCTCGCCTTGTCAATGGCCGCCAGCGTCACCGGATCGGTGATGTCGAAGCCCTTGGAATTGCGGCGTCCGGCGCCAAAAATCGCGGCGGGACGAGCGATCGCCGGATTGGCGGCGGGCCCCTGCGTCTCGACGGCCTCGAGCGGATCGCGCGCGATCTCCTCCGGCTCGACCTCATCGTCGGTCAATTGGTGCACGAAGGAGGAGTTGGCGCCGTTTTCCAGCAGGCGCCGCACCAGATAGGCAAGCAGGTCGGAATGCGCGCCGACCGGCGCGTAGATGCGGCAGCGCGTGCCCTCGGCCTGCCGCACCGTCTCGTGCAGTGCCTCGCCCATGCCGTGCAGGCGCTGGAACTCGAAGCTGTCGCGATCCTTCGCCATCGACAGGATCGCGGCAACCGTGTGCGCGTTATGCGTGGCGAACTGCGGATAGATGCGATCGGTCATCGACAGCAGTTTCTTCGCGCAGGCCATGTACGAAACGTCGGTGTTGACCTTGCGGGTGAAGACCGGATAGCCGGTGAGGCCGAGCGTCTGCGCCCGCTTGATCTCGGTGTCCCAATAGGCGCCCTTCACCAGCCGCACCATGATCCGGCGGTCATATTTTTTCGCCAGCGCATAGAGCCAGTCGATGGCGAAGGCCGCGCGTGGCCCATAAGCCTGGACGACGACGCCGAAACCGTCCCAGCCGGCAAGTTCCGGCTCGGCCAGCACGCGTTCGATGACGTCGAGCGACAGGTCGAGCCTGTCGGCCTCCTCGGCATCGATGTTGAGGCCCATGCGCGAATGCCGGGCGGCAAGCGCCAGCGACAGGAGGCGTTCGGCCATCACCGGCAGCATCGTCTCGCGCTGCGCCACCTCGTAGCGTGGATGCAGCGCCGAGAGCTTGACCGAAATGCCGTGATTGTAGCGGATGTCGGGGCCGTTCGATCCGGAATCGAGTGACGAGATCGCATCCGCATAGGCGCGGTGGTAGCGGAGCGCGTCGGCCTCGGTGCGGGCCGCCTCGCCCAGCATGTCGAAGGAATAGAGGTAGCCCTTCTGCGTCATCGGCCGGCCGCGTTTGACGGCCTCGGCGATGGTGCGTCCGAGCACGAACTGCTCGCCCATCTCGCGCATCGCCGCGGCGACCGCCTTGCGGATCACCGGCTCGCCCAGCCTGCGCACCATGGCGCGCAGCGTGCCCTCGATGCCGCCCTCGCCTTCGTCGAGCACGCGGCCGGTCAGCATCAGCGCCCAGGTCGAAGCGTTGACGAAGATCGAGCTTGAGCCGCCCGAATGCGCCGACCAGTCATGCGGCGCGATCTTGTCGGCGATGAGATCGTCCATCGTCTCGGTGTCGGGCACGCGCAGCAGCGCCTCGGCCAGGCACATCAGCGCCACGCCTTCCTTGGTCGACAGGCCGTAGGCCGAGAGGAAGACCTCCATCAGCCTGGGATCGGTCGAGCCGCGCACCGCGCGAACCAATTCGGCGGCGCGGGCCGAGATCGCCTTGCGCTCCTCGGCCGAAAGCCCCGCCGTCGCCGACAGGCGTTTCACCGCCTCGTCTTCGTCGGGCAAATAATTGGCGCGGATCTGCTGGCGGATGGCGTCGAGCGGCATGTCGGGTCCATGAAAACGAGCGTGAGCGAACGGTCTGGCGGTCGCCGGACCGAATGGCGCAAGCTAGCACAGCTGCAAATTTCAGTCGGCCCAAAGAAATCGACAAGACAGTCCATTCAGACTATCATATGGGCAGTGTTTCAATCGAATTGACTGCTATATCGGTGATCGAAGACCAATTGGACCGCATCGACCGTAATATCCTGGTCGCCCTTGGGCGCGACGGCCGGCTGTCGATGTCTGAACTCGCGAGCAAGGTCGGCCTGTCGAAGACGCCGGTGCAGGCGCGCGTGAAGCGGCTGGAGAAGGACGGCTATATAAGAGGCTACCGCGCCGTCATCGACCGCGAGCGCATGGGCGAAGGCCATGTCGCCTTCGTCCAGGTGAAGTTGTCCGACACGCGCTCGGCAGCGCTCGATGCCTTCAACCGCGCGGTGCAAGCCGTGCCGGAGATCGAGCAATGCCACATGATGGCGTCGAGCTTCGACTATCTGTTGAAGGTCCGCACCACCGACATCGCCGCCTATCGCCGGGTGCTCGGCGAGCGCATCTCGGCCCTGCCCCATGTCGCCCAGACCTCGACCTTCGTGGCGATGGAGACGGTGAAGGACAGGTAGCCCTCAATGACCAGCACGCGACTTCGGCTTCCCGGACTCGAAGCTAATACGGAGTTTTGATCCGGTCGCCTTTGCGAAACGCTGCAAGGTTCTGGTTGAAGGCATATTCCGACCGCTTTCCAGTCGGGCGATTACGGCTTGCGTCGTTCCCATGGCTGCCGCAACCTCTTCCTGCGTCATATCGGCTTCACCACGGGCTTTGATCAAAGCCTCAGCGATAGCGAACTCTTCCTCCAAAGCTTCGTATTCAGCAACGAATTGCGGATCTTTGAACCATTCCTTTGCCGCGTCTTCAACGGGAATTGTTTTCCGGCTCATTGAACCTCCTTTGCTCGCTTCAGAGCCAGTTCGATCTCGCCTCTTGGCGTCTTCTGTGTCTTCTTGATGAAAACCCGCACGATAACGACACGACGCTCAGTTGCGGTCACATAGACCGCACGGGCAATGCCGTCGCGGCCTTTCATTCGCATTTCCCAAAGTTTGCCTTCCAGGTGCTTCACATAGGGCTCGTGCACCTTCTGCAAGCCGTGAGCCTCGATAAGCCGTGATATCCGCAGAAAGCTTGCAAGAATGTCTTTCGGCTGAGCCTCAAGCTCCCGCCGCACTTCGGCATTGAGAAATTCGACGACCCAGCCCATCGAAATAAATATATCTTTTTTGCAATGTATTTCAACAAGGATCGATGACAGAATTCATTCCGACAGCGTTTTCAGGAACGCCACCAGCGCCGCACGCTCGCGCTTGGACAGATCGAGCGGATGCACTTCGGAGACTCCCTCGACGGCAAGCGGCGCTTTCGAATAATGCGCCACCACCTCGTCGAGCGTCGCGAACTGCCCGGCATGCATGTAGGGCGGCCGATCCGCCGCGCCCCTGAGCGACGGCGTCTTGTAGGCCCGCATGATCTGCGGACCGTCCTTGACCATGAAGCGCAGCTCGCGGCAGGCGCCCTCGTCGCCGTCGCGGAATTTGCCGAGGCAGTTGAACGGGTCGGCCTCGACCTGCGCCACGGCGTCGACCCGGCCCCGATCCAGCGGCAGCCCGTCGACCGGCGGCACGCCATTGTTGTGGAAGGAATTGTCGGTGAAGCGCGGCCCGTTGTGACAGGTCACGCAGTTGGCCTTGCCGATGAACAGCTTCAGCCCAAGGATCTCTTCCGGCGAGAACGCCGCGTCCTCTTCCGGTTTGGCGCCTGTCGCCAGATCGATGGCAAAGCGGTCGAAGCGCGTTTGCGCGGGCTCGATTGAGCGCTCGAAGGCGGCGATCGCTTTGCCGATATTGGCATAGACGCGGTTGACGTCGTCTTGCTCGCCGGCGGGCATGGCATTCCATGCCGCCCTCTCGGCGTCGCTGCCGAGCGGGCTGGCATTGGCCGGCACGGTGGAAAGGTCCGGCAGCGGCCCGAAGATGCGCTCATAGCGCTCGCCGAACCGCTTCTTGATGTAATGGGCGAAAGCGGCCCGGTTGCCGGCCTGCTCCAGCGGGTTCTCGAGCGGCGTCAGCGCCTGCGCCCACAGGCTGTCGCGCCTTCCGTCCCAGAAGAACCAGGGATTGCGGGCCACGCCCGCCAGCGGCATGGTGCGCCGGTTGGTGCGGCCGACGCCGACCGCCTGCGGCAGGTCGTCCTGGAACTGGCGGTCGATCTTGTGGCAGGTCGAGCAGGACACCGTGCCGTCGCGGCTCATGCCGGCATCGAAGAACAGCGTCGAGCCGAGTGCGGCGGCCGCCGGCACATCCGCATACTGGTTCGTGGTATCGGGTTTTAAGGATGGCAGCGTGTTCAGCGCCAGCGACGCAATGGCCTTCTTCTCGGCGTCGCTGAACCGCGGCTCGCCGCAGCCGCCCAGTAGAGCGAGAACGGCCAGGGCGAAGAGGCTTACAACGCTGATCAGACGCTTCATCGTCCGCTCACAACACGACATTGAAGACGACGGAATCGGAGCCGGCCGCCGCCGAGATGGCAAAGCGCAATTGCCACCAGCCGCTCATCGTGAATTTTATGCCGTCGATACGGTAGCGCCCGTCGCCCAGGTAATCGGTCGCCTGCGGGCTGGTCGGCAGGCCGTGATCGTGCTGCGGCATGCCGCCGGAAACGATGATGGCCGCCCCCTCCACCGGCGCGCCGGCGGCGGTCTTCAGCGTCAGCAGCCAGGATTGCAGCTCGCCCTGCCGGACCACGCCGCGCTCCGGCTCGAAGCTCGCGACGAAAAGACCGTTCGCCGTCTTCTTGGAGCGTGAAATGTCCGGGCCGGAGGCGGATTGCGGCAGCGTCAGATAGACCGCGGCCACGATGCCTGCCAGCAGAGCGGCCAGGCCGAGACCCGCAAGAATGTACCGCCATATCGATGCCAAACCCGTTCCTCTTCGGCTGCTAACGTCGCGGGCCGCTTGTCGCGTCCCGCCCTGCCTGTGGGAAATCGCTTCTGGCGCAAAATTCGCCGCCAGCCAAGCATGGCGCTGCCGGCTGCAAAAAGCTACAGCAACAAGATCTTAGGAAGGGATACGTCCGCATGGCCAAGGGTATCGCGTCGATCGGCGAATGCATGCTGGAACTGTCGGGCCGCAGCGGCCCGAACTGGCGCATGGGTTTTGCCGGCGACACCTTCAACACGCTCTGGGCATTGCACGCCTTGAGCCCGGATCGGCCCGCGACCTACGTGTCGGCCTTCGGCGACGACCCCTTCTCGCGCGACCAGATCGCCTTCCTTGCCGCGAACGGCATCGGCGTGGGCAACAGTCCGGTCATTGCCGGCGCACGCCCTGGCCTTTACGCCATAACGCTCACCGGGGCCGAGCGCGCCTTCACCTATTGGCGAAACGACGCTGCCGCGCGCCAGCTCGCTTCGGATTCGGCCGCGCTGGCAAAAAGCCTTGAAAACCAGGCGCTTGTCTATTTTTCCGGAATCACCCTGGCAATTCTGGATGCACCGGCGCGCAAAACCCTGCTTTCGGTCGTGGCCACTGCTCGCAAGGCCGGCTCGCTCGTCGCCTTCGACCCGAACTACCGGCCGCGTCTGTGGCCGAGCCGCGAGGCGGCCCAGGCCGCGATCCTGGAGGCACTTGCGGTGACGGACATCGCGTTGCCGACTTTTCCGGACGAGCAGATGCTGTTCGGCGACGAGACCCCGCAGGCGACCGCGGAACGCCTTGGCAAGCTGATAGGCGAGGTCGTGGTCAAGAATGGCGAGCAGCCGGCCCTGGTTGGGCTGAACAGCGCTTCACAAATGGTTGACGCGGTGCATGTGGCCGCCCCCGTCGACACCACGGGCGCCGGCGATTCCTTCAACGGCGGCTATCTCGCCGCGCGAATTACCGGTCATGCGCCCGCCGACGCGGCGCGTCGTGCCCACAAAGTCGCCGCCGCGGTCGTGCAGGTTCGCGGCGCGTTGGCGCCGTTCGAGACATTGCGAACCGCGTTCGACAGTTAAGCGTTATCGAAGCTTCAGGCAGATTCACTTCAATAGGGAAGAACTTTAAGGCAACCGGAACCGATATTCCGTGACCTGATGATAGATCTGCCCGGGCCACAGCGTCGCCTGCGGGAAATAAGGCCGGTTCGGCGCGTCCGGCCAGGTCTGCGCCTCGAGGCAGAGGCCTGAAAACGCCTTGTAGTGGCGACCGTCGAGCCCCGGCGATGTCGGCGCGACGAACTGACCGCTATAAAGCTGCAGTCCCGGTTCGGTGGTCCACACTTCCATCTCGACGCCGGAATTGGCGCCTTGCACCCACGCCGCCTGGTGCAGCGGCCCGCGGCTGGAAGCCAGGCAGTAATTCAGGTCGTAGCGAAGCTGCTCGCCTTCCATTTCCATGCGCAGCGCCCGCGCCTGCCGGAAATCGAAAGGCGTGCCGTCGACCGGCTTCACAACGCCGGTCGGAATCATCTCGTCGTCGACGGGCGTGTAGGCGCCGGCGTTGAGCATCAGTCGGTGGTCGAGGATGTCGCCGGCCCCGCCATCGTCGAGATTGAAATAGGAGTGCTGCGCGAGGTTGCAGAGCGTCGGCTCCTCGCAGGTCGCGGTCAGTTCCATGCTGAGCGTGCCGGGGATCTTCAGCCGGTAGGTGCAGGTGACGTCGAGCGCGCCGGGGAATCCCAT
Source organism: Mesorhizobium sp. CNPSo 4661 (assembly GCF_057784215.1). Classification (NCBI taxonomy): domain Bacteria; kingdom Pseudomonadati; phylum Pseudomonadota; class Alphaproteobacteria; order Hyphomicrobiales; family Phyllobacteriaceae; genus Mesorhizobium; species Mesorhizobium sp. CNPSo 4661. The sequence continues at coordinate 26,994 of NZ_JBWGIO010000017.1, read as the reverse complement.
GGTTCCGTCCGGGTCGTGCAGCGTCAGCGTCACGAAATCGCGGCCGTGCAGCGAGACGGTCCATGGCCGGTGGAAAAAGCCTTCCGAGCCGCCATGCAGCGTGTGCTTGCCGAGAAAATTCTGCTCGGTCTGATAGCGGTTGCCGGCGATGGTGAAACGGCCGCCGCCGATGCGGTTGGCGAAGCGGCCCACGACCGCTCCAAAGAAGGCGCGGTCGGTCTCGTAGGGTTCGAAACGGTCGTAGCCCAGCACCAGCGGCGCGTCATGGCCACTGAGCCGGAGATCCTGGACGATGGCGCCGAGGCCGATGATGTTGGCGGTGAGGCCCCCGCCGCGGATGGCGAAGCGGCGCACGGCCTCGCCCGCCTGCGTCGTGCCGAAGACCTCGCCGTCTTTCATCGCCATGCCCGAAATGTCATTTCCGATCCGTGGATTTAGGCCGGCCGCGTATCATCCGGCAAGGGCAGGCTAAAGCAATTCCAGGAAAAGTGTAACGCGGTTTTCCGTCCGGAATTGCGTCAAAACAAAGAGATAGAGCAGTTCACCGTTTCCGTGAAACGATGAACCACTCTAGCGCCTGCCGTGTCCCGGGGATCGATATCAGAGACCGAGGCCACCGATGCAGACATATTTGGTGTCGAGATAGTCCTCGATGCCCTGATGTCCGCCTTCCTTGCCGAGGCCCGATTCCTTGACGCCGCCGAATGGCGCCTCGGGCGTGGTGATCAGGCCTTCATTGACGCCGACCATGCCGTATTTCAGCCCTTCCATGACGCGGAAGGCGCGGCCGAGATCGCCGGTGTAGAAATAGCAGGCAAGGCCGAACTCGGTGTCGTTGGCCAAAGCCACGGCCTCTTCCTCGGTCTCGAACTTGAACACCGGCGCCACCGGCCCAAAGATTTCTTCCTTCATGAAGCGCATCTTGGGCGACGCGTCGGCGATCACGGTCGGCTGGAAGAACGAGCCGCCCAGCGCATGGCGCTTGCCGCCGGCGACGACCTTGCCGCCCTTGGAGGTAGCGTCCGCGATCAGTTCCTCGACCTTCTCGACCGCCTTCTCGTCGATCAGCGGACCCTGCTGCACGCCTTGCTCCAGGCCCGAGCCGACCTTGAGATCGTTGCTGGCGGCGGCCAGCTTCTCGACGAACTTGTCATAGACGCCGGCCTGCACCAGGAAGCGATTGGTGCACACGCAGGTCTGGCCGGAGTTACGGTACTTGGCGGTGATCGCGCCGGTCACGGCTCGGTCGATGTCGGCGTCGTCGAAGACGATGAATGGCGCATTGCCGCCGAGTTCCATCGACACTTTCTTGACCGTCACCGAGGACTTCTGAATGAGGAGTTTGCCGACCTCGGTCGAGCCGGTGAAGGTGATCTTCGACACCAACGGGTTGGCGCAAATCTCGTCGCCGATCTCGGCGGCCGAGCCGGTCAGGATATTGACGACGCCCTTGGGGAAGCCGACTTCCTCGGCGAGCGCGCCCCAGGCAAGACCGGAATAGGGCGTCTGCGTCGCCGGCTTGACCACCGCCGTGCACCCGGCCGCCAGCGCCGGACCGAGCTTGCGGGCCAGCATCGAGGACGGGAAATTCCACGGCGTGATGGCGGCGATGACGCCCACCGGCTCCTTGGTCACCAGGATGCGGCGGTCAGCCCATGGCGACGGCACGACATCGCCATAGGTGCGGCGGCCCTCTTCGGCGAACCACAGGATGTAAGCAGCGGCCGAGCCGATCTCGCCCTTGGATTCGAACAGCGACTTGCCCTGCTCGATGGTCAAGAGTTCGGCCAGCACGTCCTGATTGTCCATCATCGCGTCATGCAGCTTGCGCAGAAGTTTGGAGCGCTCGAGCGCCGTCGTCTTGCGCCAGCTCTTGAACGCTTCGTTTGCCGCCGCGATGGCGCGGCGGGTCTCGGCCTTGCCGGCCTTCGGCACGGTGCCGATCTTGAGGCCCGTCGCCGGATTGTTGACGTCGATGGTCTGGCCGCTGTCGGCCTGCACCCATTCGCCATTGATGAGATTGGCCTGGCGCATGAAATGGCTGGTTTTCTGAAGCATGGTCTGGCCTCCGTTCGGCGCGCTGATCGGCCGTTTTTCTGGATATCCGTTGAGGCGTGCTTAAGAGCCGCACGCCGGCGCATTGCTCTTACCTAGGGAAAGGCGGGCAAGCAATCACAAGATGGCATATAGGGGTTGGGCCAGCAAAGGCGAGCGAGTTCGGCGGCTCTATCCGAAGACGTGGATGACCACCGTCAGCCAGAACGACGTGGTCACCACCGCGCTGGCGGTGGCAAGGGTCATCTGGTTCGAAGCCAGCGCCTGGCCGGTGTTGAACTGAACGGCGATCAGGTAGGAGTTGATACCCGAAGGCAGTGCTGCAGCCACCACAGCGACCTTGGCCGTCAGCGGCGGCAGGCCGAGCAGCCAGACGAACACCAGCACCAGCGCTGGCATCAGGAACAGTTTCAGGCCCGACAGCGCCAGCGCCGGCCGGATATTGCCGGAGATGCCGAAGCGGCGCAGGCTGAGCCCCATGGCGAACAGCGCCACCGGGCCGGCTGTGTCGGCGAGCGTGTCGACCAGCCGTTCGACAAGGTCGGGCAGAGGCGCGCCGGTGAGGCGCCAGGCAAGCCCCGCCAGGATGCCGATGATCAGCGGATTGATGAACAGCCGCCTGAGGAAGCTTTTGATGACACGCAGCGGATGGACCGTCTCGCTGCTGCCGCGCCCGAACATCTCGAACAGCACGATCGAGGCCATCATCATGATTGGCAGGTGGACCGAGACCAGCAGCGACAGCACCTCGAAGCCGCTCGCGCCGAAGATGCCGAGGATGAAGGGCGCGCCGAGCAGCACGACGTTGGAATAGGCCGATGACACGCCGCCGACGATGCCCGCGCGCGCATCTCGCCCGAACAGCCGGGTCATCACCAGATGGCCCGCGGCCCATGTGATCGCCGCGGCCGCGAAATAAGCGCCCCACAGCGACCAAGGCGTGACGCCGTGGAAGTCCGATTTGACCATGGTCTGGAAGAGCAGCAGCGGCATCGCCACGTTGACCGCGAACTCGGAAATGCCCTCCCCGCTCGCCGGCTTCAGATAACCGGTGAGCCCGGCCAGATAGCCGAGCGCCACGAGGCTGAAGACGAAGAGGACGGTTTCGGTGAGCGGAGTCATTTTCTGGGCGGAGACATTTTTCCCGTGATAGGCGAGCCCTGACCGCGGTGCAATTGGCGCCATGCGCCGCTCCCCGTAGCCGCTGCTTGTTTTCCGGCCGGCTTTGCGGTCCCTATATGCCAATCACGGCCTTGGCCCCTCCGGGCCGCCGAAGGACTTCCGATGCTGCGAATTGTTCTGGCGCTTTTTCTCCTAGCTGTTCCGAGCCTTGCCCATGCGACCGACGCCGGCTGGGCGCTGCTGCGCGACGGCGGCCATATCGTGCTGCTTCGCCATGCCTTCGTCACCGGAGCTGCCGACCCGGCCAATTTCGACGTCGGCAATTGCGCCACGCAGCTCAATTTGTCTGAGCGCGGCAGGCAGCAGGCAAGCCGTATCGGCGCGCTGTTCGCGGCACGCGCGGCGCCGATCGATCACGTGCTCTCCAGCCGCTACTGCCGCTGCCTCGACACAGCGCGCATCGCTTTCGAATCCGAGCCGCAGCCCTTCGCGCCGCTTGATCTGCTCAAAACCGACCCGGCCGAAAAGGCCGCGCAAATGGAAGCGGTCATGAAGGAGATCCGCGGTTATTCCGGCTCCGACAATCTGGTGCTGGTCACGCATCTGGAAAACATCCAGGCGCTCACCGGCATAGCGCCGCGCGAGGGCGAGGCCGTGGTGGTGGCGCCGGAAGGCGACGGCCTCAAGGTGCTGGGACGCGTCACATTCTAAGGCGCCGGCCCGCGCGGCTCACTACTGTAGCCGAAATGCCACACCCGGAAGAAGCCGCAAATGCGCCGCGACAATGCCGCTTGCGACAACCCGTCGCAGGGTCTATAGGCGCGCTCCCGGTCACGAAAACCGAAGCGAGCACAACGGTTGGAGCTTTTGTCTCCGCCCGTGCAGGCGGCTTTGCCGCTCTGTATACGGCGCCGTTTCGGGTGTTGGGATTGCGGGTGTAGCTCACGGAGAGCGCCGGATTTGGGTCCGGAGGCAGGGTTCGACTCCCACACCCACGACATGGATAGCTCAGTTTGGTTAGAGCGTCAGACTCATAATCTGATTGTCGAAGGTTCGATTCCTTCTCCAACGGCCTGTTAAGCCGACACCCTTCCAAGGTGTTATCCAAAACGGTCCGGGGGCCGGAATGCTGAAGACTTGACGGACGGCTGAAGCCTTCGGGCCGAGGCCGTATCGAACGGTCCGAGGCCGTCGGCTCGCGGCCAGGCCCGCGGTGACGATCAAGGCGCGGTGTCGTCGGCAAGGGAGGCTTGGCCTCCGGCGCCCGCTTCACTGCCCCGCGATCCGCTCCCGAAGGCCCGCTTCGCGCGGATGCCACCGGTCCCCGGATCATTCATGCCGGGACATGAAGTACGAAACGACGTGAAACGAGAAAAGAAAAGGACGATCGACGCATGACGTGACGCCTCGCATGGGGCCATGCCCGACAGGAGTAAGACAATGACGACTATTCTCGACAAGGTTCTTGGACGCGAGCGCGTCCTCGTAAAGGAAAACGAACGTGCCCTCACCCTCTACAAGGGTGAGATCAAGGCTGTCCTGATGCCGGGTGAGCACGCGCTCGCCAACCGGCGCGGGAGCCTCGAGGTCTCCAGGCACGATCTGAAGAATCCGGAATTCGTTTCGGCATACGAGAAGGCGTTGTTCGACAAGCTCCCGGACGTGGCCGCGCGGCACTTCACGGTCGTTCGCACCGGGCGCACGGAGGTCGCCGTCATCGAGCGTGACGGGAGCCTCCACGCCGTGCTGGCGCCGGACCGCAAGCTCGTGCTGTGGACGGATGCCGGTCCGTGGAAGGTGACGATGATCGACACTTCGGCCGATCTCGCCATCGATCCGGCGGTCATGCGCCGGCTTGGCCAGGCCAGGAAGGCGGAGCTGATGTCCGTCCATCCAGTCGTGGACGGTCAGGCCGGGCTGCTCTTCGTCGACGGTGTGCTTGTGCGCACCCTGACGGCGGGCGTGCATGGCTTTTGGAGCGTCGGACGCATGGTGCAGATCAAGGTCGTCGACCTCAAGCGCCAGTCGCTCGATGTCGCCGGGCAGGAAGTGCTGACCAGGGATCGCGTCACGATCCGCGTCAACATCGCCGCCGAGTACCAGGTCGTTGATCCGGTCAAGGCGGTGGCGACGGTGAAGGACTTCTCCGAAGCCCTTTACCGCGCCCTGCAGTACGCCTTCCGCAAGACGCTCGGCGCGCTCACGCTGGACCAGATCCTTGAAAAGAAGGTGACGGTCGACGAGGACGCCGCGGCCAAGGTGCGCGAGGACATGGCCGCGATCGGCCTGGAGGTCAGCGATATCGCCCTCAAGGATGTGATCCTGCCGGGCGATATGCGCGAGATCCTCAACCAGGTGGTTTCGGCCGAAAAGCAGGCCGAGGCCAACGTCATCCGGCGCCGGGAAGAGACGAACGCCACGCGTTCGCTGCTCAACACGGCCAAGGTGATGGCCGAGAACCCGGTGATGCTGCGGCTGAAGGAGCTCGAGGCTCTCGAGGCCATCGCCGGCAAGGTCGAGCGGCTCACCGTCCACAACGGGACGGGCGGGCTGCTCAACGACCTGGTTAAGCTCCGCGACTGATGCATGTCGCCCAAAAGTGGTTCCGGTTTTGGGACAACGGCATGCATTGGAATAAAAGCCGACGCAGCGCAAAATGGAAGGGCCGCCGGGTCGACCGGCGGCCCTTCTTGCGTTTGCCCGGCCCCCTACCCATCTGCGGCCGGCGCATCAGGCCTTTTCCTGCCGGGAAAAACCGATTAGACAGCGCCCAAAGCAAGATGCGGACAGATTCCGCCCGCAACCGAAGGAAGAGCCCTTGTCCACCACGTTCGAGAAAGTCGCCAAGATCATTGCCGATACCAGCGAGATCGATATCGACACCATCACGCCCGAGAGCCACACCATTGACGACCTCGGCATCGACAGCCTCGATTTCCTCGACATCGTCTTTGCCATCGACAAGGAATTCGGCATCAAGGTGCCGCTCGAGAAGTGGACGCAGGAAGTCAACGACGGCAAGGCTTCGACCGACGATTACTTCGTCATGAAGAACCTGTGCGCCAAGATCGACGCGCTGGTCGCGGCCAAGGCGGCCTGAGACTGTTCGAGCGCTGCCTTGACGCGCCCTGTCTGCTGACCCACAACAGCCGCCCATGAGTTCCCACGACGTCGTCATCACCGGTATCGGCCTTGTCTCTTCACTGGGAGAAGGTCCCGACGCGCATTGGCAGAAGCTCACGCAGCCCGGCTTCCAGCCGGTGCTCGAGGCTGAGCGCTTTGCGCCTTACACCATCCATCCCCTGCCCGAGATCGACTGGAACCTGCAGATCGCCAAGCGCGGCGACCAGCGCCAGATGGAAACCTGGCAGCGCCTCGGCACCTATGTCGCCGGCCTGGCGCTGGATGACGCCGGCATCAAGGGCGATGATGAGCTTTGCACGACCATGGACATGGTGGTGGCGGCCGGCGGCGGCGAGCGCGACGAAGCCGTCGATGCCGCGATCCTCGCGGCCTCCGAGAGCCGCAACGACCGCGACGTGCTGCTCAACGAGAAGCTGACCACGGAACTGCGGCCGACGCTGTTCCTTGCCCAGCTCTCCAACCTGCTCGCCGGCAACATCTCGATCGTCCACAAGGTCACCGGTTCGTCGCGCACCTTCATGGGCGAGGAGGGCGCCGGCGTATCGGCCGTCGAGACGGCGGCCGCGCGCATCCGCTCGGGACAATCGACCCATGTTCTGGTCGGCGGTGCCTTCCAGACCGAGCATTCCGACATGCTGCTCGGCTATGAGCTCGCCGGTTACCTGCATCGCGGCCCATGGAAGCCGGTCTGGCAACGCCAGGGCGCAGAAGGCGGCGGTGTGGTGACGGGCTCGGGCGGCGCTTTCCTGGTGCTGGAGCAGCGCGAGCACGCGAAAAACCGGGGCCGCAAGATCTACGCCGAGCTTGGCCCCGTAGTCTCCGGCCGTGCAAGGCGCCGGCGCGGCGAACTGAATGCCGAAATCGCGGCGCTGCTGAAAAAGGCCGCCCTTCCGGACGGCGATCTGCTGACGATTTCCGCCGCCTCCGGCGCCCACGCCGCTACGGCGGCCGAGAAGGCCGTGCTCGACGCCAACCCGGCTTTGGCCGTGCGTGCTTTCTCGACGCTGACCGGCCACATGAAGGAGGCTCAATTCCCCTTTGCGGTTGCGCTCGCGGCAATGGCCGTCGACCGCAAGGCCGGCTACCCTGTCTTCGATGCCACAGTGGAGCGCCCATTCCAGGGCGCCCCGAATTCCGTCCTTGCAACCGCGATCGGCTATCACCAATTCGAGGGCCTTGGGCTGGTGAAAGCCGCCTAGATCGGTTTTTCCGCAATTCCGGGCGGAAAGCCGCTACACACTTTCCTGGAATTGCTCGATAACGAGGCAGACAAAGCATGGCCAATCTTCGCGACCACATGGGCAGGCCAATCGTCGCCGTGACCGGCATCGGCGTGGTGACCTCGCTCGGCGTCGGCAAAGCAGACAACTGGGCAGCGCTGACCTCGGGGAAATCCGGCATCCATCCGATCACCCGCTTTCCCGTCGATCAGCTCAACACGCGCATTTCCGGCATGGTCGACTTCCTGCCGTCGAGTTCCAGGGGCGCCAGTCACCTCACTTACGAACTGGCCGAGACCGCCGCCCAGGAAGCCGTGTCGGAAGCAGGCCTCGATTCCGGCGATTTCGGCGGCCCGCTGTTCCTCGCTTCGCCGCCGGTCGAGCTCGACTGGGCCGACCGCTTCTCGCTCTACAATGCCGACAAGCAGGATGGCGGCGCAGAAAGGCTGCTGCGCGTGGCGCGCGGGCTGAAGGAGCTCGACATTTTCGAAACCACCCAGTTCGGCTCGATCGCCGATCGTCTCGCCGACCGGTTCGGCACGCGCGGCCTGCCGATAACGCTCTCGACCGCATGCGCCTCAGGCGCTACCGCCATCCAGCTCGGCGTCGAGGCGATCCGCCGCGGCGAATGCGACAAGGCGCTGTCGATCGGCGCGGACGGTTCCGCCACCGCCGAAGCGCTGATCCGCTTCTCGCTGCTCTCCGCTCTCTCCACCCACAACGACATTCCTGAAAAGGCCTCAAAGCCTTTCTCCAAGGATCGCGATGGCTTCGTGCTGGCCGAAGGATCCGGCGCGCTGGTGCTGGAATCGCTGGAAGCCGCATTGGCTCGTGGCGCGACGGTCCTCGGCATCATGAGCGGCTGCGGTGAAAAAGCCGACGATTTCCACCGCACCCGCTCCAAGCCCGATGCCTCGCCGGCGATCGCGGCGGTGCGCGCCGCCCTTGCCGATGCGGGCATGAGCGAGGACGAGATCGACTACGTCAACGCGCACGGCACCTCGACGCCCGAAAACGACAAGATGGAGCACCTGTCGCTGTCCACCGTCTTCGGCGAGCGCATCGGCTCGATGCCGGTCTCGTCGAACAAGTCGATGATTGGCCACACACTGTCGGCCGCCGGCGCGGTGGAGGCAGCCTTCTCGCTGATGACCATGCGCGAAAGCGTCATCCCGCCGACCATCAATTACGACAATCCCGATCCGGCGATCGTCCTCGATGTCGTGCCGAACAAGAAGCGCAACGCCGAGGTTGGCACCGTTTTGTCGAATTCCTTCGGCTTCGGCGGCCAGAACACCTGCCTTGTCATGGCGCGGGAACCGGTCTAAGCGGACTTTTTCAGCCAATGTATGTCGCGCAAAAGTGAAATCGGTTTTGCGATGACGACATGCATAAACAAAGAACTAAAGCGCAACGCGCTTTAGAACTGAACCGACAGGCCCTATGCGCGCATTGCAACTTATCGAGGACCGCCGCCTTGAAACGGTGGACCTGCCGCCTCCCCCGCCGCCTTCGCTGGGCGAAGTGACGCTCCGCATCAAGGCGGTGGCGCTCAACCATATCGACGTCTGGGGCTGGCGCGGCATGGCGTTTGCCAAGCGCAAGCTGCCGCTGGTCGTCGGCGCCGAAGCCGCCGGCGAGGTCGAGGCGGTCGGACCGGGCGTCTCCAATCTCTTGCCGGGCCAATTGGTGTCGATCTATGGCGCCCGCACCTGCGGGCTCTGCCGCGCCTGCCGCGAAGGCCGCGACAATCTCTGCGAGCATGTGTCCGGCGTCCATGGCTTCCATCTCGACGGCTTCGCCCAGGAAAAGATCAACCTGCCGGCACGCCTGCTGGTGCCCGCTCCTCCCGGCGTCACCGAGATCGGCGCCGCGGTCGCTCCGGTCACCTTCGGCACGGTCGAGCATATGCTGTTCGACAACGCCAGGCTAGAGCCCGGCGAAACCATCCTCGTCCATGCCGGCGGCTCCGGCATCGGCTCCGCCGCAATCCAACTCGCCAAGAAGATGGGCTGCACCGTCATCACCACGGTCGGCTCGAACGACAAGATCGACAAGGCCAGGGCGCTTGGCGCCGATCACGTCATCAACTACCGCGAGGACCGTTTCGAAGGCGTGGTGCGCAAGCTGACCAGGAAGAAGGGCGTCGACGTGGTGTTCGAGCATGTCGGCGCCGACACCTTCGCTGGCTCGATGCTGTGCCTGAAGCGCGGCGGCCGCCTCGTCACCTGCGGCTCGACCTCAGGCGTGTCGACGCAGGTCAACCTGATGCAGCTCTTCCAGCAGCAGCTGAAGCTGCTCGGCTCCTTTGGCTGCCGCATGGAGAACATGGCCAACGCCATGCAGAAGATGGCGGCGGGGCTCGTTGCCCCGGTCATCGATACCGAGGTGGGTTTCGACGACATCGACGCCGCGCTGAAGCGCATGGAAGGCCGCGACGTCTTCGGCAAGATCATCCTGCGCGTTTCCTGAGACAAGATGGTCGGCAAGGTGTTCAGGAAAGCCCGCCGGGACTTGATGTTCCGCTACGGCTTGCGGCTGCGCCAGCTGGAGCACTGGCTGGTCGCCAAGCTCGCCATCGTGTTGCTCTCGCTGCTGCGCCTTCTGCCGCCTGACAGCGCGCTCAACTTCGCCGACCGTGCCGCCCGCCGCATCGGCCCGCTGGTCGGGCGCCATCGTGTAGCAGTCGAAAATCTGCGCCTCGCCTACCCGCAAAAGAGCGACGCCGAGATCGAGGCCATCGCACGCGACATGTGGGGCAACATGGCCCGCCTCGCGGCCGAATACATCTTCCTCGATGCGCTGTTCGACTTCGATCCGGACGCCTCGGAGCCGGGCCGGGTCGAGGTACGCGGCGTCGAGCATTTCCACGAGATCGCCGGCGAGAAGAAGCCGCACATCCTGTTCACCGGCCATCTCGGCAATTTCGAGTTGCTGCCAGTGGCCGCCGCCACGTTCGGCATGAACATCACGGCGCTGTTTCGCCCACCGAACAACCCCTATCTCGCCGACTACATCCACTCGACGCGCCGCTCCTCGATGGGCGCCCTGCTGCCCTCCTCCACCGGCGCGTCCTTCGCCCTTGCCGCCATCCTGGAAAAGGGCGGCAATATCGGCGTGCTGGTCGATCAGAAATTCTCGGGCGGCGTGGACACGACCTTCTTCGACCGCCCATGCCAGAGCAATCCGATGCTCGGCATGCTGGCGCGCCACTATGACTGCGATGTCTACCCCGCCCGCTGCGTCAGGCTGCCGGGCAACCGCTTCCGCCTGGAAATCGAGGACAAGCTGACCTTGCCGCGCACCGAAGGCGGCAGCGTCGATGTCGCAGCCACCACCCAGCTGCTCACCGATGTCGTCGAGCGCTGGGTGCGTGAGGATCCCGGACAGTGGATGTGGTTCCACAAGCGCTGGGAAATCAGCGGCCGCCGCCGCAAGCGCGGACAGGCAAAACCCGCCAACTGAGATTCCGAACCACCGAGGCTAGAGCAATTCCAGGAAAAGTGCGTAGCGGTTTTCCGTCCGGAATTGCGTAAAAACAAAGACTTAGAGCGGTTCGGCGATTCCGTGAAACGCTGAACCGCTCTAGCCTATTTGCGGCCGGAAAAGCCTCGCGGACTTCACTACACACAAAAAAGAAAAGCCGCGAAGATTGATCTTCGCGGCATCGATATTGGCTTGGCGATCAGGCCAGCAAAGCGATCTCAGAAGATCGGCACCCCGAAGTTCGGCCGGTAAGTGTCCATGGTCGCGCCATTGCGGTCTTCTGAAAGCAGGGTATCCGAGCCGAAGCTGGCCCTTAGCCCGACCACATACTTGTGGACGTTCACGCTGCCCGACGCCTCGGATATCGTCAGGTGGTCCCACTGATAGCGCCCAAACACGGACCAGGGCGTGCCGGAAAACCTGTAGGTCGCCTGCAAAGCGCCTGTGAGAGTGTCGAGATGACCGCCACCCGCGGACAGTCGCGAGTATCCAAGTTCACCATCGAAGCGAAGGTTGTCCTGAGCAAAGAAGCGCACCACGCCGCGCCCGCCCCAATTGTCGAAATGCTCGGATTCGCCGCTTGCCCGCAACTGGCCGTAGTAAACTTGGCCATAGAGCGTCACGTTGCCGAAATACGCCTGAGCTTCAGGACCGACGGTGAAGCTATAGAGGTTCGCGTCGCTTAGACCTTCGTCGCCGCCATATCCATTGAGCGTCGCAAACCCGCCAAGTGCATAAGAGCTCGGGTCGCGCCAGTAGCCATGAACGGCCCCGCCATAGCTGTAGATGTTCGTTCCCTGCACCCAAAGCGAATCGACGACGGCATCGGTCTGGATGTTCCAGCGGGCATCAATCGGGAAATTGACGCGAGCGGCGCCACCGGCCGCCGTGCCCGTCTCGTGATCGCCTGGGACCGAAAAATAAAGGCCGCCGAGATAGAGCTCGCCATAGCCCGAAATATGCGGCTGTGCGAGTTCCTGATCCAGAACAACCGGCGCATCGGCAGCGAAGGCTGAGGTGGCCGTTGCCGCGAGTGCGGCGCCTAGAAGAAATCGATACATCTGTAGTCCCCAAGCAAACGAGATTAGCGTCTGCTTATCTACCACTGCGCAGCGATACAAACCAGTCGAACATGGCGTAAGCCATTGTTTTTCGTGGCATGTGAGGCTTTAAGGCAACGCTCAACGATCACCGAGGCGTAGGCAGCAGTCGCCGCCTGCGCCGGGTGAAATCCTCGGTCCGGCCAAACTCAGTTGGCCACGACGATCCGCGTGTTGCCGAAGCCGACTTCCTTGACCATCGCATAGAACATCGCGGCGTTGGCCGGATGCAGGCGCACGCAGCCATGCGAGGCCGGGCGCCCGAGATTTCTCACCGCCCCGGTGCCGTGGATGGCGTAGCCGCCGTGGAAGAACACCGAATAGGGCATCGGCGAGTTGTCATACTTGCGCGAATACCACATCCGGGCGGTCCATTGCGGCCGGTAGCTGCCGCGCGGCGTGAAGTAGCCCTTGCGCGCGGTCGACACGCTCCAGCGGTAAACAACCTGGCCGTATTTGCTGACGGTCATGGTCTGTGTCGAGACATCGATGTTGGCGACCAGCGTGGCCGCCCGGCTTGCGATAGACATGCCGAACAACGCGGTTGCCAGCACGGTTGCCATGAGAACGAACTTTTTCATGCGATCAAACCCCTTTGATTGCCCCCTGCCATTCGCGCGGTTTTTCCATCTTTTTGCCGGCAGATGCGTTAAGTACCACACACTCGTTGACGAATCCGCCAATCCAATGCGGTGAATTTGAACGATTTTCCCGGTATAGTTGCCGCTGCGACACTCACCCTCTGGAGTTTAGGAAGGCGCGTTGGGCCATGCCCGGATCGTCGTGTGGCAATGAGCGACTGGCTGCTTGCAAAAGTGCCGCGTTCCTTCTTCAATCCGCCGGATGAATGAACGACTTCTCAAGGCGGTCGAGGGTCGGGTCGACGACCTCGTTGCGCTGACCGCGGACCTGATCCGCTTTCCGACCGTCAACCCGCCAGGCGGAGCCTACCGGCCATGCGCCGAGTTTCTCGGCGCGCGTCTCAGGAAACGCGGCTTCGAAACCGAGTTCATCCGTGCCGAAGGCGCGCCCGGCGACAGCGACCGCTATCCGCGCGTTAACGTCGTCGCCCGCTTCGACGGCCGCTCGCCCGGACCTTGCGTGCATTTCAACTCGCATATCGACGTGGTCGAGGCGGGCGAAGGCTGGACCGTCGATCCCTTCGCCGGCGTGGTGAAGGACGGCAGGGTCTATGGCCGCGGTGCCTGCGACATGAAGGGCGGCCTGGCGGCCTCGGTCATCGCCGTCGAGGCCTTCATGGAGGTCCATCCGGATTTTCCCGGCGCCATCGAGATATCGGGCACGGCGGACGAGGAATCGGGCGGTTTCGGCGGCGTCGCCCATCTGGCGCGGCTCGGCTATTTCTCGAAGCCGAAGGTCGACCACGTCATCATTCCCGAACCGCTGAACAAGGATCGCATCTGCCTTGGCCATCGCGGCGTCTGGTGGGCCGAGATCGAGACCAAGGGCGAGATCGCGCATGGCTCGATGCCGTTCCTCGGCGACAATGCGGTGCGCCATATGGGCGCCGTCCTGCAGGCTTTCGAGGACGAGCTGTTCCCGGCCCTCGACCGCAAGATGACGCGCATGCCGGTGGTGCCGGAAGGCGCCAGGCGCTCGACCATGAACATCAATTCCATCCATGGCGGCCAGACCGAGGATTTCCGGCCGGGGCTGCCCTCGCCCAACGTGCCGGATTCCTGCCGGCTCACCATCGACAGGCGTTTCCTGCTGGAAGAGGACATCGCCACCGTCAAAAGCGAAGTCACAGGCATCCTCGAGCGGCTGAAGCGCGAGCGCAAGAAATTCGACTACGAGATCCGCGACCTGATGGAGGTGCTGCCGCTGATGACCGAGCGTGACGCGCCGGTGGTGCAGGCCGTCGCGAAAGGCATCATGGCGGTGTTCGACCGCGAACCCGACTACGTCATCTCGCCCGGCACCTACGACCAGAAGCATGTCGCGCGCATCGGCCACCTCTACGATTGCATCGCCTATGGCCCGGGCATTCTCGACCTCGCGCACAGGCCGGACGAATGGGTGGGCATCGCCGACATGGTGGAATCGGCCAAGGTGATGGCGATCGGTCTCAACATCCTGCTGAGAGGCACGACGGACTGATTGCGCCGATCATGGGAAAAACATTTCCCGCGGCGGGACACGGCAGCATGAAACGCGATTTACTCGCGCGCGAAATCACGCTTCTATCCGCCAGCTTGACCACGTTTTGAGCAATGGGAGTTCAGCGATGAAACTGTGGAAGACCATCCTGGCCGCGGCTGTGCTGTCGCTTGCCGCCGCCACGTCGGCCTTTGCCGCGCGCACTGATCTCACGCTCGGGATCGTGCTCGAGCCGCCACATCTCGATCCGACCGCCGGCGCGGCCGCGGCCATCGGCGAAGTCACCTATGCCAATGTCTTTGAAGGGCTGACGCGCATCGACGACAATGGCCGGGTTCAGCCCGCTCTCGCCGAGAGCTGGGCAGTCTCCGACGACGGCAAGGCCTACACGTTCAAGCTGCATTCCGGCGTGAAGTTCCACGATGGCTCGGCCTTCAGCGCCGACGACGTTAAATTCTCGCTGGACCGGGCACGTGCCAAGGATTCGCTCAATCCGCAAAAACAGCTCTTTGCGCACATCACCGATGTCACGGCGGTCGATCCGGCGACCGTTAAGGTCACCCTCGACGGGCCGCAGGGCGATTTCCTCTACGACGTGGGCCAGGTTGCGGCGGTGATCGTGGCGAAGGGATCGGCCGACGGCAATAAGGACAAGCCGATCGGCACTGGTCCATTCAAGCTCGATCACTGGGCGAAGGGTTCCGAGATCACACTCGTCAAGAACCCGGACTACTGGGGTACACCCGTCGCGCTCGACAAGGCGACATTCCGCATCGTTCCCGACGCCGCCGCGGCTGTCCCCGCACTGCTCTCGGGTGACATCCAGGCTTTCGCCAACATGCCCGCGCAAGACGCGCTCGGGCAGCTCCAGTCCGACCCGCGCTTCAGCGTCGTGATCGGCTCGACCGAGGGCGAGACAATCCTGTCGATCAACAACAAGAAGCCACCCTTCGACAAGCTTGCGGTGCGGCAGGCGCTCGCCTCGGCGATCGATCGCAGCGCTATCATCGCAGCGGCCTCGAACGGTCTTGGAAAGCCGATTGGCTCTCATTTCTCGCCAGGCGATGCGGGCTATGTCGATCTCACCGGAGTCTATCCGCACGACATCGCCAAGGCCAAGGAGTATCTGAAGGAAGCGGGGCTGGAGAACGGCTTCTCGGCCACGATCAAGCTGCCGCCCGTGCCCTACGCACGCGACGGCGGCCAGGTGATCCAGTCCCAACTGAAGGAGATCGGGGTCAATCTGCAGATCATCCCGGTCGAATGGGCGGAGTGGCTGAGCCAGGTCTTCACCAACAAGGATTACGACCTGACGATTGTTTCCCATGTCGAGCCGAACGACATCGATATCTATTCGCGGCCCGGCTACTATTTCCAGTATGACAATCCGAAGTTCAACGATGTCATCAAGGCGCTCGGCACCACGGTCGACAAGGACAAGAGGCTGGAACTGCTGGGCGAGGCGCAGAAGATTCTCGCGCACGACGTGCCCGCCGTTTACCTGTTCGAGCTGCCCAAGATCGGCGTCTGGGACGCCAAGCTGCAGGGCATGTGGACGAACTGGCCGATCGAGGCGGACGATCTCACCAAGGTCAAGTGGACGGATTGAGGGCAGTCGGCCAAGGGCAAACGTTGCGTTCCGTCGCCCCCCTCTCTGCCCTGCCGGGCATCTCCCCCTCAAGGGGGGAGATTGCGCTCCCTTCGCTGCTTTCGCCAATTTCCTGCGCCGCGTTGGTGTCACCGGCGCGGAAACTGCTGATCTCCCCCCTTGAGGGGGAGATGCCCGGCAGGCCAGAGAGGGGGGCGACAGAACGCCATCTTTGCCCAGTCTCTGCACCCGCCAACCAAACCATCCCGCAATGACAGCCTATCTCCTGAAGCGCCTGATCATTGCGGCCCTCACCCTGGTGCTGGCCTCGATCGTGGTGTTCGCGGTTATGGAGATCCTGCCCGGCGACCCGGCGCGCCTGATGCTGGGCATGAATGCCAGCGCCGAGCAGGTCGAAGTGTTGCGCGACCAGATGGGGCTGAACGCGCCGTTGGTGCTGCGCTATCTCCACTGGGCGGCGGGCTTGCTCAGCCTCGATTTCGGCCGCTCCTACACCTATTCGGTGCCGGTCATCGACCTGGTGCGTGAACGCGTCGTGGTCTCACTGCCGCTGGCGCTGATCGCGCTGGCGCTCTCGACCATCATCGCCATTCCGGTCGGCGTCTTCTCCGCCAGCCGCCAGGGCCGGGCGAGCGACACGCTTTCCATGGGCGCCGCCCAGCTCGGCGTCGCCGTGCCGAATTTCTGGTTCGCGCTGATGCTGATCTATCTGTTCGCCGTCTGGCTGCGGCTGGTTCCGGCCGGCGGTTTCCCGGGTTGGAGCGCCGGTATCTGGACGGCGCTGAAATCCCTGATCCTGCCCGCCATTGCCCTCGCCCTGCCGCAGGCGGCGATCCTGGCGCGCGTCGCCCGCTCGGCGCTCATCGAGGTGCTGAACGAAGACTATATCCGCACCGCCCGCGCCAAGGGCCTGCCCTACCGCGCAGTTCTGTGGCGCCATGCGCTGCGCAACGCCATGATCCCGGTGCTTACCATCCTCGGCCTGCAATTCGCCTTCCTGCTCGCCGGCACCATCATCATCGAGAATGTCTTTTACCTGCCTGGCCTCGGCCGGTTGATCTTCCAGGCCATCACCCAGCGTGACCTGATCGTCGTCGAGAGCATCGTCATGCTGCTGGTCGCCGCCGTGATCCTGATCAACCTCGTTGTCGACTTCTCCTACGCCATCGTTGACCCCCGCCTCAGGGGCCGGCAATGACCATGCGCGTCGACCTGCCCGAAGAGACCATTGCCGGCGTGCTGGCCAAGGCCTTCGGCAACCGCTCCTTCCTGATCGGGCTCATCATCACGCTGCTGGTCGTGGCCGTCGCGCTCCTCTCCTTCCTGTGGACGCCCTTTGACGTCACCAGGCTGGTGATCGCCGACAAGACGCAGCCGCCCTCCTGGGTACACTGGTTCGGCACCGACCATTTCGGCCGCGACATCCTGTCGATGATCATGGTCGGCGCCCGCAATTCGATCGCAGTCGCGCTGGTCGCGGTCGGTATCGGCATGGGCATCGGCGTGCCGCTCGGCGCCTTCGCCGCCGCGCGCGGCGGAATGGCCGACGAGGCGCTGATGCGCGTCAACGATCTCGTCTTCGCCTTTCCGGCTCTGCTTTCGGCGATCATGATCACGGCGATCTTCGGCCCTGGCGCCGTCAACGCCATCATCGCCATCGGCATCTTCAACATCCCGGTCTTCGCCCGCGTCGCCCGCGCCGGCGCTTTAGCCATCTGGCCGCGCGAGTTCATCCTTGCCGCGCGTGCCGCGGGCAAGGGCATGACGCGCATCAGCGTCGAGCACATCCTGCCCAACGTCGCGACGCTGCTGCTTGTCCAGGGCACGATCCAGTTCGCGCTGGGCATCCTCGCCGAAGCCGGGCTTTCCTATGTCGGCCTTGGCGCCCAGCCGCCGATGCCGAGCTGGGGCCGCATGCTGTTCGACGCGCAGACCCGCATGGTGACGGCGCCCTGGATGGCGATCTTTCCCGGCATGGCCATCGTCGTCACCGTGCTTGGTCTGAACCTGCTCGGCGACGGCATCGCCGACATCCTCGATCCAAAATCGCGGCGGCGCAGATGAGCCTGCTCGAGATCGAGAACCTGTCGCTGACGATCGGCGCCACACCGATCCTCAAGGGCGTCGAGCTGACCATCGCGCCAGGCGAGGTGGTCGGCCTGGTCGGCGAATCCGGCTCCGGCAAGTCGATGACGGCGCTGACGATCATGCGGCTTTTGCCGCATCTGGCTCGTGCCGACGGCCGCGTCGCCTTCAACGGCATCGACATCCTTGCCGCGAGCGAGGACCAGATGTGCGCCTTGCGCGGCGACGATATCGGCATGGTCTTCCAGGAGCCGATGACGGCGCTCAATCCGGTCAAGACCATCGGCGAGCAGGTCGCCGAAGGCATCCGCTGGCACACCAAGGCCGGCCGCGCCGAGGCCGAGGACCGCGCCCGAAAAATCCTCGACCGCGTCGGGCTGCCCGAGGCCAAATTCCCGCTGTCGCGCTACCCGCATGAACTGTCCGGCGGTCAGCGCCAGCGCGTCGTCATCGCCATCGCCTGCGCGCTGAAGCCGAAATTGCTCATCGCCGACGAGCCGACGACGGCGCTCGACGTGGTGCTGCAGGCGCAGATCCTCGATCTTTTGCGCGATCTCGTGCGCGAGAACCGCATGGGGCTGCTGCTCATCTCGCACGACCTCGCGGTGGTGACCGAGATGGCCGATCGCCTGACCATCCTGCGCCGCGGCGAGGTGACGGAGGCCGGCGACACCGCGCGCACGTTGTCGGAGCAACAGCATCCCTACACGCGCGAGCTGGCGCTGGCCTCCATGCACGTGCCGGCGCGCCCGAAACCGCACCTTGCCGGCTCGGCAAAACCCCTGCTCGAAGTCGATGGCGTCGGCCGGGATTATCCGGGACGGCGCATATCCTTGTTCCGACCGGCGCGACCGATCCGGGCCGTCGACGATGTCTCGCTCACCATCGAGCCCGCGCAATCGGTGGCGCTGGTCGGCCGCTCGGGCTGCGGAAAGTCCACGCTTGCCCGCATGATCCTGGCGCTCGACAAACCGACGGCGGGCACGATCCGCTTTCGCGGCGAGCCCATCACGGGCAAGCCGGAAGCGGCGCTGAGGCCGGCCCGGCGCGACATGCAGGTGGTGTTCCAGGATCCTTACGGCTCCTTCGACCCGCGCCAGAAGGTGGAGAAGCTGGTGGCAGAGCCGCTGCATCTTCTCGAAAGGCAGCCGCCCCTGGCCGAGCGCCGCGAGATGGTCGCCCATGCGCTGGATGAAGTCGGTCTCGGTCCCCGCGACATGGACAAGTACCCGCATGAATTCTCGGGCGGCCAGCGCCAGCGCCTGTCGATCGCCCGCGCCATCATCACGCGCCCGAAGCTGGTGGTCGCCGACGAGCCGGTCTCGGCGCTGGACGTCTCGATCCGCGCCCAGATCCTCGACCTTTTCGCCGAGCTCAACCAGAAGCTCGGCATCGCCTATCTCTTCATCACCCATGACCTGACGGTCGCCCGCGCCATGGCCGACGAGGTGCTGGTCATGCATGAGGGCAAGATCGTCGAGCGCGGCCGGGCCGCCGATGTGCTCGACCATCCGCGTTCGGAAGCGGCGCAGGCGCTGGTCGCGGCGGCGCCCGACCTCCACCGCGCCATCGCGCGCAAAATGCAGGAACAGGGGTAGACGAACAGTCGGCTTCAGCTCTCCGGCTTCACCACATCGACTGGACGGATATCGAGCAGGTCAAGCGTGCGACGCAGCAGCCGGACTTCGCTCTCCGCCAGCTTGGAATCGGCCTTGGCGATCTCGGCCATGTGGCGCGCAAGCAGCTTTCGCCGCTCGACATCGAGATCGCGGAACAGCGCGATCGCCTGCGAGCCGTTGGTCTCGTAGCCATAGTCGTTGAGATATTCGATGACACTTTCGATGCTGGCCTCCGGGATGCCGAAGGCTTCCTTGCAGATGTGCCGGAAGACGACCATCTCGCTCTCCGAGACCGAGCCGTCAGCCAGGATCATGCGGAACAGCATCAAAAGTTCCGCCGACAGCACCGGGTCGTCCGCCACCTTGCGCACACCCGGGTCACCGTCGAAGATCGAACGTATCTGGTCGAGCAGCGCCATCGCTATCAGCCTCCTCCGCGATTCCATCTGATTGTTAGAGCAATTCCAGGAAAAGTGTGAAGCGGTTTTCCGTCCGGAATTGCGCCAATGCAAAGAACAGAGCGGTTCGACGTGGAACGGCGAACCGATCTGGCGTGGAATTGGTCTTGCGCAAACTGGTTGAGCGTGATGCAAGCTGCGGCTCTCCTCGCCGCGACTTGCCTGATGATCGACCTTACCCTGCAGACCATCCTCATTTTGATTGCTGCCGCCTTTGCCGCCGGCTTCGTCGACTCGATCGCCGGCGGTGGCGGGCTGATCACGATCCCGGCGCTGCTGCTCGCCGGCTTTTCGCCGGTCGCCGCGCTCGGCACCAACAAACTGCAGGGCATGTTTGGTTCCGGCTCGGCCACCATCCACTATGCCGCCAACGGCCAGGTCGACCTGCGCCGTCAGCTGCCGTCGGCGCTGCTGGCGCTTGTCGGCGGCGCGATCGGTGCATTGCTTGCGACCGTCGTTCCCGGTGATTTCCTGCGCGCCCTGCTGCCGCTGCTTCTGATCGCCATCGCGCTCTATTTCGCGCTGAAGCCGAACATGGACGACGTCGACCGCGCCGAGCGGCTGTCGCCTTTCCTGTTCGGGCTGATCATCCCGCCGCTGGTCGGCTTCTATGACGGCGTCTTCGGCCCCGGCGCCGGCTCCTTCTACATGCTCGCCTTCGTCACCCTTGCCGGCTATGGCGTGCTCAAGGCGACGGCGCATACCAAGCTGCTCAATTTCGCTTCCAACATCGGCGGCTTCATCGTCTTTGCCGCCGTCGGCGTCATCGATTGGAAGATCGGCCTGATGATGGGCGTGGCGCAATTCCTTGGCGCCCGTGTCGGCGCCAGCCTTGCCATCCGGATCGGCGCAAAGCTGATCAAGCCGCTGCTGGTGGTCGTCTGCCTGGCGCTCGCCGCGAAGTTGCTGGCCGACCCGGCCAATCCCCTGCGCCAGCTCATTGGTGTCTGAGGCTCCTGCTGATACTATCGGGGTGTGCGAATCATGTTGGAGGGACGGACATGAATCTCAGTGCACCTACCCAGATCGTGTTCATTATTTCATTGGTCATCGCCATCATCGGCCTTCTCGCCGCTCTTGGCGTTCTTGCATTCATTCCGCTTGCGTCTGTTTGGATCATGCTCATCGCCTATATCGTGCTCGCCGCCGGCTGCCTGATGCGCGGCGCGTGAGCGCAACATTCTCTGGCAACTCGGAGCGCCCGGCCCTGCCGGGCGCTTTTGATTTGAGGACGCGGTCTGCTAGGCTTGCGCCATGTCCGACGAGCCAGAGCGCCATCGACAGGATAATCGCTCTCCCGCCCTCCATTTCGAGATGGTCCGGCGCAAGCCCGCCGCGTCGCTTGCAGGCATCGTCACGGACATCTGCGGCTATCGGGAGACTTGCTCTGGCCATTTCCGCATCGTCGAATACGCCTCGCTGACCGTGCCGCTGGTGATCAGCTTTGCCGAAGCCTTCGCCATCGGACTCGGCCACACACCGGGCGACAACGATCGTTACGCCAGCTTCGCCGCCGGCCTCTATGCCGGTCCAGTCATGATCGAATCCTTCGGCGGCGCCTGCTGCGTCCAGGTCAATTTCACGCCGCTTGGCGCCAGGCAATTCTTCGGCCTGCCGATGAGCGAGTTGCGGGACCGCATGATCGGGTTGGACGACGCGCTGGGTTTTGACGGCGTCGCTCTGCGCGAACAACTCGGCGAGGCGTCGGGTTGGGACGCGCGCTTCGACATTGCCGAGGATTTCATCGCTGGGCGTCTTGCCGAAGCGAATGGGCTTTCGCCCGAAATCGCCTGGGCCTACAGGACGGTCATAGAGTCGGGCGGCCGCACCCGCATTGCGGCCCTCGCCGGCGAGATCGGCTGGAGCCGCAAGCATCTGGCTGCCAAATTCACCGACGCGATCGGCATCGGCCCGAAGACCTTGTCACGCATCGTGCGCTTCAATCGCGCGCTTTCGCTGTCGAAGCAGCAGGACGATGACTGGGCCGGCATCGCCGCCGACTGCGGCTACGCCGATCAGGCGCATCTGGTGCGCGAATTTCGCCAGCTTGCCGGCGAAACGCCGACGGCGCTCGCAGCGTCGATGTAGGCGCCGGCGCGGTAACATTTCTTCAAGACGGGGAAACTGCCTTCGCACAAACTGGCATTCATCAACCGGCACAGGGAGATTGTCATGCCGACAGCAAACGAAGCACCCCGTCTCTATCCGGCTCTTCGCTACAGGAACGCCGCCAAGATGATCGACTGGCTGAGCGAGGCCTTCGGCTTCGAACTGCGCGCCCGCTACGGCGAAGGCGACACAATCCACCACGCCGAGCTGACCTTCGGTTCCTCGATGATCATGTTGGGCAGCGCGCGCGACGACGATTACGGCAAGATGGTCGGTGATCCAGGCGGGGGCGGCGGCAAGTCGATCTACATCGCCGTCGATGACGCCGATGCCGCCTACGCCAAGGCGAAGACGGCCGGTGCCAGGATCATCCAGGAACTGGTCGACCGCGACTATGGCAGCCGCGAGTTCATCTGCCTCGACCCGGAAGGCAATGTCTGGTCCTTCGGCACCTATTGGCCGAAGGCGGGAGAGAAGGCGTAGGACGTCTCGCCGACGTTGGGGATTGGCGACAGCGTCTCAACTTCGTCATCCACGGGCGAAGCAAGGAGCGAAGCGACGCGCGCAGACCCGAGGATCCATGCCGTTACTTTCGCCGAGGGACGCAGCGGAGCAAAATTCTGTACCGTTGCTGCGCCTTAAAGCATGTCTCCCGAAAGTGGGAACCGGTTTCGGGATAAAGACATGCGTAAAATCAAAAACCTAAAGCGCATGGAGCGAATCTGAAAGATCGCGACGCGCTTTAACGTCACGGAATGGATTCTATGGTCTGCGCGCGTCGCTTCGCTCCTTGCTCCGCCATAGAATGACGATCCGATGAGCGTTTTCGCCAATCTCAGACGTTGGTGAGAGGCCTATCGCGCCAATCCGAAAATCGCATCGCAGTCGAGATGCTTCTCCAGCTCGGCCGCGACCTCGTCCAGCGCCTTCTCGACGTCCGCGCGATAGTCGATGCCGCCTCCCCTGACGCCAAGGCTCTCAAGGTAGGCGGCGCGAAAAGCGTCGGCGGCAAACAGCCCGTGCAGATAGGTGCCGATCACCTTGCCGTCGGCGGAAACGGCGCCGTCCTCGACACCGTTTAGGATCGCCGAAGGCCGCGCGGTGTCCGGGCCGGTGGTGCGGCCGAGATGGATCTCGTAGCCCTCGAGCGGCAGGCCGAATTGCAGCGAATGCGCGCTTGAATTGCGCACGGTCTTTTCCGGCTCCATTACCGTTTCGATGTCGAGCAGGCCGAGACCCTCGGCCTCGGTGACGTTGCCTTCGATGCCGTCGGGATCGCGCACGATGCGGCCAAGCATCTGGTAGCCGCCGCAGATGCCGACGACATGGCCGCCGCGCTTGCGGTGCGCAAGAAGGTCGCGATCCCAGCCATTCTCGCGGAATTTGATGAGATCGCCGATGGTCGATTTCGAGCCGGGAATGACGACGAGTCCGGCATCCTGAGGCAGCGGTTTTCCCGGCGGCACGAACACAACCTCGACCTGCGGCTCTGCCTTGAGCGGATCGAGATCGTCGAAATTGGCAATGCGCGCCAGCATCGGCACCGCCACCTTCAGCGCCCGTTTCTCGCCGGAAGCGAGGCGTTCTAGCACGACGGAATCCTCCGAAGGCAGCCGGCCGGCCGCCTTCAGCCACGGCACGACGCCGAAGCAGCGCCAGCCGGTGAATTTTTCGATCGCGCCTATCCCGTCGTCGAACAAGGAGACGTCGCCGCGGAACTTGTTGATGAGATAGCCGGCGATCATGCGCCGGTCTTCCTCCGGCAGGATGAGATGCGTGCCGGCCACGGAAGCGATGACGCCGCCGCGATCGATGTCGCCGACCAGGATCACCGGCACATTGGCGCGCGTCGCAAAACCCATATTGGCGATGTCGCGGCTCCTGAGATTGATCTCGGCCGGCGAGCCGGCGCCCTCGACGATGACGAGGTCGGCGCCCTCGCCGACCTTGTCCCAGGAATCGAGCACCGCGTCCATCAGTCCGGCCTTCATCGCCTGGTAGTCGCGCGCCCGCGCCTCGCCATAGACCTTGCCCTGCACCACCACTTGCGAGCCGATATCGCTCTGCGGCTTGAGCAGCACCGGGTTCATATGGACGGTCGGCCGCACGCCGCAGGCCAGCGCCTGCAGCCATTGCCCGCGGCCGATCTCACCCTCGCCGGCCCTGTTGTCGTCGGGGATGTCGGCGACGGCCGCGTTGTTCGACATGTTCTGCGGCTTGAACGGCCTGACCTTCAGCCCACGATTTCTCGCGGCGCGGCAAAGCCCCGCGACCAACACCGTCTTGCCGACATCGGAGCCGGTGCCCTGCAGCATGATCGCCTTGGCCATCAGCCCCTGCCCCTCAAGTCGTTCAACGAGCCGATCGTCGATTTCTGCGCCAGCGGCCCGCCGCGCCAGAGATAGAGCGCCATCAGCGGCTCCTTGCCCGTGCGCATGGCATGATTGACGTTGGAGGCGTGGTGAATGACCTCGCCGGCCTCGCGGACATGGAAATTGCCCTCGCCCATCCGCCATTCCGTGCCGCCGGTCAGTGGGATGTAAATTTCCTCGGCGATGTGGTGATGGTCGGGATAGACGATGTCCGGCCCGAGGATCAGCAGGCCCGCGGCTACCTCGTCATTGACGAAGTGTCCGCGCGTGCCGAACACTTCCAGCCAACCGTAATTGTCGATGAAGGTTTGCCCGAAATCGGCCGGTGTATAGGTCTGTCCCCAGCGCAACGCGCCCCGATGGTCGGCAACGAAATGCGCCAGCGGCTTGGCGTCGGCCGGTGCAAGCTCGGCGATGCGATCGAGATGGCCAAGGCAGCCAAGCGCGCGCGGTTCGAGCGCACGGACCGGCATGTCCCAGCCGATGCGCGCGATCTCGTCCGCGACCCGGTTGCTGTCGACGCCGGCGAGATAGCCGCGGAATCGATCCAGCAACTCTTCGAAAATTGTCGGCACGCAAGAGCTCCGTTAGTCATTCCGTGCACAGCCGGTTCTCAACGGCCCGGGTTGCGCGGCGGCATCATTGGTCTAGATTGAACGGCGCGCAAAGCCAAAAACGACAGGCCAGAAGGCCTGAAACGACAGGGAGCACGCCATGGACGCGGCAGTCGATGCGGGCACTGGCCAATTCGAACTCAACGAGGAACAGCGCGCCATCCAGGAGATGGCCCAGGCCTTCGCGGCGGACCGCGTCGCGCCCAATGCGCTCGACTGGGACAAGGCAAAGCACTTCCCCGCCGACGTGATCCGCGAGACCGGGCCGCTTGGCCTTGGCGGCATCTATGTGCGCGACGACGTCGGCGGCTCGGCGCTTGGACGGCTCGATGCGGTGCTGATTTTCGAGGCGCTCGCCCACGCCGACCCGGCCTTCTCCTCCTTCATTTCCATCCACAACATGGCGGCCTCGATGATCGACCGCTTCGGCAGCGAAGAGCAGCGCCAGCGCTTCCTGCCGAAACTGACCTCGATGGAATGGCTGGCGAGCTATTGCCTGACCGAGCCCGGCTCGGGCTCGGATGCGGCTGCGCTGAAGACGCGCGCGGTGAAGAGCGGCGGCGACTACGTGCTCAACGGCGCCAAGCAGTTCATCTCCGGAGCCGGCGACAGCGACCTCTATGTCGTGATGGCGCGCACCGGCGGCGACGGCCCGAAAGGCATTTCGACCTTCGTCGTGCCCAAGGATGCACCCGGTCTCTCCTTCGGTGCCAACGAGCACAAGATGGGCTGGCACATGCAGTCGACCCGCCAGGTCATCTTCGAGGATTGCAAGGTGCCGGCCGAGAACCTGCTCGCCACCGAAGGCGCCGGCTTCGGCATCGCCATGGCCGGGCTCGACGGCGGCCGGCTCAACATCGCCGCCTGTTCGCTGGGCGGGGCGCAGTCGGCGCTCGACAAGGCGCTTGCCTATACGGGTGAGCGCAAGGCCTTCGGCTCCAAGATCAACCAGTTCCAGGCGCTGCAGTTCAGGCTGGCCGACATGGAGACGGAACTGCAGGCGGCCCGCATCTTCCTCTACGCAGCCGCTTCCAAGCTCGACCGCAAGGCGCCGGATGCCGGCAAATGGTCTGCGATGGCCAAGCGCTTCGTCACCGATATCGGCTTCGACATCGCCAACCAGGCGCTGCAGTTGCATGGCGGCTACGGCTATCTGCACGATTACGGCATCGAGAAGCTGGTGCGGGATCTCCGCGTCCATCAGATCCTCGAAGGCACCAACGAGATCATGCGCGTCATCATTGCGCGGGCGATGATTGGTAGGCAGTAGGCAGTAGGCAGTAGGCAGTAGGCAGTAGGCAGTAGGCAGTAGGGAAAGATGTCCGGCAAGATCAACTCGTACAAGGATTTGATCGTCTGGCAGCAAGCCATGGATTTGGCTGTCGCTACCTACTCATTGACCAAGGCATGGCCAAAAGAAGAATTGTATGGGTTGACCAGCCAAATTCGCCGCTCGGCCACATCTATCCCCGCAAACATTGCGGAGGGTTACGGCCGAGACAACACCGGCTCTTATCAGCAGTTTCTCAGAATAGCACAGGGCTCTCTGAAGGAGGTCGAGACGCACCTCCAGATCGCAGAACGCATCGGCCTGGCCACTCGTGATGAGGTTCATCACATGCTGTCAGCCACAGAAGCCATCGGAAAAATGCTTCGCCAGCTTATTATCAAGCTCGCACCTGAATAAACCCCCTACTGCCTACTGCCTACTGCCTACTGCCTACTGCCTACTGGAGTGCACCCCAAAATTGAGACAGAGGTATAAGGGACAGTCCTAAGAGGGACTGATGCCCGGAAGACGCAAATTTAGCCGAGAGGTGAAGCTAGCAACCGTTGAGCGGATGCTGGCAGGTGAGGATGTGGGGGCCTTGTGCAGAGAG